>NZ_JASNFO010000009.1:0-106527 GCF_032027725.1 Pseudofrankia coriaricola | reverse complement strand
GGTGGCCGGGGCCTCGTCGCGCGCCTCTGGGCACAGCCGCTGTCAGTCCGCGATCGGGGTGTTGCCGAGGACCTTGTACGCGGCGGGCTGGCCCTTGTCGTCGAGGGTGGTGGTCAGGCCGCCGAGGACGCAGACGGCCGGGTTGGCCGGGTCCGCCTTGCCGTTGCAGCGGAACTTCAGTCCGGCGCCGCCGGGCAGCTCGGTCTCCTTCATCGCCTTGATCGTCGAGGTGACGGTCGCCGGCGTGATGTCCCCGGAGATGCCGTCGAGCGCCGTCTGGAGGCCGGCCGTCAGCATGAACGCGATCATGCTGTCCTGGACGCTGGTGTCGATGTCCGTGCCGTAGGTGTCGACGACCTTCTGGTAAAGGCGCATCGACGGGCTGTCCGGGCCGACCGGCGCCGTGGCGCTGACAACCATGCCCTTCAGCGTGGCTCCCGGGACCGACTTGCGGGTCGCGTCGGTGACGCACTGGGAGATGGCGCTGATCGTGCCGGTGAAGCCGACGGCCTTGAGGCCGTTCATGGCGCTGATGCAGAACGAGTCGTTCCCGATGATGAAGACCTCGTCCGAGCCGTTCGAGACGACCTGCTGCATCTGGGGCGTCATGTCAGCGGTGCCCGGCGCCACGCGGATCAGGTCGTAGCCGATGCCGGCCTTCTCGAACAGCGGCGGCGCGACCTCCTGCGCGGAGTGGAGCGCGGCCGGGACGTCGATCACGATGGCGGTGACCTTCTTGTTGCCCTCGTCCTTCGCGACCTGGATCGGCAGGTCGATCACGGGGAAGGTCGGGTTGCCCAGCGAGAACGTCGTCTGGCTCGACAGCAGCGCCGGGTCACTCGAACCGTAGAGCATGACGGGGATCTTCGCCTCGCCCAGCGGCTTCCAGGCGTCATCGACGACACCGGACGTGCCGATGAGGACGGCGACGACACCCTTCTCGATCATCTGGTTGCCGCAGTCGGCGGCCTTGGATGGGTCGCCCTGGGTCTCGCAGATCGTCAGCTCGATGGGCCGGCCGCCGATCCCGGCCTTGTGCTCGTTGAGGTACTTGACGGTCGCCTCGGCCACCTGGTCCGCGGGCCGTGCGTCCAGTACCGGGGTGGCGCCCTCCCCGATCAGACCGATCTTGACGGGCGCGCCGGTCGCCTTGTCGACCGGACCGAGGGGGTCCGCGGCACCCGCGGAGCCATTTGCCGTCGGCGTCGCGGGGGCCCCCGCGTCGTCGGAGCCGCCGCCGCAGGCCGACATGAAGGCCAGGCCCGCGGCGAGGACGGTGATGCCGGCGAGCCGTAACCGTAAGCGGCCCCCGGGGCGGACGGCCGCCGGCTCGGCCGCGGCGGTCGAGCGCGGCCGTCCAGATGTCGGCTGACCGGTCGGTCCATTGATGAGCATCATGGTTCCCCTGCCTTTGCTGATGGGCGCTGCGCGGATACAAAAAACACGCCGCCCCGTCAAAGCGGCGCAGCGGTCATGCAGGCCGGGACCATAGGTCGTCAGGCTGGAACGCCGGCGACGGATTCCCGGGTCTACTGGCCGGGGTTGAGGTGGTCCGGCAGGTGGTCATCCGCGGGTGCGGGGCCGCGCGGTCCGCCACGCATTAGGACGCGCGCAAGGGGAGCGTGGCGAAGATGTGGTTCCGCCACAGCCGCCGGGAGGTTTCCTCCGGGTAGGCGGTGACGGTCGGATTGGCGTCGAAGATCTGCGTGAGTCGTCGCTCGGGGTCGTAGGTGGGCCAGCCCGGGTCGCCGGTGGTGGCGAAGGCGGTCCAGGCGCCACGAATGCGGGCCGCGAGCGTCCTGGCTTCATCGGACGGCTCGGGACCGAGGAGCAGCGGGCCGAGGTGTGCGTCGAAGGTGCCGAACACCAGCGGGCCGTCGAGGCCGTGGCAGGCGCCCAGGGCACCCCCGCTGCCTGGCGCGGCCCAGGCCAGTTCGTAGAGGTGGGCACGGCCGCCGGCGGCGGTCTGCGCGTCGGCGAGGTGGAGAGCGGGCATGCGGAACAGCCAGTCCGACTGGACGAGCTCGTGCAGGTTCTCGGCCGATGCCTCCGGGAAGGCCGCGCGATATGCGCGCTCGCCGTCGGGCTGCGGGCCAAAGGTGCGTAGCGCCAGTGAGGCGTCCTCGTCCTCGATACGGCCACGCTGCCCGCCGAGAACGGTGAACAGCCGATACTCGTCGCGGTTGTGCCCGATGATCAGAGCGACCTCCCGCGCCGCGCCGGCCCGCAGCGCCTGCCACGGTGCGGTGGGCAGCACGTCGCCGTCGACGACCGGGGCGTAGGGCGTGACGGTGTGGGCGACCGCTCCCCACCGGTCCTCGCGCTCGCGCATCTTGGTCGTCACCACGGCGCCCGCGTCCACCAGCCTGTAGGGGTCCACGGCGGAAAGATCCTCGATGGTCGCTCGCCGTCCCGCCTCCGTCGCGATCGCGGAGGCGATGTCGATGCCCAGCGCGTCGGAGAAGAAGACGCCGGACGGGCTCTGCAGGATCGCCCGCTGAAACAGGCCGTCGGACCGTGGCATCGCCAGCAGGGCGGCGATGGACCCGGCGCCCGCCGACTCACCGAACACCGTGACCCGGTCAGGGTCACCGCCGAATGCCGTGATGCTGTCGCGCACCCATTCCAGCGCTGACACCTGGTCGAGCAGCCCGCGGTTGGCCGGTGCCCCGGCGATCCGCGCGAACCCTTCGAAGCCCACGCGATAGTTGAAGGAGACCACGACGACATCGCCCTCCTGGGCGATGTGGCTGGCGTCGTAGCCGGGGCTTCCCGCCTGACCGAGCTTGAACGCCCCACCATAGATCCACACCAGTACCGGGCGGCGGGCCGCCGGATCCGGGTCCGGCGACCAGACGTTGACTGTCAGCCAGTCCTCGCCCGCCGACGTGTCCACGGCACCGCTTCTCCCGGGAATCCCCGCGTCCTGCGGAGGCGGCGGGCCGAAGACAAACGCCTCCCGCGCCCCTTCCCATGCGTGCGCTGGGACTGGTGCCGCAAACCGCTCGTCGCCGACGGGTGGCCGCGCGAACGGGATGCCGCGGAAGACGGCTAACCCGTCCTCCCAACGGCCGCGTACGCTCCCGCGAGCGGTACGTACTTCGGGCTCGCCGGAGCGCCGGGACGCGTCGGTCCTGCCTGCGGTCATCGGATGGTCCTCTCCCGTGGTTGGCCGGATGCGAGAACGCCCGGCTCGCGGCTGGGGGCGTGCACCGTGAGAAGCGCGTTGACGAGGAAGGTCACCATCCGCGTGATCCGGTCGGCGAACTCCTCCGGGTCGAGAGGATCCTCACCGTCGATCAGCCAGGCGCAGACGAGAGCGTGCCCACCGCCGGCGAGACCCGTCGCGAGATCATCCATCGTCCGCGCGTCGAGTGTCCCGCCCAACGCCTCCTGGAAGAGCTGCCGGTTGAAAGGCACGAGGAGGCCCGTCAGCGCCTTGCCCAGGGCGAACGCGGTCGAGCCCGTCATCAGCGCCCGGTAGAACCCGCGGTGCTCCGCGAAGTGGCTGGCCACCGCCAGCGACCGGGCACGGCCGGGGACCGCGGCGGCCGGATCCCCCAGCCCCGGCATCAGGTCCCGTCGAGCAAGATCCAGCGCGGCCTCGAGAAGGAGCGCGTCACGGTCGCCGAAATGCTGGTACAGCACCTGCCGGCTCACGTCCGCCGCGTCCGCGAGATCGGAGATTGGCACGGCCGCCGTGCCGCGCTCTCCCACCAGGTCAACCGCCGCCCGGAGCAGCGCGGAACGCGACCGGCGCGACCGGCGGTCCCGCACGGGAACCGCCGGCGGCAGGCTGAACGTCACATGCGTGATAATGGACACATGTGCCGTAACTGGCAAGTGTCCGGCCACCGAGACCGGCCGACCCGCCGATCATGAGATCGGCAGTGCTCTGTCGGCGGGCGTCCGCCAGCGTCCGCCGGTGCTGGCCATGGGCCAGACGATGGCCTGGGCATCCACGCTCGTCCGCCGCCGCCGCCCGCCCGCCGGCCGGGCACAAACGGGTGATCAGCGGCGTTGGATCCGCTAGGTATGCCACCGTCGGGAGGACGAGATGCCAGAGACCTACAGCAAGGACGAGGCAGCCATCTCGCGGCTTACGCCGGAGCAGTACCGGGTGACCCAGGAGAGCGGCACCGAGCCCGCGTTCACCGGTGAGTACTGCGACAACAAGGAGCCGGGGATCTACGTCGACATCGTTTCCGGTGAGCCTTTGTTCGCGTCGGTGCACAAGTTCGAGAGCGGCACCGGCTGGCCGAGTTTCACGGTGCCGATCGAGCCGGGCAACGTGGTCGAGAAGAGCGACACCAGCCACGGGATGCGGCGGACCGAGGTCCGGTCGGCCCACGGCGACAGCCACCTCGGCCACCTGTTCGACGACGGCCCGGCGGCCGCCGGCGGCCTGCGGTACTGCCTGAACTCGGCGGCCCTCCGCTTCGTCCCGGCCGACGAGCTGGACAGTGCGGGCTACGGCGCCTACCGGCACCTTTTTGAGGACATAGAGGGGAAGACCGAGTAGATGAGCACCGCGACAGAGAAGGCCATCCTGGCTGGCGGCTGTTTCTGGGGGGTCGAGGATCTCGTCCGCAAGCTCCCCGGCGTGCTGGACACCGAGGTGGGTTACACCGGCGGCGACGTGCCCAACGCGACGTATCGCAACCATGGCACCCATGCCGAGGCGCTGGAGATCACCTTTGACCCGGCCAGGATCTCCTACCGGGACCTGCTGGAGTTCTTCTTCCAGATCCACGACCCGTCGACGAAGAACCGGCAGGGCAACGACATCGGCCTCAGCTACCGGTCGGCGATCTTCTACACCGACGAGGAGCAGAAGCGGGTCGCCGAGGACACCATCGCGGACGTCGACGCCTCCGGCCTCTGGCCGGGGAAGGTCGTCACCGAGGTCGTTCCGGCCGGTCCGTTCTGGCAGGCGGAGCCGGAGCACCAGGACTACCTGCAGAACTACCCGGAGGGCTACACCTGTCACTACGTGCGGCCGGGATGGAAGCTCCCCCACCGGGCGGAGTCCGCGGCGCACTGACCATCCCTGACCGAGGGGACGCCCCACGCGGGCGTCCCCGCCTGACCACCCGACTCCTTCGAACTGGAAGCAGAACGAGGTCGGCTTTGCCGCCGAAGTGGCGGGCGATGAGGGCGGCGTCGGCCCCGGCCTGCTCGGCGAGGAACGCGTCGAACGCCGCACCGTCACCGCGGCGGGCCACACCTCGGCCGTCGACCATCCCGGGCCCGTTCGAGGGCCACGCCCAGATGAGGCGCTGACCGTGCCGATCCGCCTTCGTCGGAAGGGTCAGGATGACGGCGCGGGTCGTTCGCCAGAGCGTCGATTTCCGGCGCATGGCGCGACACCGGACTGCGCGGCCGCGAGGTATTCGAGCACCGCGTCGCGGTTGCGCGTCAGGCAGTCGATCCGCTGCTGGATACGCGCGACCTCGTGGTGAAGCAGTTCGAGCGTCCGCGGGTTGAGGTTTTCCGGCAGCAGGTAGATGTGTTCGGGCTGGTCCAGGCACGGCAGGATGGCGCGGATGATCTCGGTGGTAAGGCCGCAGTCGAGCAGACCTCGAATCTGGCGCACGCGGTCGACCGTCGACTCGGGATAGGCGCGGTACCCGTTGTCGGCCCGCTCCGGGCTCAGCAGGCCCTGCTCCTCGTAGTACCGAAGCATCCGGGCGGGCACGCCGGTGCGCCGCGACAGCTCACCGATTTTCATCGTGCCGTGACCACCTCGGACGCGTTACCTGAGTGACCGGGACCACAGTTGCCATCACATTGATGTGAACGTCTGAGCATCGTCGCATGTCCAGATTTCAGACGCGCCAGACGTTCCCGGCCGGCGAGGCATCCCCGCCGGGGCCCGCGTCCCCGGCGGGTGAACCCACGTCCTCACCGGCGGCGCTTCCGTGGTCCGGGCTGCTGACGCTCACGACGGCGGCGTTCACCGCGGTGCTGACTGAGCAACTGCCCACGGGGTTGCTTCTCCGGATGAGTGCGGACCTGGACGTCTCGCGAGCCAGCGTCGGGTTCCTGGTCAGCGGCTACGCGGTCGCGTCCTGCCTGGCCGCCGTGCCGCTTACCGCGCTCCTGCGCCGCTACCACCGCCGTCCGGTGCTGGTGGGCGTACTCATCGTCCTCGGGCTGTGCAACGCTGTCGCCGCCCTGTCCGACAGCTATCCGCTGACGTTCGCCGTTCGGTTGCTGGCCGGCGCGGCGGGCGGGGTGGGCTGGTCGATGTACGCGGGCTCCGCGGCTCGGTGGGTTCCGGTCGAACGCCAGGGCCGGGCGATCGCGATCGCCCTCGCCGGGATCACGGTCGCGTTCGCGGCGGGCGTTCCGGCGGGCACCGCCCTGGCCGCCGCCGTCGGTTGGCGCGCCGGCTTCGCCACGCTGGCCGCGCTGGCGCTGATCCTGGCGGCCTGGGTGATCCAGCGCCTCCCGGACTTCCCAGGCGAATCGGGCACGGCACGTCTCCCCGTGCGGCGGGTCATCGTCAGGCCGGGCCTGCGTTCCGTGTTCGCCATGACCCTCTTCCTGTTGCTGGGCCACCAGGCCATGTACACCTACACGGCCCCGTTCGTCGAAAGATCACGATTCGGGAACGCCGGCCTTGTGCTGTTCGTGTTCGGCGGCACGACCGTCGTGGGGGTTTGGGTCGCCGGCCTTGTGGTGGACCGGCACCCCCGGACGACCCTGCGGGCGGCGCTCGGCCTCGTCGCGGTCGCGATGCTCGCGCTCGGGCTGTTCGGGCGCGTGCCGCCGGTTCTGCTCGTCTCGTTCGTCGCCTGGGGCGCGGCATACGGCGCGATACCGACACTGCTGCAGGCCGCCGTGGTCGGCGCCTGCGGTCCCGACCAGGCCGACGTCGCCACGTCCATACAGACCACCGTGTTCAACCTCGGCATCGCGGGCGGTTCGCTGGCTGGCGGTGTCGCGCTTGAACGCGCCGGGGTGGGAAGTCTGCCATGGCTCGCGCTCGCCCTGGTCATCGCGGCCGCGGCGACCGCGCCGGCCGTGCGCGAATCATGACCGGCCGCCCAGCCACGTCCGGCAGGCCGGACGGACCGGGCGCGGACGCGTACCGGCTCATCTGGCGGCCGGCGCGGTCAGCCGCGTCCTGACTTCCGCCAAGTTAGTGCACAGTCGCGGCGCTTGGTGGAACTGACGATCACGCTCCGTAGCTTGGGTAGGGGTCGGAACCGCGGGATCCTTGCTTGCCAGCTGATCGAGGTCTGCGGCGAGAGATCCCGGCGGGATGGCGGAGAGGCGGGTTGGCAAGCGAGAGTGTTCGGATTGGGCAGCCTGGCCGTGCCCAGGGCTCCCGATTAGTGCACAAAAACGGCGCTCCCGATCGATGAACCCGCAGATCAGCGACCTGTCGGTGCGATCAAGCCGTGATCTTGGCGGAAGTCAGGAGCCACGTCCGGCAGGCCGGACGGACCGGGCGCGGACGCGTACCGGCTCATCTGGCGGCCGGCGCGGTCAGCCGCGTCGGCCGCCGGACCCGCCTCGCGCCCGCGCGGCGTCCCGGGCCGAGCAGAACTTCGCGGCGGACATGCGCCGGGGAGGATATTCGGGGCCCGTCACCGTCGGCCGGGATCTGATGAAGTTCTCAATCGGCGAGATCGCGCCATAAGAGCGCATTTGCGCCACTCCGCGGAAGCGCGTTCAAGCCCAACTCCGCTGAAATCATCCGGCCGATTGTCGGCCTGACGGCGGCGAAGTACTCGCGGTACGCGAAGCCGGTCCTCGAATGGTCCGACTATAGGCGCCGAGCGCCGAGCTCGTCGTTGACCTGACATCCCGACTCTTACCTGATCATGATCGCTTCATGATCAGGTGGGATGTTTGGGGTCCTGACCCTGGACATCCACCAGATCATGAATCGGTTCTTGATCTGATGTGGGTTCAGAAGTCCGTGGCTGGCTATCTGCCGGCAACCGGAGAGCCCGACCGGGGCTCGGGTTGGATGCCGTGTCCTGCCGCTGTGATGGCTCGCTCGCAATGGTGTGTCCATGGTCAATGTCCCTTCGGGGCGCGCGCTGTGCCGTCCGTCGCACCGCGGGGCATGGCATCGTCGCACTCGGCCAGCGCACCCCGCCGCGTCGGGTGGTCCGGCATGCTTCGCGAGTGGACACTCTCGCGGTCCGGGTGGCTCGACCCGATGACTACGGCGCCATCGCGGCGGTCGCGGATGACTGGTGGGGCCGGCCTGTCAGCAGGGCACTACCCCGACTCTTCCTCGACCACTTCCATGGTTCGAGCCGGGTCGTCGAAGACGACCATGGTCTGGCGGCCTTCCTTATCGCCTTCCGCTCGCCGTCGCGGCCGGACGTCGGCTACATCCATTTCGTCGGCGTACGACCTGACCACCGCGGCACCGGACTCGCCCGGTCCCTCTACCAGGACTTCTTCCGGCGCGCATTGACGGAAGGCTGCCGGGAGGTCGAGGCGATCACCGCGCCGAGCAACGCCGGATCGATCGCCTTCCACCGCAGCCTCGGCTTCACCGTCAATGGCCCGGTCCCGGATTACGACGGCCCCGGAAGGCCCATGATGACGTTTCGACGCGCCTTGGCGAACTCGACCTGACACCATCGCGCGGAGGGCTACTGCTGTGGGAATCTCCGCAACGAAATGGCGAACTGTATAGCGGATGGTGGGATGGGCCACAGGATTCTGCGGTGAGAGCTGGTGGCCGGTTCTCACCCCGTATCTGTGGTGACGCGCCGGCCCGATCGTGCTGGTCGGTGACTGAGTATCGCCGCGCGCCGACCGCTCTAGCCTTGCTCCTCGGATCCCTGCGGGGGAAGGTCGACTTCGAGGGCCTCCACACTCAGGGCATAGTCGTCGGGCTCGCGCGCGAGCTGGTCAGCGGCCTCATAGAGGATCGGTAGCAGAATGAGGTCCTTCGTGCGGCCCGCGGTCTCCTTGGAGCGGATGATGTCCTCGAGGCTGGCGACGTAGATGCTGAGGCCGTAGCCGGCGAGGTCATAGCGCCGCGCGCTGCGCATGATCGCGTCGAAGGGTCCCACGCCCGGCAGCTCGATGAGGACGTCGAGCGGGCCGTGGGGGGTCTGGTACATCGCGAAATACTCCGCGAAGAACTCCTCGCGACGGACCACAGGATGCGGCAGGTAGTCCGTGGAGTCTGCGTGCTTCTTCATGGTCACCTCGCTGGACAGGGCTCTGGCCAGCCGGTCCAGGTTCGCCGGGTCCGGGTCGGGCACTATGTCCAGGTCACCGGTGACGTAGGGAGTCCCCTGCAGGCGGGCGCCGACTCCTCCGACGATCGCGTAGCGGACCTCATGCTCGGCGAGCATGCCGAGCATCCCCGAGAGCCGTAGTCGCGGAGCCGGCTGGCCCCTGCGCGTCACTCGGTGACCATGCGGGCACTGGCGAAGACCGCGAGTTCATCCATGAGCATCTCCAAGCGCTCAGTGGGTGGCATCGCGAGGATCGCCTTGACCTGGCCGAGGATCGCCGGATCCGACTGGTAGGTCGCGCGGCTGATCGTCGTCATCAGCTTCTGCGCGCGCACACGCGCGAGTTCGGCTCGACGCCGCAGGTAGGCCGAGCGCGCGGCGGGATCGGTCGGCGGATCGAACAGGTCATCCATGTTCACGGCAGACCTCCCCGCGCACAGCCCCAAACGGCCGGGGACCACACTACGCACCGGTCACCGAGCCTCGGATCCGAAATCGCAGGTCAAGCCTAGCAGCCATCGTCTCGTCTGGATCTCCGGCGACCTGCCGGCCGAAGACCGAGTCCAGGTAGGCGGCGGCCACCATGGTGATCATCCGCCCGGCACGCTGGACACCTTCGCCCATCCGGAACCACGAGCTCGCGCCCGGGACAAAGCCAGGCCGGGATTCACACGCGGTACCCGGCATCCTCTGACTGCCCGAACGCCATCTCGACACAGTCAAGATCAACATTTGGTGGCGGGCGGAGAGGCCACTTTTAGGCCTCTGCGAAACCCCAGAACCGCAGCAGGTCCTCGCGCCACGCCCGGCGACCAGGCGCACAGTCAGTCAAGCGCCTCAGCAAAACGGCGAACTGCACACCAGACGGTGATGCGCGCCACGCGCCGGCTGGCTGCTCGCGAGCCTTCGCCGTGAGGACCTGCTCCGGTCGCCGCGCAACGCCGCGCCGGCGCCGGTGGCTGATCGTCGTTTGTACCCTCCGGTGATCCTGCTGGTTTATTCGGTCAGGCGGCTGCCAGTCGGGCGAAGTGGCTCGTGCGTGTGCGTTCGAGGGGCTGGTCGTTCCAGTAGTCGTCGAGGCGGAGGAAGTTGATCGCGATGGCGGTGTAGACGTGTTGGAGGTGGGTCTTGGCGAGGCCGCGGTAGCGGGAGCGACGCAGGCCGGTCGTGGCGGTGGCCTGGTGGATGGTGCCCTCGACTCCCGCGCGCAGGGCGTAGTCGGTCTTCCAGTCCGGGTCGTTCTGGAGGGTGCGGGCGGCCTGCTGTGCCTGGTAGATCTCGCGGGGCCGGATGGTCAGGCGCCGCCCCCCTGAGGAGGTGGTGCACTGGTCACGGGCGTGGCAGGGCCGGCAGGTCAGGACGGGGAAGCCGATCACGATCACATCCTGGCCCCTGTTGCGGGCGGGGCTCCACGAGGAACTGGTCTGTCCCTTCGGGCAGGTGGCCGTCCGGCGGTCGAAGTCGATGGTGAACCGGGAGCGGTCGTAGCCTGCCCCGGCTCTGGCCTGGGCGGAGCTGTCCTCGAGCAGGGGGGTGACCAGGGTGATCCCGTGGGCGCCGTGCGCGGCGAGTATCTGGTCTGGCGACGAGTAGCCGGAGTCGACGTAGTGGCGCTCAGGGGTCAGCCGACGGGCGGCGAGCTGGCCGTGTATGGGCTCGATCATGGCGATGTCGGACACGGTCGCGTCGGTGGTCACCACGTTCGTGATGAGGTTCGGGGTGCTCAGGCCGTCACCGGCGGGTTGGCAGGTCTCGGTCAGGTGGACCTTGTAGCCGTCCCAGACGGTGGCGTGCTTGGCGCCACTGCGGGTGTCGAGGTCGTAGGGAGAGGTCAGCCGGGTTCTGCCGGGCGGGAGACCATCCCTGTCCTCCCGCCGCCTGACCACCTCCCGCCCGTCCTCGCCCACGGCCCGGGTGTAGTGCTGCACCAGGATCTGGCGCAGCACGTCGAGGGCGGGCAGCTCGGCCAGCCAGCCCGGCGTGCCAGGCCCGTACACCGCCGTCAGCAGCGCGAACCCGTCCTGTCCGTAGGTCTGCGCAAGTTCCTCCCGTTCGGCCTTCGACGACGGCATCGCCCAGCTGTCGACCCGGCGGGCGTAGCGCCGCCCCCAACCCGCCACGTCGACCGCCCCGGCCAGCCAGCCCGGCGCCGCCACAGCCAGCGCCTCCAGAGCGGCCCGGACCGACTCCCCGGCCAGCTCCGTCCGGTTGAGGCCGCGCACCGCGGCCAGCACATGCGTCGAGTCGGTGCGCGCCCGGCCCCCCGACCCGACCAGCCCCCGCCCGGCCAGCGCGTCCAGCAGCAGGTCCAGCGCCTTCTCCTCCAGCCCGTGCTCGACCAGCCGGGACCGGAACTCCACCAGCACCGACGGGTCGAACCCCTCGTCGTCGAGTTCGAGGCCCAGCGCGTACTTCCAGTCCATCCCGAACCGCACCCGCGCCGCCGCACCCCGGTCGGTCAGGTTCTCCACCATCTGCAACACCGTCACCAACGCCAGCCGCCCCGGCGACCAGCCCGGCCGACCCCGCACCCCGAAGGCCCCCGCGAACTCGCCGTCCGCGAACAGCTCTCCCCGCTCGTCACGGACCCGCATCGCCACCGGATACGCCCCTCGCCGCGCCGCCGCCCGCGCTGCACGCACAGTCGCCTCCGGAATCTCAGGCCACGACTCCGACCGCATCGACACCACAACCCCCCACCACAGCCGGGAACAGGGACAGAGACAACAGACCAGCTGCCCCACCACCCTCCACCCCTAAGATCAACAGAGAGCCGCCACAGTCGATCAAGTAACCCAACCCGAATAAACCAGCAGGATCTCCGGTGGCTGTCTGCCGGGCAGGATCGCAGCCACCGGAGGGCATGAATGGCGATCAAGCCCGCGTCGACGGCCGGCGTGGTCACAGGATTGCGTAGGTCCGGCCAGTCGCCGCAGCGAAACGGCCGACTACATGACGGCCCGGACGGAGTTCCGGACCAGCCGCTTGCGCGGACTCGGCGTCCGGTCCCGATTACACTAATCTTTACCGGCGCCCCGGCTCGCCTACGACCAGGGGGCCCACGCGTGTTCCGGCGTCGGCGGCGAGCAACGTTCCCGCGTCACGCCCACCGTTAGGCCCCGCCCGTCCCACCAGCATAACCTTGGAGGCCGCATGAGACGCGTTAAGGTATCAGCGTTGGCGACCGGCGCCCTGCTCGTCGGCCTTATTGTTGTTGCCTGGGCGGCGCACAACCTGGCGACCGGCAGTACCGACTGCGGCGGCCAGCAGATGTCCGACGGTGACCGGTGCGTCAACTGGAGCCAGGGAACACGAAACTCCGCCGACGAACAGCGCCGCGTGAATCGGTTCGGCGACGGGTTTATAATCGGCCTCGTCGGCGCTCCTCTGATCGTCGGCGGCGCCATCGGATTTTTAAACGGGCTCTCGGTCGACCCGGCCTATTCGGCATGGCGGCGGCTGGCGCGCCGGGAGGGCTGGGACTTCATCGAACCGGTCGACAGCGAGCGATACGGCAGGCGCGGTATCCTCAGGGGGAAGATTGGCGCCGTGCAGTTCAAGGTCTTCGACGAGGTCCGGGAACAAGATAAGTTGATCTTCAAGCTCAGAAAAAGAAGGACCGTCTGGGTCGTATACCTTCCCGAGTCGACCGCGCCCGCGTTCGCGGAATGGTACAAGAAATCCGACTACCGGATCGCACCGGAGCTACTCCCTGCGGGGATGGCAGTCTCTGCCACCGGACTGCAGAGTTGTGACGACCACAGAAAGTCGAGGACGCCGGCCAGACTGGTCCAGCGAGTCCAGGCGATGGCCACCATCGTCAACCGGTTCGTGGCGGAGACGGCCACGCCGCCCAAACACCAGTCTGAGGGCTCGCGATGAGCGGCCCCGTGTTTGGCGAGCATGCCAGGCCAAGTGTCCCCGAGAGCTGTAGCCATGGTGCAGCCTGGGCTGTGTTTGTCACTCCGTGACCAGGCTGCGTTGGCGAAGACCGCGAGCTCATCCATGAGCATCTCGAGGCGCTCGGTGGGTGGCATCGCGAAGATCCACAGTCGGGGCCTGTAGCTGCCGGGTCAGAAAAGATCACAGACACCCACGAGGCCATGCCTGCCTTCAGGCCGCGCACCCAAGGCAGAAGTCGCGGGCTCGGCTAATCACCGCCCTGACTGGCCAGGTGCAGCGTACCGAGCGCGACCTTGCCCAGGCCCGCCGAGACCGTGACGACGCCATCCGTGAAGTCAGGGCATCCGGCGGCCGCACCCTCCCGGAGATCGCCAAGGCCGCCGGCCTCTCACTCGCGAGCGTCAAGATCGTCCTGCGCGGGACATACTGACCGGCGGACCCTTACGTGCCTGGCGCCACATGCCTCTTGGGCGAGAACCTGAGTAATTTCGTTTCCTCGCTCTAGCTCCGAACATCCCACCGGATCATCGGCGGCCTCCAGCGACTTCCCGCCACCCCGCACGGTTGGGGCCGGCCGGACGGGTCACCGACGGCCAACGGCGATCTTCGAGATGCTGGCCGGGCGAACGCTATCGTGGACGACGGTAGCCTCCTCAGCCAGGGGATCAGCCCAGTAGCGGTTCGAGCCGGGCGCGGTCGGTGTCGTCGAGGGAGCGCAGCGGCTCGCCCTTGGCGGGGCGCCATACGACCGGTCCGGAACGCCAGGCCTCCCGACGGAGGCGGCGCTTGTCGATCTTCATGCTGGCCAGTTTCGGCAGCTCGCCGGTCACCCGGACGAAGGCCGGCACCCACTTGGGCCCAAGGTCAGGCTGCTCGGCGAGGAACGCGTCGAACGCCGCCGGGTCGAAGCCGGCGCCGTCCCGCAGCTCCAGCGCCGCCATCACCCGGTCCCCTACCGGGTCGTCGGGCACCGCGTAGACCGCGACCGAACGGACCTCGGGATGGCGGGCGAGAATCGCCTCCACCGGCGCCGCGGCGAAGTTCTCACCGTCGACGCGCAGCCACTCGTTCGACCGCCCGGCGAAGTACAGCCAGCCGTCCGCGTCGCGGTAGGCGAGGTCACCGGACCAGTAGGCACCGTCCCGGAACCGGGCCCGGGTCGCGTCCTCGTTGTTGTAGTAGCCCTCGAACCCCGACACGGGCGAGGTCTCGACGATCTCACCGACCGCCTCGTCCAGATTCGCCGGTCGACCGGCCGCGTCAAGGACCACCGCCGGGCATTCCGCGCCCGTCTCCGGGTCGAGGACCTTGACCGTCTGGTCGGCGGTGCCGAGAGCGTTCTCGGGCATCGAGGGGTCGCGCCGGATGATGATGATGCCCTCGGTGGAGCCGTAGCTGTCCCGGACGGAGCAGCCGAACCGGCGGGCGAACTCGCGGATGTCGCGCGTCGACGCCTCGTTGCCGATCGCGAGCCGCAACGGGCTGTCCGCGTCGTCGTCACGCTCGGGGGTGGCGAGGATGTAGTTCAGGACCTTGCCGGTATAGGTGAGCATCGTCGCGCTGTGGCGGCGGATGTCCGGCAGCGTGCCCGAGGCGGAGAACTTCGCCCGAGTCGCGATCGGAATACCGGCGTTGAGGGCCGACGACCAGCCCGTGAACAGCGAACTGGAATGGAAGAACGGCAACGGCGCGTACACCACGTCACCCGCGGCCCCGCCGTCCCCGCCGCCGCCGACACCAGCACCGCCACCGACACCAAGCCCGGCGATCCGCGCCACGTGGGCGCCGGTGCGGGCGAACCGGCCCTGCGTGCAGCGCACCGCCTTCGGCAGCCCGGTCGAACCGGACGTGAAGATCAACAAGAACAGGTCATCGGCGGCGACCGGCCGCGCGCGCGGCGCGGAAGGCGCGGCGGTGAGCTGGGAGGCGTACTCATCGCTGTCGACGAGCAGCATCCGCTCCGCGGCGACTCCGGTATCCGTGCCTTCCAGCATGGGCTGGTAACCCGCGGAGGTCACCAGGACCTGGCAGTCGGTGTGCCGCACCAGCTGCGCCAGCGCCTCGCCCCGGTAGGTCGCGTTGATGCCGACGACCACCGAGCCCGACAACGCCGCCGCGCCCAGCCAGAACAGATAGTCGGGCACGTTGTCGAGCAGAACGCCGATGTGCGGCGGGCGGCCGTCGTCGCGTAACGACTCGAACACCGACGCGCGGCGGGACGCCTCTTCGACCAGCTGCCGGTAGGTCCAGCGCTCGTCTCCGAACAACAGCGCGACGGCATCACTGCCCGCCCGCCCGAGCAGCAGCTCGCCCACGGTCGTCACGGCCGCCTCACCTCCGCAATCCGCCGACAGCCGCACCGAACGCCGCCGTTCATAGTCCCGCATTGTCCGCGCGCGATTCGGCGCACGCGACGGCCGCCGCCTCCGCCGATGTCAGCTCGCACCAGCGGGCCAGTCTCGGCCGAGGTTTATGTCGACATCGACTTCGACCTCGTGACCCTAGCCGCGGCGGACGGGCACTCGCAACGGACCAGCCGGTCCGGGTACGCACTGTGCGAAGCCATGGGCGCACCATGCGAACCGGCAGCCGGCTGAGCTACGGTCGCCGCATCATGAGCAGCAGACCATCACCGCAGACAGATCGGCTACTCGACCTGGTGGACCTCCTCGCGGCCCGCCCCGTCGACGGCGCCACCCTGGCCGAGATCGCGCGAGCGCTCGGCCTCAGCAAGACGACGATCCACCCGATGGTCGTGACGCTGGCCCGGCGTGGCTGGCTGCTGCGCCACCCGGAGCGGCACACGTACCGGCTCGGCCCGGCGCTGGTCGCGGCCGGGCGGGCCGCGGGCCGCAGCCACGCCGTCATCGACGCCGCCCGCCCGGTGGTCCACGACCTCGCCGCGGTGACCGAGCTGACCTGTCTCGCGCTGGTCACGGGCGCGATTCCCGGTGAGCGGGACGAGCTGCTCATCGGCGAGATCGGGCAGCCGCCCCAGCCGGCGCTGAACGGCGCCGGCGGCGCGGCGGTCGGCACGGGCGCGGCCTACCGCTACCTGCGCCTGGGCGACCGGTTTCCGCGGCAGCCGCCGATCGGAGCGGTCTGCGTCGCCTGGTCGGACGACCCCACCGCCGTCGAGCAATGGCTTGACCGGCTGGGCCCGGACCGGCCGCGCGACGCGCTGGCACAGATCACCCCGAGCCTCGCCGGGCTGCGGGCGCGCGGCTGGGGCGTCGAGGTGGACAGGCACCTGCGCGAGCGCCTCGACCTGCTGGCCGCGGAGCTCGGCGAGGACCAGCGAGGCGCCGAGCACGCCGCGGCGCTGCGCCGGATCCTGAGCGAGGTCCACCGGATGTTCGGCCTCGCCGACGCGCTGCCCGCGACGATCGAGCCGGGCGGCACCTACCGCGCGACCACGGTCAGCGCCCCCGTGTTCGACGCCCGCGGTGACGTCGTCGTCGTGCTGGCGGCGATCTGCGCCTCCGACCAGCACTACGCGCCCGTTCGGACCGGCGCCGAGGTCATCGACCTCGGCGAGCGCGTGCGCGCGGCCGCCGAGACCCTGACGGCTCTCACCCAGGGACGCCCGCCCGCCCTGTGGCAGGACGCGAAACCCAGCCACAACAAGTAACGCCGCACCAGCAGCGACACCGACCCACCCCTGTGGCAAAACACGAAACCCAGCCACAACAAGTGACGGCGCACCAGCGCAGTACCAACCCAGCCACCTCGTCGAGCGGGATCAGCCGGACCACCGTCATATGCGTCAGCCCGGAATCCACGCAGGGAGGGCGCTCAGCGCCCGACAGGCGGCGCCCGGGTGCGGGCGCGGAGCGTCCGGCACCGGGACCGCCGTTCGCATAATGCGACTGTTGCTTCGCGCAGTGCGCCATGAAACGCTGCGAATTCGACTCGTAGCCAAGGCGGAAACGAGCGGCGTCAGGTGGTTGCTCACCCGGCGCCGGACTCCCGGCACCGCCACCGCGACCGCGAGCCGGCCCAGCGCCAGTCGGGCTTGGATTCATGCCGCCGGGGCGGCGCCCGCTGGCGAAGTCGTGTCGACGTACCTACCCGCCGGAGCCGCCTTATGTCCTTACTGCCCGCGGAAAGCACGTCGCCGGTCACCTCGCCGGTCGTCAAGGATCGGTTGTTCATCGGCGGCACCTGGGTGGCGCCAGCGAGCGGCCGCACTATCGACGTGACCTCGCCGCACACGGAGGAGGTCATCGCGACCGTCCCCGAAGCGGACGGGACCGACATCGACCGCGCGGTCGCCGCGGCACGGTCGGCATTCGAGGACGGCCCCTGGCCGCGCACCTCCCCCGCCCAGCGGGCGACGACGATCCGGGCGATCAGCGCCGCGATCCAGGCACGCGCGCAGGAGTTCTCCGACACCGTGACCGCGGAGATGGGGGCGCCTTCCACCTTCGCGCTGCTGGGCAACACGCTGGCCGCCGCCATGGTCCTCGACGGCTACGCCGACCTGCTCGGTACCTTCCCGTTCGAACAGGAGCGCCCCGGCCTCCTCGCCCCGGCGACCGTGGTCAAGGCCCCGGTCGGCGTGTGCGCGGGCATCGTGCCGTGGAACGTGCCCCTGTTCCTGATCGCGATGAAGATCGGCGCGAGCCTGGCCTCCGGGTCGACGATGATCATCAAGTCGGCGCCGGAGACGCCGCTGACCGGCTACCTGCTCGCCGAGGTCCTCGAGTCCGTCGACCTGCCTCCGGGCGTCATCAACATCATCACCGCGGACCGGGAGATGAGCGAGCTCCTGGTGCGCCACCCGGGGCTGGACAAGGTCTCGTTCACGGGCAGCACCGCGGTCGGCCGCAGGATCGGCGCGATCTGCGGCGAGCAGCTCAAGCGCTGCACCCTCGAGCTCGGCGGCAAGTCCGCCGCGATCATCCTCGACGACGCCGACCTGACCGCCGCCCTGCCCGCGCTGCTGCCCGCGGCGTTCATGAACACCGGCCAGGTGTGCGCCGCCCAGACCCGCGTGCTCGCGCCCCGGACCCGCTACCGCGAGATCGTCGACGGCCTCGCCGACCTCGTCGCCACGGCCAAGGTCGGCGACCCGGCCGACCCGCAGACCCTCGTCGGCCCACTCGTGGCCGAACGGCAGCGCACCCGCGTCGAGGGCCTCATCGGCGCCGGCAAGGGCGAGGGCGCCCGTCTCGTCTCCGGCGGCGGCCGGCCCGCCGAGCTGGACCGGGGCTGGTACGTCGAGCCGACGCTGTTCGCCGACGTCGACAACCGGATGCGGATCGCCCAGGAGGAGATCTTCGGCCCGGTGCTGGCGGTGATCCCGTACGACAGCGAGGACGAGGCCGTCCGCATCGCCAACGACTCCCACTACGGCCTGTCCGGCTCGGTCTGGACCGGTGACCCCGCCCACGGAGCCGCCCTCGGCAGGCGCGTCCGCACCGGCGTCCTCGCGATCAACTCGGGCACCGTCGTCGAGCTCAGGAACCCGTTTGGCGGCTTCAAGCAGTCCGGCATCGGCCGCGAGATGGGCGTGGAAGGGCTAGAGGCCTACCTGGAGACGCAGACGCTCGTCCACCCCAGCGGCTGACCAGGCGGCCCCACTGGCCGGCGGTTCCGCGGGGGCGTCCCAGCCCGCCCCGTGGAACCGCCGGCGGCGGAACTGGCGGCAGCCGGAGGTGAGACGACGGATGATTCTCCTCACGATCACGGCCGCGAGAAGGAGCCGAGCATGACGGTGACGAGCCCGGGCGACGTGTACTACGACCCCTACGACGCCCAGATAGACGCCGACCCGTACCCGACGTGGCGGCGGCTGCGCGACGAGGCGCCGTTATACCGCAACGACAAGTTCGACTTCTTCGCGCTGAGCCGGTTCGCCGACGTCGAGCCGGCGCTCGCGGACTGGCACACCTACCGCTCGGGCCGCGGCTCGGTCCTGGAGCTCATCAAGGCCAACATCGAGCTCCCGCCGGGCAACATCCTGTTCGAGGACCCGCCGGTCCACACGGTCCACCGGGGCATCCTGGCCCGGGTCTTCACCCCGAAGAAGATGCTCGCGCTCGAGCCGAAGGTCCGGGAGTTCTGCGCGCGCAGCCTCGACCCGCTCGTCGGCGCGGGCCGGTTCGACTTCATCAGGGACCTGGGCGCGCAGATGCCGATGCGCACCATCGGCTACCTGCTCGGCATTCCCGAGGACGACCAGGAGTCGATCCGTGACCGGATCGACGAGGGCCTGCGGCTCACCGGTGACGGCACCGAACTCACGCCGAACGACGACTTCACAGCCAGCATGGAGCTGTATGGCGACTACATCGACTGGCGGGCCAAGCACCCGTCGGACGACCTGATGACCGAGATGCTGACCACCGAGTTCGAGGACGAGAACGGCACGACCCGCACACTGACCCGCGAGGAGATCGTCACCTACGTCATGCTGCTGGCCGGCGCGGGCAACGAGACGACGACCAGGCTGATCGGCTGGACCGGCAAGGTTCTCGCCGAGAACCCCGAGGCGCGCCGCGAGCTGGTCGCCGACCGCTCGCTCATCCCGGGCGCGATCGAGGAGCTGCTCCGCTACGAGGCCCCGTCGCCCGTCCAGGCCCGCTACGTCGCGCGCGACGTCGAGCACCACGGCCAGACGGTCCCCGAGGGCAGCATCATGCTGCTGCTGAACGGCTCGGCCAACCGCGACGAGCACCGGTTCCCCGAGCCCGACCGCTTCGACATCCACCGCGACATCGGCCGGCACGTCACCTTCGGCTACGGCATCCACCACTGCCTCGGCGCCGCGCTGGCCCGCCTCGAAGGCCGCGTCGCCCTCGACGAGGTCCTCAGCCGCTTCCCGGAATGGGAGATCGACTGGTCGAACGCCCGCCAGGCCCGCACGTCCACCGTCCGCGGCTGGGAGACGCTCCCCGCGGTCACCGGCTGACGCGGCCAGGCGCTCGGGCAGGTCCGCCTGCCCGAGCCGCCGGGTGGGCGCCCGCACGTCGGGCACGTGGCCGGTGCCTGCCCGCACGTCCGGCCCCGCCGTCGGCATCAAGGAACGTCGGCATCAAGGAAGGAGCCCCGTGGGGGACCCATTCAGCTACCAGGGCAAGCGCGTCGTCGTGACCGGCGCCGCCTCCGGCGTGGGAGCGGCGCTCGTCGAGCTGCTCGACGAGCTCGGCGCGGCGCACGTCACGGCGATCGACCGTGACACCCCGGCCGGGCCGACGCACCGGTTCATCGAGGCGGACCTGTCCACCGAGGCCGGGGTGGAGGCCGCCGCCGCGGCGGTCGACGGCCCCGTCCACGTGCTGTTCGCCAATGCCGGTGTCGCCGCGACCCAGCCGACGCGGACCGTGCTGAGCGT
Organism: Pseudofrankia coriaricola; assembly: GCF_032027725.1. Taxonomy (NCBI): domain Bacteria; kingdom Bacillati; phylum Actinomycetota; class Actinomycetes; order Frankiales; family Frankiaceae; genus Pseudofrankia; species Pseudofrankia coriaricola. The sequence continues at coordinate 86,064 of NZ_JASNFO010000009.1, read as the reverse complement.
CAACTTCCTCGCCACCCGCCGGCTGTCCCAGCGGCTCGCCGCGCGGATGACCGCGGGCGCCGCCATCGTGCTGACCTCGTCGATGGCGGGCACCGGCTGGCCCAGCCACCGCGACGACCTGCTGAAGCTCATGGCGATCGACGACTGGGACGAGTCGCTGGCCTGGTTCGATTGCCACCCGGAGCTGACCGCCGATCCCTACGGCCTGTCCAAGGAATGCGGCCAGCTCTACACCCTGTATGCCTCCCGGACGCTCGGCCGGTCGGGCATCCGCATCACCGGCGCCTGCCCCAACCCGATCAGCACGCCGCTGCTCGCGGACTTCCGGGCGACGATGACGGACGAGCTGCTCGACTGGGCGGTCCGCCAGGGCCATCAGGGGCGCCCGGCGACGGCGCGCGAGGTCGCCCAGGTGCTCGCGTTCCTCGGCTCTGACGCGGCCGCCTACCTCAACGGCGTCAACATCCCCGTCGACGCCGGCATGCAGGCCGCGCTGCTGACGGACCAGACCGACTAGGCAGCTCACGGATCGGGGCACGTGAACGCGGCTGAGAGGAGATCACCGTTGCCGTTCGACCCGCCCGCGGACCGCGAACAGCCGGGACCGCCGCTTTCGCCCGCGCTCCGGGAGTCCCGGGCGCGGATGCTCGCGGCGGCCAGGACTGTCTTCGAGCGAGATGGGTTCCACGCCGCCCGCGTCACGGACATCGTCCATCTCGGCGGGCTGGCCCACGGGGGGTTCTACCGCTACTTCGAATCAAAGGAGGCCGCCTTCCAGGAGCTCGCGCGCGAGGCCTCGGCCCGGCTGGGCACGCCTCTTGACGGCCTGCGCTTCGAGCCCGGTCGCCTGGACGGGCTGGACGAACTCATGCGGGCGAGCGTCCGCCGATACCTGGAGGCCTATCGGCTGGAGGCCCGGTTTCTGGGGCTCATCACCCAGATCAGCTGCCACGACGCGGAGGTCCGGGCCATCCGGGCCGATTCTCGGATGCGAGCCGTGGCCCGGCACGTCGAGCCGGTCCGCCAGCTGCAGCGCGCCGGGCTGGCGGAGTCCCAGGTCAGCCCGGAGCGCATGCTGCTCGGGCTCATCGGAATGGTGGAGGGATTCGCCGACCGGTCGTTCCCGTACGGAGCCCTCGACCGCGATCTGGCGACCGCCGTCGACCAGCTGAGCCGGCTCTGCCTGCGGGCCATGCGCCTGCCTCGCGGCGGCGACCTGCCCGTCGGGCCCCGGGTTTGACCGCACCGCGGGTTTGACCGCACCGCGGTTGTGACCGCACCGCCAGCCCGGACGAGATGTTTCTCTCTGTGACCCGCGGCGTTCACGCCGCTATCCGCCGGTCTGTAATTCTTGGATGCGGCCACACGGCAGGGCCACCGTCCCAACGGCCGCCGGTGCCAGGGCGACAGCCGCTCGACGGGAGACCGGCGCGGCGTCGACCGACCGGGTAAGGGATCTCGTGGGCACACCCGGACCGAAAGCCGGTACGGCCGGTCGAGGTCCCGCCCGTTTGTCGCCCAGACAGTCCCCTTACTATGGGCCGCGCACCTCAAGGTCGACGTCAATCTTGACTGTGGATCAGCGAGCCGGCGCGGCGCGCAAACGCGCGACCGGCAGCGGACATCGCCGCATTCAAGATCAGCCGGCGACCGGCCGCCTGCCCGTAGTGGCGCCCCCACTACCGCCCTGCCCGACGCGCCGGCCGCGCAGTGCTGGCTGATCGCGCGCGCCGAGCCGGGCACACCGAACCGAGGGGACGATGACAGGGAACGAGGTGGGGACGGCGCACGAGCGGTCATCGGAAGGCGCGGTCGGCCGCGCCCCAGGCAGCGACGGCACACCGGGCGGCGACGACGTCGCGGTCATCGCGGACGGGCCGGTGCTGCTGCACGTCGGCACGGACGGGGTCGGCCTCGTCACGCTGAACCGCCCGGAACGGCGCAACGGCTGGAACCCGGACATGGAACTGCGCTACTTCGAGGCGCTCGAGCATGTCGACCGTGACCCGCGGATCCGGGTCGCGGTCGTGACCGGCGCGGGCAAGACCTTCTGCCCGGGAGTCGACAGCGGCCGTCTCGACGGGATCGCCACCGGCGGCCTGGACCTGTCCGGACGCCGCTCGCCGGTACGGGCCTGGGCGTTGCGCAAGCCTCTGATCGCGGCCGTCAACGGCGCGTGCGCCGGCATGGGCCTCGTCCAGGCGCTGCTGTGCGACGTGCGGTTCGCCGCTCGCGGCGCCCGGTTCACCACCGCCTTCGCCCGGCGCGGCCTGGCCGGGGAGTTCGGCGCCACCTGGCTGCTGCCCAGGCTGGTGGGGGCGGAGCGGGCGGCGGACCTGTTGCTGTCCGCGCGGGTCTTCGACGCGGACGAGGCCCTCGCGCTCGGGCTGGTGAGCCGGGTCGTCGAGCCGGCGGATCTCGTGGCGGCGGCCCGCGCCTACGCCGCCGACATCGCCGAGAACTGCTCGCCGGCCTCCCTGGCGCTCATCCGCCACCAGTTGCACGCCGACCAGCAGAGCGACCTGGACACGGCACTGCGGCGCTCCTACCGGGCGATGGCGGTGGCCGTCACCAGCCCCGACTTCCGGGAGGGCCTGGACAGCTTCACGCAGAAGAGGCGCCCAGCGTTCCTGCCACTGGCCGACGACCTCGACCCGGCGGCGGTGACCGGTGCCGGCCTGCCCGAGCTCGACGTCGTCCCGCAGCAGGCCCTGGAATCCTGACGGACCGGAAGAAAACTACGTGGAGACCATCTTGGCTTCTCAGTGCCTGAGAGTCCGTTCCTCGCGCGCCTTGTGCGGCCCGCGCGAGTCCCTGACCCTGGGCTGGGGGTGACCGGGAGTGCTCAGCACGCCCAACGACTCCCAGAAGAGCGACGCGCCGGTACGGCGCCTCCGGCGACGGCCGCACCGTGACCGGTCGTTCTCCCGCTCGTGGGACACCCCGCCCGGCTCGAAGGCCTGGCCCAGGTCCCGGCGCGGCGCGAGCCGGCCCACGGCGCTGGCCACCGCCCTGGTCGCGGTGCTGGCCGCGGGCTGCGCGGCGGGCGGCGGTGACGCGGGCGGCAACGCGGTCGCCAGCTGCGGCACCCCCGGGTACACCAACGACTCGATCCAGCTGGGCTTCGTCTACCCCGACACCGGCGCGGGCGCTTCCTCGCTGACCGCCGCCAAGGGCGGGTTCACCGCGCGGATCGACGAGGCGAACGCGGCCGGCGGAATCCACGGCCGCAAGCTGGAGTACACCTGGCGCGACGACGGCAGCGTGCCCACCCAGAACCTCGAGTCCGTGCGCGAACTGGTGGAGAACCAGAAGGTCTTCGGGCTCGTCGAGGCGTCCATCGCCGCTAGCCAGGGCGCCGACTACCTGCGTGAGCACGGCGTCCCGGCGACGGGCGTCCCGGCGGAACCGTTCTGGACGGACCACAGGTACCGCAACATGTTCGCCTACGCGTACGTGTTCAACGACGGCCCGTCGGTCTCGACGTTCGGCGACTTCGCGAAGGCCCAGGGCGGCACCAGGGCGGCCGTCATCCAGAACGACGTCACCTCGTCCGGCAACGACATCGGGTCGAAGATCAGTGCCAGCTTCGTGTCGGCCGGCATCCCGATGGCGCCCGGCCATTTCATCTTCAACGGGAACATCACCAACCCCGTCCAGCTCGGCCAGCAGCTGAAGCAGGCCGGGGTCGACGTGGTGAGCGCCGCCTTCGCCGGCACCGACCTGGCCGAGGTCGTCCGCGGCATCCGGGAGGCCGGCGCGCCGGTCAAGGTCGTGCTCGCGCCCAGCGGCTACGACAAGTCGCTGGTCAACCAGTACGGCCAGACGCTCAGCGGCCTGACCGCCGCGGTCAACTACGTCCCGTTCGAGATCGGCGGGCCCGCCCATCAGAAGTACCTGCAGGCGATGAGCAATTACGCCCCCGAGCTCCAGCCGCCCGACCAGGAGCTCGCCCTCGTCACCTACATCCTCACCGACCTGTTCCTCTATGGCCTGGACAAGGCCGGGCCCTGCCCGACCCGCGCCCAGTTCATCGACACCCTGCGTGCCAGCAAGTACGACGCCGGCGGGCTCCTGCCCGCCCCAGTCGACATGACGAAGGACTGGGGCCAGACCGCCACCTGCTACACCTTCATGCGGGTCAACGACGCCGGCACCGGCTACGAGGTCGTCCCCGACGACAAGAACCCCGACCCCGCCAGCCGCAACCGCTGGTGTGGCCGCCGGCTGGACCAGTAGCCACAGAAGCCTGGGCCGGCCGCGGGAGGCAACGCAACGCCCCGCGGCCGGTCCAGCCGTCGGGCCGTCAGGCCCACAGCGCTCCCGGCAGGCGAGGGAGCGCCGCTCCCCCGCCCCAGCGGGTCAACTCATCGTGTAGCGGATAGGCAGGCGCTTGGGGCCGCCGACGAACAGGGTCTCCGTGTACTCGGCGGGGCCGGCGAGCTCGATCGAGCGGATCCGGGGCATGAGCTCGGCGTACAGCGCCCGGCCCTCCAACCGGGCCAGGTGGGTACCGAGGCAGTAGTGCGCGCCGAAGCCGAAGGCGACGTGCCGGTTGGGGGCGCGGCCGACGTCGAACCGCTCCGGATGGTCGAAGACGTCCTCGTCGCGGTTCGCCGACGGGTAGGACAGCAGGACCGACTCGCCCTTCGCGACCGGCACGCCGCGCACCTCGGTATCCGCGGTCGCGGTGCGCATGAACTGCTTGACCGGCGAGACCCAGCGGATCATCTCCTCCACGGCGGTCGGCACCAGGCTCGGGTCGTCGGACAGCCGCCGCCACTGGTCGGGGTGCTCCAGCAGCGCGTGCAGCCCACCGGACAGCGCCGAGCTGGTCGTGTCGTGGCCGGCGGTCGCGATCAGGACGTAGTAGCCGATCGCCTCCAGGTCACCGATCGGCTCGTCGCGGATGGTCGCGTTCGCGATCACCGACGCGAGGTCGTCGGTGGGATTGGCCCTGCGGTCGGCGGTCAGCGCCTGGAAGTAGTTGAAGAAGTCCAGCATCGTCGCCATGAACGCGTCGTCGGTGTCGCGGGCCAGGTCGGCGTCGTTGGCCCCGAACAGCTCCTGGGTAAGCTTGAAGATCCGCGGGAAGTCGTCCTCGGGCAGCCCGAGCAGCGACAGGATCACATAGAGCGGATAGTTCGCGGCCACATCGGTGAAGAAGTCGCACTCGCCGCCGAGCTCGGCCATATGGTCCACGTGGCGTTTCGCGAGCTCCGCGATCCGGTCGGACAGCTGGCGGATGCCGGCCGGCTTGAACCAGTCCGCGGAGACGTGCCGGTAGACCGGGTGGTCGGGCGCGTCCATCTGCACCAGCGCCCGGATGGGAATGTCCTCGGGCGCGCCGTCCCGCTGCGACCGGGGGCCGAGCGCGGGGCGCGGGGCGTTGATCCACAGCTGGGAGTCCCGGGCGATCGCCATGACGTCGTCGTGTTTCGTGATGGCCCAGAACGGCAGGAACTTCGGGTGGTCGACGCGGTGCACCGGTGACTCGCGGCGCAGCAGCGCCGTGGCCGTGTGGAAACGCTTGTCGTCGGCATACGCCCCCGGATCCGTGAAGACGCCGGCCGCCTCATCGATGTTCATGATCACTCTCCGCTGATCCAGGCTGACCGTAGTAGTGACCGTCGAAGTCAAAGATCCATGCGTCCTGCCCCACGCCACCCATGAGACCGCCTTCACACCTGGTTGTCAATATTGACGTCGATATAGGCAGGCGGGCGCCCGTCGGTCACCCACGGACCGGACGTGGACGGTGCCTCACCACTGCCCATCACGCCGAAGGCTGTGCGACCAGATTCCGGTCGCACAGCCTTCGGCGGGTGCCAGGAGTGGTTACGCGGCCGCGAACAGGTATTCGTGGCCGAAGGTCTGGAGGTCCTTGATGGGGACGATGGCCTTCTTCGCTCCGTCGAACTTGACGAGTGCGGCGCAGTCGTTGCCCAGGACCCTTCCGGCCGGCCAGGTCGAGCCGCACATGGCGTTGCCCAGCGCCGGGTAGTCGAACCCGGAGTTGAGCACCTTGACGAGCGCCTCGGTGGTCACCGGACCACTGATCTTCGCGAACGCCTTGAGGAACAGGTCCGCGGCACCATACGAGGTCAGCGTTCCGGAGGCGCCGGCGTCCGCCTGCGAACCGACGGCCTTCAGGTCGGCGTCGATCTGCTTGAACGTGGCGCTCGGGAAGACGTCCGAGCCGAAGTTCGGCGTCATCGCGTACACCTTGTCGAGCTGGTCGGCCAGCGGAGCGAGGCGCGGGTCGGCGAAGTAGATCAGAATGTCGCCGGTGTAGCCCGAGGAGCGCAGCGCGGCCACCAGCGGGAAGATCGTGGCCGGAGTCGTCGTCGACGCGACCAGGTTCGCGCCACTGGCGATGATGTCCCGGGCGATCGGGGTGTAGTCGGACAGCGGCGGCGCCCCGGGGCCCGGGATCGGGGACTTGGCATAGGGGGCCTTCATGCCCAGCCCGACGGCCATCTTCGCGAAACTCTTCACGGAGTTCTCCGACGCGGCAGCGCCCAGCCCGACGAACGCGGCGCTCACGTCGGCTGGCTTCTTGCCGGTGCCCGCCAGGTAGCTTTCCAGGCCGGCGGACGAGTAGAACGTCTGACCGGGCAGCACGGCCGTGCAGGCGACCGATTGGGTGATGGAGAAGCCGAACTGCCGGTTGTTCCAGCCGCAGTAGTCGGTCGAGATGCCCCAGCCGAAGTAGGGCACGTGCTCGTCGTTGAGGTAGTCGCCGACGGTGGAGACCGACGCGCTGAAGGGCACCAGGCCGAAGACCTTCTTGTCCTCGACCATCTCGGTCACGGCGTCCTTGGACTTGGTCGGGTCGCCGCCGCTGTCGGTGCAGCCCGCGTAGGAGAACGTGTAGCCGTTCACCCCGCCCTCGCGGTTGGCGCGTTCGAACCGCGCCTTCGCGCCGTCGCACACGCCCGGGAAGTTCTCGATACCGGTCGAGTCCTTGACGTCGGCGACACCGCCGATCGTGATGACCTTGCCGTTCACGCCGCGGACCGTGCTGCCGGTCGCGAACTGGATCGGCCCCGCCTTCTCGATCGCCAGCTTGCTGGCGGCGGCGGCGTCCATCGGCTTACCCAGGTCCACGGGTGCCGAGGAGGTGCCGTTGTCGGTGGTGGAACTGCACGAGGCGAACGTGGCCGCGGCCACCAGCGCCGCGACGCCGGCCAGCCCGGCCCGCGCCCGGCGCGAACGCAAGAAGATCACAGGTCTCTCCCAGTCAGAGATTTCAGGACCCGACGGGCGCCGCCTCAGACGGTGGCCGCGCCGCCGAGATATGCGGAAGTGAGCTCGTCGGGATCAAGGTCCGCGGCGGCGCGCAGCCACTGCAGCCGGCCGAGCGAAAGGGCACCGACCTGGTCGGCGAGGGTCAGCACCTCCTGCGCCTTCTCCTCGACCAGGATCAGGGTCGTCCCCTCGTCCCGCAGGACCCGCAGCGCGGCCAGCACCTCGCCGGCGACCTTCACCGACAGCCCCAGCGTCGGCTCGTCGGCGAGCAGCAACGCGGGCGGCCGCGCGATGAAGGGCGCCAGGCTGAGCATCTGCTGCTCACCGCCGGAAAGGTTGCCCGCCTCGACCCCGCGCCGGGCGGCCAGGTTCGGGAACCGGTCGTAGACGCCGTCCCGCAGGGCCTGGTCACGCAGCCACAGCTGAAGGTTCTCCTCGACCGTCAGGCTGGGGAAGATGCCCCGGGACTCCGGAACCAGCACGATGCCCATCCGGGAACGCTCATGCGCCGGCGCGGCCGTCACATCCTCGCCCCGGAACAGCACCCGCCCGGCGACGCACGAGGTCAGCCCGGCGACCGTCCGGCACAGCGTGCTCTTGCCCGCGCCGTTGGCCCCCAGCAACGTCAGCACACCGCCCGGCGCCACCGCCAGGTCCAGGCCGTGCAGAACCTCGACCTCCCCGTACCCGGCCCGCACCCCCCGCAGCTCGAGCAGCGGCGAGCCCGCCGGCGATGCCGACGAGCCTGCCGGTGCCGACGCCGGCCCGCCCGCGGGGGCGGCGAGCGCTGGCGAGGTCACGCCGAGCGGGAGGGTGCCCGGCATCACCGCCGTGGCCGTGTCCGTCACCCCGGCAGGGCGGGCGGCCAGCCGCCGGCGGTGCCGCAGCGCGGACACCGACGCCAGCGTGCCCTCGGGCTGCTGGGCCAGGCCGATCGCGCCGAGCCCGAACAGAATCTGCGCGACCACAGGCGAGCTCGTCCCGCTCCAGCCCACCGACCCCAGGTGAAGGCCGTGGCTGATGACCCGCGGCAGTGCCACCGACACCAGGCCGGCCACGATGGCGCCCTGCGGGCGGCGAACCCCGAAGATCACCACCGTGGCGAGCCAGAGAAATCCCATGATCGGCGGCCAGGAGAACCCCCGCGCGGTGCCCTGGACGCAGGCGAGCAGCACCCCGCCGAACCCCGCCAACGCCGCGGACACGCCGAAGATCGTGAGCTTGGTGAGCCCGAGCGGCACACCGCTGGCGGCCGCTCCCGGCGCGCTGGACCGCACCGCCGCCATCGCCCGCCCGGCCGCCGAGCGTTCCAGGTTCCCGACGATGCCCGCGACCGCCAGCACCAGCACGAACAGCACGACGACCATCACCCGGTCATCCGCGAAGTCCAGCGAGCCGACCGCGGGGAACGCGAGCCGCCACCCCTCCGTGCCATTGGTGAAGCCGGCGATGTTGAACAGCACCGAGAATCCCAGCAGCGCCAAGGCGAGGGTGGCGAGGGTGAGGGCGACTCCCCCGAGGCGCAGCGCCGGAAGCGCCACCACCACCCCGATCGCCGTCGCCGCGACGACGCCGAGCAGCAGCGCCAGCAGGAACGGCCAGCCGTGCCCCACCGCCCAGCCGGCGCTGAGGGCGGCGACCGTGACGAACGTCGACTGCGCCAGGCTGACCATTCCCCCGAGGCCGGTCACCACGGTGAACGACATGAACACGATCGCCAGCGCCAGCCCGCTCAGCACGATCGTCCGCCACGTGCTGTCCGCCAGGAAGAGCCCGTAGATCAGCAGCAGGGCGCCGGCGACGACCCACGGCAGATGCCGGCGCCACCGCGGCAGGTCCGCGAGGTAGTCCGGCGGCGGGGTCGCCTCGCTGCTGGTCCCCGCCACCCGACGGCGCCGCTCCATGCCGACCACGACCAGGGCGACGATCAGCACCCAGTACGGCAGCGACGACCTCAGCCCGTAGACACCCTCGATCCACGAACCCACCGGGCCCAGGTACTGGCCGCTGACATACCCCTCGGCGAGGTTGCGGGCGGCGCCGATGAGCAGCCCCGCCAGAAACGCGACCGGGAACGACCGCAGACCCGCGATCACCGCCGCGGTCGCGGCCACGAACAACGCCAGCGTGTAGTTGTCCCCCGTCAGGCCGAACGTGCCGGGCAGCGGCGCCGCGAGCACACCGGCCAGCCCGGCGAGAAAGAAGCTCAGCACCCAGGCCACGCCTGAGGTCGTGTTCGTGTTCGTCCCGCGCAGCCGCACCAGCTCCGGTTTGTCGACCGCCGCCCGCATCCGCAGCCCCAGCGCCGTGAAGCGCAGCAGCAGCCACAGACCCAGGAAGGCGACCAGCGCGACCACCAGCGCGATGAGCTGGTTCGAGCTGATCACCAGCCCGGACGTCACCCGGAAGTTCCGCGGCGGGTTCGGCCCTATCCCCGGAACCACATACGCCGTCGAGGTGTCCACGAACCCGACGCCGAACGTCCCGCGCAGCACGTCACAGAACCACTGCACGAGCGCCGGCATCGTGATCAGAATCCCGACGCTCGCGACCGTCGCCGCCGCCTCGCCCGCGCCGGCCAGCCGGCGGAAGACCAGCCGGTCCCACAGCAGCCCGGCCAGCGGCGCGAACAGGAACACCGTCACGACGAGGGCGGCCCACTTCGACCAGCCCAGCCCGGTGTTCAACTGGTAGAAGAGGAACGCGGCCGAGAACGCCGTCGCGCCGTGGCCGAAGTTGAATATCCGGGCCGTCTGGTAGTTCAGCACCAGACCGATCGCGAGCAGCGAGTAGACCGCGCCCGACACACCGCCGCTCAGAACCAGGCTGAAGAACTTGTCCATCTACGCCGTCCCGATGTAGGCGGAGACAACCCGGGGGTCCCGGCAGACCTCGGCCGGGTCACCACTGGTGAGGATCTGGCCGGACGTGAGCACCATCAGCCGGTCGCACAGCCCGACGACGAAGTCGAGATCGTGCTCGACGAGAATCGCCGCGCACTCACCCTTCGACGTCAGCTCCGAGACCACGGAACCGAGCCGCTCGGTGTCCGCCGGCCCCAGGCCCGACGTCGGCTCGTCCAGCAGCAACAGCCGCGGCTCGTCCACGATCGCCCGGGCGAACTCCATCAGCCGCACCTGCCCGATCGGCAGAGTCGCCGCCCGCTGGTCACGAACCGACAGGAGCCCGCACAGCTCCAGGACATGCTCGATACGCTCCAGGTGCGCCTCCCTGCGGCGACGCGACGAGCGGGCCGCCAGCAGATCGGCCAGGATCCTCCGACCTCGGCCCCGCCACTCGCACGCCACCAGGAGGTTCTCCTCGACGGTCAGCCAGCCGAAGGCCTGGTGACGCTGGAAGGTCCGGCGGATGCCATGCTGTGCGCGCCAGGCCGACGATCTCCTGGTCAGGTTCTGGCCATCGAGCAGGATCCGTCCCGCTCGGGGGACGAGGACACCGGCCAGGGCGTCCAGCAGCGTCGTCTTGCCCGCGCCGTTGGGCCCGATGATCCCGCAGCAGCCGCGGTCCAGGGTGAACGACACCTGATCGACGGCCTTGATACCTCCGAAGCTGATCGAGACATCCTCTACCCGCAGCAACGCGGGGAGGTGCTCCGAGGGGGTCAACTCGCGGCTCCCGTCTGTAGGCGCGGATCTGGACGCAACATCTCGCATGGGCATCTCGCCTGGACTCCGATGTTGACGTCGACCTCAAAGTTCCCGCACCATGGGAGCGTACAACCCCTGCTGTTGGTGGTTTTGTCCGGGTACCTCCCAGCGGGAGTCGGCGCGAGAGGTGGGCCGGTTCCCGTCGTCGAGACGACGAGGAAGGGCGGACCGGCGGCTCCCGCGGCCCAGGCGACCTGGCTCGGGCTCTCGGACCGTTGAGCCCACGGGCCCTCGGGCCACGTCAGCGTCGAGCGAACCGGAGGTGTGCGACGGGCGAGATGGAGAGTCACGCCGTGAGAGGCCGCGAGCGAGGCACAGCGCCAGCTCGTCCGCCCAGCCCCGCGACTGGCACCTTCGGCGAGGTGCGGGGGAAGCACGGTTCCGCCAGGCTGTCAGAGCATGTTGCCGCTGCTACGCTCGACGCTGCCCGGCAGCGCTTGGTCACCGACCGTCGGCCATCTCCCCGGAGAACCGTGGCACCCGCCCAAAAGGCAGCGCATCGAGCGCCAGCATCACTACTATGCACACGATCCTGTCCCTGGACGACAGGTAGCCGTACTCAGCCGTGCCACGGTTTATGTCGTCGGAGAGGACTGCAATGTCTGAAGGAACGAGACCCGTCGAGCAAATAGCCTCCATTCCCAACGCCAGCCGCGGCTGGCAGGGAGAGGCCAGAGCCAAACGACGTGGCACCGGCCGCACCAGCCGCGGCCGGCAAACCCGCGACCAGCTCCTCGACGCGGCGCGGGTGGTGTTCGAGCGCGACGGCTTCCTCCACGCACGGGTAGCAGACATCTGCGACGAGGCCGGCACCTCACACGGCTCCTTCTATACCTATTTCATCTCCAAAGAGGAAATCTTCCGCAAGGTCGTCGACTCCGTCGAGCTCGACCTGCTCGCCGTCGGCGTCGGCGGTGGCGGCGCGGGGGCAACTGGTGCCGGTGCGGCTGGTGCGGGTGCGGCTGGCACCACCGGCGCCGACGCCATCGAGCGCATTCGCGCGGCCAACGAGCACTACCTGCGCACCTACGCGGCCAACGCCGGCATCATGCGCGTCATCCACCAGGTCGCCACCATCGACGTCGACGTCTGGCGCATCCGCTTCCAACGCCAGGACGCCTTCGCCCACAGCATCGAACGCCGCATCCGCCAACTCCAGGCCGACGGCCTCGCCGACCCCGACGTCGAACCCGCCTACGCCGCCCAGGCACTCGGCGGCATGGTCGCCTACTTCGCTGAGCTCCTTTTCAACTCCCACGACCCCGTCGACTTCGACGCCGACAAGGCCGTCGACGAGCTCACCCGTATCTGGCTCAACGCCCTCGGCATCAAACACCCCGCCAAGCCCGCGTCATAACCGGGCCGGAAGCCCCGTGGATGCCGGCCGCCGGCCCCGGCATTCATCCGAACCAAGAGAGCGGACGAGACCCGGGACCCTCGCCTACCACCGCGAAAGCATTGACGACCCAGGACGCTACGGAATGGCGCCTGCGTCCTTCAGGGCGATGATCCGCGGCACCCCAGTCGAGCAGGATCCCGGCGCATGCCGGGCCGGCCACCACGACCCCCAGCTCAACCACCTTCACCCCGTCCAGCGGCCCGCCCATCCAGGCACTCCCTTCCTAGGCCAGCGCCGCCCGTCGGACGAGGACGCGCTAACGACAGGGGTCTGACGGTAACGGCAGATCCCGCTCCCCCACACCCGATCCCGACACCCGATCCCGCGCGCGTCCCAGTTCTGGTCCGACCGGCCGCGGCCAGGCATCCCCAACATGGCCAAGCCCCCCCGTTGCCCCAGGAGTAGCGGCAATGCTTGAAACCCGCCGCACAGCGGTCTGGCGTTCACGCGCTGGCGCTGGACGGGTCGACGTCGGCGCCGCACGTGGGTGGCACACACGGTGGTGCTTCTCGGTGATCGGCATGAGGGATCGGTCGTGTCACGCCTCCGGGATTACCCGGCCGTGAGGGTGAGCGTGCTGATGCTGTCAGGCACAACTGCGTCCCTTCGTCGAGGTCAGTTCTGTGGGTCGAGTCGCAGGGTGACGGGGGCGGCGTGGGCGCCGACGACGCTGCCGACGATCTGCGGCCCGTACTGGTCGTACTTGGCGTGGTAGGCCGCGTCGATGCCGCGGTGCACATCCTTGGGCGGGACGGAGAACATGACGTCGCGTTCGATCCCGCCTGCGCGGACGCGGCCCTGGCCGCTGGCCCTGGCGCGGCGGAACCACGGGTTGTCGCTGCCGTAGGCCGAGCGGACGTAGAGATCCGCGTCGCGGCGGACCACCCAGATGGTCACGTAGGGCCGCAACGACCCGTCCGTGCGGCGCGAGGCGACCTGCAGCTCGGTCGCGTCACCGATGCGCCCCAGTTCGTCGTCGTTCCATGTGCTGATCACTGGCCTGTCCCTTCTCGGTGAGGACGTCTCCGTCGCTGTGGGCCGCGCGGATCAGTCGCGCACGGCAGCCGCCGCGAGCAGGGACGAGAGGGCGAACACTCCCAGACCGGCCACGAACACCCGCCGGCGGCCCAGCAGGTCACCAGCCCGGGCGCCGAGCAGCAGCAGACCACCGAACACCAGGGTGTAGGCGTCCTGCACCCATGCCAACCCCGTCGATGAGTAGTGCATCGCGGCGCGGATCGTGGGCAGCGCGGTGAAGATGATCGAGCTATCCAGGAGGATCATGAAGTAGCTGACCAGGATGATCGCGAGGATCGCCGTCGTGCGCCGACTGTCAGTCGGCTCCCCCGATGTCGACGGGCTGGGTGCTGTGCTACTCGCTCGGTCCACGCCGTCCAGTCAAGGCGCCACCGCCTGCCGCGGGGAGTGCCTGGTCTTCCAGGTAACGCCAGTACCTGCCTCACGCCGCGGGCCATACCTACCGCCGAGTTCATGGGCGCCCGAGCGCAGGTCCGCAATGCCCGCCACGACATGCTTGCCGCCAACCGCCTGGCCTCGCCCTCTACGCGCCCGTCCTCGCCGACCCCCGCCGACCGGCCAACAACGCCGCGCCCGTTCCCGATGCGACCACCGGTCAGAAGCTCCCCGAGCAGGCGTGGAGGTTGACGAGCTTCCAGCGGCCGTCCTTCTTCGTGTACACCTCGGTGTTGACACTCCCGTTTGAACACGCTGCCGCCGTTGACGACGAAGCGGGTCTTGCCGACGAGCACGGCGGTGTCGCCGTGGGCGCGGACGGGATCAGCTGGTAGGTGGGCTGATGATGGCTTGGAGGACGACGAACGTCGCGATGGCGAGGACGAGGTAGGCGAAGGCGCGGCTGAGTCGCTGGGCGGGCAGGCGGGTCGCGAACCGTCCCGCGGTCAGCGAGCCGATGACCGCGGCGGCGGTGAACGCGCCGGCGATGCGGTAGTCGAGGGCGGCGTCGCCGGCGTGGGCAGCAAACCCGGCACCCGAGTTGATCACGATGATGACCAGTGAGGTGCCGATCGCGGCGGGTGCGGGCAGGCCGAGGAGCAGGACGAGGGCGGGGATGATGAGGAAGCCGCCGCCGACGCCGAACAGGCCGGTGAGGAACCCGACCACGATTCCGGTGCCGATGGATTTGGGCAGGCAGCCGCGCCAGTTGACGCCGCCGTCGGGTAGGGCGCAGTCGCCACCGGCTTCGCTGTCACCGCGCAGCATCCGGACCGCGGCGAGAACCATGAGGCCGGCGAAGCCGATCAGCACGATGCGGGGGTCGAGCAGCCGGTTGACGGCTGCGCCACCGAATGCGGCCACCGCCCCGGCGGCGCCGACGATCGCGGCGATGCGCCAGCGGATCTGCCGGGCGCGTAGCCGGGGCAGCAGAGCGGCGGCCGAGGAGATCCCCACGACCAGCAGCGATGTCGGCACCGCGGCTTTCAGTGGGATCCCGGCGCCGTAGACCAGGGCGGGGACGGCCAGGATGGAGCCGCCGCCGCCGAGCAGGCCGAGCAGGATCCCGATCAGCGCGCCGAGGCCAAGGGCGGCGATCACGCCCGGGGGGCAGCCAGGGCGGCGATCACGCCGTCAACGTCGAGGCGGGGGCCGCGGTTGTAGGGCAGTTTGGCCAGCAGCATCCCCATCACGCAGGTGTTGGACAGGGCTGCGAACGTCAGCCCGGCACCGATGACCGCCGCGGCCCATTTCGCTGGCGGGACTGCCACGCTGGCCAGGACCGCGGTCAGCACGATGGATCCGGCGACAAGGCGGACCTGCCGTTCCAGGTCCCAGCGACGCTTGCCTCCGTGCACGGGGGCGCCGGCGGCCTGCCAGGCGCTGATGCCCCCGTCCAGGATCCGCAGGTTCGACAGGCCCGCCGCCGCGAGGGCCTGTTCGGCCGCGGTGGCGCGTTGCCCGGAGCGGCAGACAAGCACGACCTCCTCGTCGAGATGTGCCCGCAGTTCGTCGCGGTGCTCGCGCAGCACATCGAGTGGCACGTTGTAGGAGCCGGGGATGTGCGCGGCCTCGAACTCGCCCGGGGTACGCACGTCGATCAGTCGTGGTGCGTTGGCCGTGGCGATGAGGTGTTGCAGTGCGGTGGCCGCGAGGGCGGCCGGGGTTCGGCTGGTCACAAGGTCTCCTTGCCGTTGACGATGGTCAGGCCCGCGTCGACGGCCTTGGCGTAGGCGTCGTCGAGGTGCACCACCCGGCGGCCGGCGCGTTGCAGCAGGCTGCTCGCGGCGGCGGCGCGGTAGCCGGAGCCGCAGTGCACCCAGAC
The DNA here is from genome assembly GCF_032027725.1 of Pseudofrankia coriaricola. Lineage (NCBI taxonomy): Bacteria > Bacillati > Actinomycetota > Actinomycetes > Frankiales > Frankiaceae > Pseudofrankia > Pseudofrankia coriaricola. Next base: position 70,448 of record NZ_JASNFO010000009.1, on the reverse strand, counting down.
GGTGCCGGCGGGCACGTCGTCGAGCCGGGTGGGCAGTTCGGGCAGGGGGATGTGCACGGCGCCGTCGAGGTGGCCGGTGCGCCACTCGTTGCCCATCCGCACATCGAGCACGACGTCCGGCACGGGCAGGCCGTGCGGGACGGTGCCGACGCGGGCGGCGGCGAGGTCGACGAATGTGGCGGTGGTGAGCTCGGCGAGGCGGTGCTCGTCCCGGCCGGCCCAGGCGTCGGGGTGGCCGGTTGCCGCGGCGGCGGGCCGGTCGATGCCGATGCGGGCGAGTTCGCGCTGGGCATCGGCGACCTGCTGCTCGCTCTCCCCGAGCAGGGTGATCGGCGCGCCCCACGGGGCCATCCAGCCCAGCCAGGTGGACATCGGCCCGTCCAGGCCGAAGCTCAGCGTGCCCGCCAGGTGCCGTTGCGCGAATGCTTTGCGTGAGCGCAGGTCGATCACCCACTCGCCGGCGGCGATCCGCTCGCGTAGCTCGGCCGCGTCGGCCCGGTGCGCCGGCGTGAGGTCGATCGGGGCGGCGCCGTCGGCGTTGCGGGCGCCCATGTGCGCGTAGTAGGCGGGGTAGGCGTCGAGCCCGGCCAGGGTTTCGCTGACGAACGTGTCGGTCTCCAGCCGCAGCGCCGGATTGACCCGCCGCTCCCGGCCGACCGTGGAGGCGGTGGCGTCGGACTGGGTAGCTGAGCAGAAGCTGCCGAACCCGTGGGTCGGCCACACCTGCGCGCCGTCGGGCAGTAGGTCGGCCAGCCGGCGCACCGAGTCGTGCTGGTACCCGGCCAGGGTGTGGGCGTGCCGCTGGCCGAGCAGGTCGGTACGGCCGGTAGTCCCGAACAGCAGCGACCCGCCGGTGAACACCCCCACCGGCCCGTCGGGACCGCCGAGGACGTAGGACAGGTGGTGGAACGTGTGCCCGGGGGCAGCCACCACGCGCAGCCGCATCGGGTCCGACACCACCACCTCGTCGCCGTCGGCGACCGGCAGCCGGTCGAAGCCCACCTCGTCGGCAGCGGCGACCAGATACCGGGCGCCGGTCACCCGCGCCAAGGCGAGCCCGCCCGACACATAGTCGTTATGCAGATGCGTTTCAGCCACATGCGTGACCCGCACCCCGAGCCGGCCTGCCAAGGCAAGGACCCGGTCGATGTCACGCTGCGGATCGACCACGAGCGCGACCAGCCCGTCATGAGCCAGGTAGCTGCGGTCACCCAACGACGAGGTCTCCACGACCTGGACCTCAACACCACTCACCTTCTGCTCCCTTCTCCTTCTGATCGCGCGCGTCAACCGGCGTTCCGCTCAACCGGGTAGCCCGCCTTCGCCCAGACCCGCATACCGCCGGACAACGCCCACGACCGCGCGCCAGTGGTCTCGACTACCTCCGCGGCCATCGCGCCACCCGCTCCGGAGCGGCGCCCCGTCACCACGTCCCTGGCCGCCCACCGGCCGGCGCACACGTTCAATCCCCACAGCGGGACGTTCACCGCGTCGGGCGCCTGCCCCTCGGCGGACTCCTGAGCACCGCGCACGGCCAGCAGCACTCTGCCGATGCCGCGGCGCGGCTCCACCACACCGATCTCACCAACCGTCATCATCCAAATCCTCGACACTTATACCCGGGGGGGTATATTGCGGACACAGATCGGCGCGGGACGACCACGACAGGACCAGAGGGGGTGCCGATCGAGCCAGGTCAGGACAGGGCCATGAACAGCTTCTCCAACTGCTCCTCGGTCAGCGGCGGCTGCTCCCCACGCTCCCGAGCGGCCTGACACTGACGCATACCCGTGGAGATGATCTTGAAGCCGGCCTTGTCCAGCGCCCGCGACACCGCTGCGAGCTGCGTCAGCACCCGCTCACAGTCGTCGCCGTCCTCGATCATGCCGATCACGGCGCCCAGCTGACCATGTGCACGCTTCAACCGCGTCACCGCGTCCGACAAAACCTTGGCGTCCATCTCCACGTCACCCACCTCCACTGGCAGCATACCCCCCGGGGTACACAACGACGCCCGTCGGCACCAGCCGCACCGCCCCCGACCCGTCCCCGGTGACCTGACCAACTAGCAAACGGCGTGCGCCGCGCCGGACGACGCCGCGTAGACCGTCACGCGTCGAGCGTCGGGCCGTGCAGCTTCGGGCCGTGCGGTGACCAGAAGGACATCAGCACGGACCCGAGGTCCAGCGACTCGTGCATCTGGATCGCTCCGGCCTCGACCGCCTCCCGGACCTTGCCCATGACGACGTCCGGGTCGTCGTCCATCTCGTAGACGAGGAGGTACCGGTGCGTCGGCTGGGTACCGACCATCCGGCTCATCTCCGTGTCACGCAGGGTGTAGCGCTGCGCCGAGACCATCCCCGGCGTCGCCATCACCTCACGCACGTGGACGTTGTCGTACCACTCGTTGAACTCGTCTTCCTTGCCTTCGACGGCATGGCGGTGGGCGCTGGTCTCGCCCCTGGTGGGGACGGTGGTCGTTGAAGTGGCGGGCGAACTCGTCGAACACGGTGGTGGTGTGGTGTTCGCCGTAGAGGAGGATCTTGTCGGTGCACTCCTGGCGTGCCGAGCGGACATTCGCTGCCGGTGTCTCCGAGGTGTTTCCGCCGACCCGTGCCTGAGCGCAGGCTTCCTCCGCGGCAAGGACGACGCCTCACGGCCGGTGTTCCTTCGCCGTCGCCAAAAGCTTCTGTACAGGCCATACCACACCAAGACGGACGGCCAAGGATGCTACGGGTTTTTCTGCAAGCCCTTGGCCGTTCTGGATCTTGATGGGGATTTGAGGGCGGGATTGTTGTGGAACTCGATCGGCCGAGGGAAGCCGAGGGCTTCGCGCGGCCGGATCTGGTTGAGGATCTTCCGGTAGGCGTTCGCTTCGCGGACGAGGTCGTCGAGGGTGTTGATCTCGTGCCGGTCGATAAGCTCGCCCAAGCGGTCTCAACTCGAGTCCGAGATGCCAGTCACGGGTCGGCGTTGGCTGTCAGTGAGTCGGCGGAGGGGTTTCACCATGATCCTCCCAAGGGTCCGGGACCCTCGCTTCGTGACGATCCGCCGCGGTGGGACCCTCACCGATTCAGATCACCATCTCCTCGCCCTGTGGGCGGCATCCTGCGCGGAGCATGTGCTCGACCTGTTCGAGTCGGCTCGGCCAGAGGACCTACGACCGCGTCAGGCGATCGAGCATGCCCGCGCTTGGGTGCGCGGCGAGGTGACGATGATGCAGGCTCGCGCGGCGGGCGGTCATGCCATGGGCGCGGCCAGAGACCTGCGAGGGGCCGCCCGGCATGCCGCATACGCCGCGGGTCAGGCCGGGGCCGTCGCGCACGTCGCCGCGCACGAGCTTGGTGCTGCCGCCTATGCGATCAAAGCCGCCCGTGCCGCCGTGCCCGGAAGGCGACCGCGAGGCCGCGAGTCGACGTGAGTGCCGGTGGCAGCGTGACCAGCTTCCGGAGACGATTCGCGAGCTTGTGCTTGACGATCAGCGGTTGCGGAACGAAATCTGCTGGTCGGTGTTTGACTGCTGAGCCGTCTGCTTCGTCGCTCGCCGAGGTCGTCTGGACAGGCTCGCTGCTTCATAGCGCGGTAGATGCTGCACGTCGAACTTGGCAATCTCCGCGCCAAAGCTCTCCACCGCTTGGCGAGCCGGATCAGCGTCTTGCGGGTAACCCCGTCGAGTCTTGGCTCTTTGCGCTCGCGCAGGCACCGCCGCGTCGCCCTCGCCAGCGTCGCCCAGGCCCTCTGCGCCCAACTGCGCCACACCCCAAAAGCCCGGTCAGGGGGCGCTCTCGTGCTTCTGCTCGACGTAGAACTTCGCGGCTTCGCGGACGGCGTCCGGCGTCGGGGAGGGGTACCAGTCGAGCTCCCGGGTGGCCTTGCCGTGGTCGAGCGGCGGCATGAAATGCATGAGCCGGACGCTGACGCTGGTCATCGGGATGTCGCGGCGCAGCACGCGCCCGACCACATCGCCGACGCGACCGACCACCTTCATCGCGGGCAGCGGGATGCCGAAACGCGGGGGCTTCGCGTCGACCGCGGCGGCCGCGGTCGTCAACAGTTCCTTCCAGGACATGTAGCGCTCGCTGATGATGTACCGCTCGCCGACGCGTCCCTTCTCCGCCGCGAGCAGGAACGCGCGGGCGGCGTCCTTGATGCCGACGACCTCCATCGCCGCGTCGCCGAAATGGACCGGCATCTTGCCGTGCGCGGCGTCGGACACCATGCGGCCGTGCGGCGAGCCGAAGTCGGGCGCTCCGTAGGTCGTCGACACGCACATGACGATCGCGGGGAGCCCCCGCTCACGCTGGTAGCTCAGCACCAGGTCCTCGGCGGCCACACGTGCCTGGATGTACGGCCCACCCAGGTGCTGCCAGGTGTGCGGAAGGTCCTCGTTGGCCGGGCCGCCGTCTGCCGACAGCCCGATGGTGCCCACCGTGCTGCAGAAGACGAAACGCCGCACCTTCGCCTCGACCGCGGCGTCCAGCGCGTGCCGCAGGCCGTCGACGTTCGTGGCGAACAGCGGCGCCGGGTCGCGCAGCCAGGCCCGGGTGTCGACGACGCAGTAGTGCACGGTGTCGACACCGCTCATCGCCTCGTGCATCGCGTCGTCGTCGGTCAGGTCGCCGTAGTGGCGCCGCACGGCCAGGTCGTCGAAAGCCCGCGTCGAGCTGGTTCGACGGATCCACACCCGAACGTCGTCGCCGCGCTCCACCAACTGCCGCGTGACGTGCGAACCCAGGAAGCCGCTCGCTCCCATAACCAGCTGTGTGCCGACCACGACCCGACCGTCTCCTCAGATTTGCTCGCGTCCGACCGCTGCGCCGGCTCGTTCGGCTGTCTCGTCCCTTAGGCGGTGCGGGTGGCGGTGACACTCCGGCTTGGAGTCAGCCCTTCCCGAAGGCGGCAAGGACAAGCAGGCGCGAACCATAGGTATCACAGATCAATTTTCCCAGTTCGGCGGCATACGTCCCCGCCTCGGCATGTGGCTGCGTGCAGCTGTCAGGACGATCGGGATACCACACGACAGGTGCTGTTCCAGGACCGTGGTCCAGGACGCGGACGCCCGGCCCATGGGCGGTGGACGCCGCCCGCGGCCGCCCGCTGTCGAGGCGCGCGGCGACCGCGTCCGGGTGGCCGTAACGGTGGTTCGCCCGGCGCGCCGGGCCGGTGCCGCCCCACGCATCGTTCGCCGTGAGAGATCGCCATGAGCATGTTGTCGCCGTCGCGGGTACGGCAAAATCGCGACGCTGACAACACGTCGGCGGCGATCAAAGCTGGTTCGCGCTCTCCGTTCCCCGGCCGCGCAGGTCACGGGCTCGGGCGGTTGACCGCCCGGTACTGGCGGTGCCGCCTGACGCGGGACCCGGCAAAGCGCTGCCGAGGCCTGTCAGGAACCGCCCGCCACCGAGCGCTGGACGACCTCGAACTCCAGCAGGGACGAGCCGGACGCCACCGGGCGGGCACGCTCTCCCGAGTGCGCCTCCATGGCCGGCCCGGTGAGCCACGCCTGGAACGACTCCTCGCTGTCCCAGTGCGTCACGACGAAGTACCGGTTGTCGCCCTTCACCGGCCGCAGCAGCTCGAACGACACGAAGCCTGGCTGCCCGTCCACCGCGTGCAGCCGGTTCGCGAACCGCTTCTCCAGCTCGGGGCCGGCGCCCTCGGGAACCTCGATCGCATTGATCTTCACGACGGTCACGCCGCCCAGCCTACGGCCAACCCGGGAGTCGGAGTAGCGCCACCGCCCCGTGCCGCTCGCCAGCGGCGGCGGGCGGCGGGCGGCGGGCGGCGGGCGGCGGGCGGCGGCAACGTCGCGCTCGCCGCTCGCCGCCCGCCGGACGCTCCCTACCGCCTACCGCCGGCCCGTCCGCCGGGTCAGACCTTGATGATGGCGAAGGTCTCCTGGTGGGGACCGGTGAGAATCGCGAACCGGCCAATCGGGATGTCGGCCGGTCCGAGGATGACCGACCCGCCGAGCTCCACGGTCTTCGCGGCGACCGCGTCGGCGTCGGCGACGGCGAAATAGGTCATCCAAAATGACGGCACCTCGGCGGGCACCATCTCAGGCATGGGCATCATCCCACCGATGACGGCGCCGCCGAGCTTCCACTCGTAGTACTCCATCGGGCCGCCCTGGGCCCCCGAGTCGTCCGTGGCCCAGCCGAACACGGCCGGATAGAAGGCCTTCGCCGCGGCCACGTCGCGGGTGTCCAGCTCGTTCCAGCAGAAGGCACCGGGCTCGTTCGCCAGCTCGGCTCCCTTGTGCGCCCCCGGCTGCCACACAGAGATGGCGGCACCGCCGGAGTCGAGGAACACCGCCATCCGGCCCGCGTCCAGGACGTCCATCGGCGCGACGACGACCTGGCCACCGGCGCTGACCACGGCCTCGGCCGTCTTGTCCGCGTCGTCGACCCGGACATAGGTGCTCCAGGCGGCCGGCTGTCCCTCGCCGAACAGCGGACCCAGGCCCGCGACCTGCTTGCCGCGCAAGGTGAACAACGTGTAGCCGCCCGCCGCCGGATCCGGCGAGACGTTCGCCTCCCAGCCGAACAGGCTGCCGTAGAAGGCCCTGGAGGCCTCCACATCCGGGCTGCCAAGGTCTACCCAGCAAGGAGTTCCGGGCTCGTAGGACGTGAACTCGGCCATTACGACCACCTCCCGCACATTTGACGGACACCCCTGCGTGTCCTGCGAAGGACGGTAGCGGGCAGGTATGACAGTTCCCGCGACCCGCGGGGTCCCATCGGTGAATCCGCGGGTCCCTTGGCGCACGCGAACCGCCAGTGCCGGCGCAAACAGCCAGCGAATTTCGCGTATTTGGACACGGCCGCATTCCCAGGGCCGGCGGGTCCACGAGAATCACCGGCCGCTGGCGACGTGCCGGGCTGGGACGACGGGCGGCTCCCGACGCCGCGCCCAGCAGCGGGATCGGTGACCACGGACACGGCCCGCATGTCGCGCCCGCCACGACTGGCGTCAGGCGCCTCCGCGAAGACACCACCACCGGCGCCGGCCCGCGCAGAGCCCCGAGCCTGCGGTCATGCGTCTCCTCTACCGGCAGGATCCACTCCGCGGTCCACGGCAGGGCGCCGTCGTGAGCGAGACGGTCGGCGAGGTGGTCGGCTCCGGCACAGCGGGCCGCCAGCCGCAGCTGGCGGCGGTCCTCCCCCGCGCCCAGGTAGGCGCCGGCACGCAGGCGAGCGGCGGCGGTCGGCTTCACCTGACCAGCCAGCTCCACCTGACCAAGTGTCGTGCCCCGCGGCGGTTTCGCCTCCCCTGTTCGGCTATTCGACCGCCGGTGCCGCGGTGACGATGACTCCGCTCGGCTCGGTCCCGTCCGCCTGACGCCAGGGAACCTGGACGTAGCCACCGCGCTGGTCCGCGGCGCCAGGGCGGACGGGGAGGGCGCGGATGACCCGCAGCAGGAGGTCCGTCGGTTCGCCGTCCCCGTCCCCGTCCGCGGTCGAGGCCGTGTCCGCGGTCGAGATCCGCAGTCTCGTCCCGTCGGGCCCGTTGCTGGCGAGGGCGCAGGCGGTGACGACGAGGCTGGAGCCCGGCAGGACCGGCTGGCTGCGCACGGTCGGGTCTGGGGTGTCGCTGAGGCTCTGCGCCTGCGGTTCGGTCTGGCCCTGCATCAGCGCGACGAGCTGGGTGACGAACACCCAGTCGTGCGTCGCGTCGTACACGTACCTGGTACCGAGAACGCCATGCTCGGTCGTCCCGATGAGGCCGGCTTCCGAGCCCGGTTGTGCCTGGGCGCGGTAGGTCATGGGCACGTGATAGCTCACGGGGCCGCCGCCGGCCGCGTCTGTGACGATCATGAACTCGATGCCGACCTCGCCCGCCGGGTCATCGAGCCGGAACCCGCCGGCCCTGGTGAGCTGGGGCGTCAGGCCGGCGTCGAGGTACCAGGGCTGACCGGGGAGCCAGGCCGTCAGCAGCTCCAGCTTCGACGGAGCCAAGGTGGTGTTGTGGACTGTCGCCATCCTCGAATTATCTTCGCCGCACTTACCTTGCCGCGCCGGCGTCACGGCCCGGCGGCCGGTCGCCCGGGCACGACGGCCTGGCCAGACGCGTCATCCAGCGGTGGGTCGGGGTCCAGGGGACGCGGCACGTACCAGCGCACGGCCGACGAAGGCGAGCTGGGCCGGGAGGGCCGAGCGCCAGAACGCGGGGTCGTGCCCGCCCGGCCCGAAGCCGTGTTCGGTGGCCGCCAGCTCGCCGGCCGCCTGGCGGGAGACCGCGTAGAACGGGTCGCTCTGCCCGCAGTCGATCCGGTAGGCCACGTCCGCCGGCGGTGGCTCTCCCAGGACCTGGTGGGCGGCGAAGTCGGCGGCGGAGTCGAACGCGCCCGGCGCGCTGGCGCCGTAGGCGTGCCACATCGCCGGGCTGCTCGCCGCCACGGCGACGGCAAGGTCCGGGTGGCGCTGGGCGAGCAGCAGGGCGCCGTAGCCGCCCATCGACCAGCCGATTGCCGCCAGCCGGGTGGTATGCAGCCCCTGATCCGCGAGCCGGGGCAGGACCTCGGCCAGGATCATCCGTTCCGGGTCGTCGCCAGCCGCGCGCGGGTGCCAGTAGGTCTCGCCACCGTCGACCGCGACGGCGACGAACGGCGCCACTCCGGCGCGCGCCGCGTCCGCGAGCGCGGTATCCAGGCCCAGAAGCGCCACTCCGCGCGGCGCGTCATCGCCACGGCCATGCAGGACGAGACACACCGGCAGTCCGTCGACGGCGCCTGTGACCGGCGAGACGACCACCATCGAGACGTCCCGACCCCGAGCCGCACTCCGGAACGCCGTCCGCGTCACCACCGCCGGCCCGCGTGGTATGACCGCCGCGCCGCCGCCTGTCGACGCCGCCACCCCGCCCGTCGGGCCGGCCGTCGGGCCGGCCAGCTCGCCGCCCGAGGCGGCGCCCGGCGTACCGGCCGCGGCGTCGCCGGAGCGTCTTGCCCACAGGGCGCCGCCGACGGCACCGGCCGCGAAGGTCGGCGCCGCCAGCAGTACCGTTCGTCTGCTCGGCCGCACGCCCAGGATCGTCCCATCGCCGGGCAGCGCCCCGCCCAGCCGGCCGTCCAGCGGCCGAGGCACTCACCGCGCCGCACCGCGCCGGCCCGGCTTCGCCCACGAGTACTCGCCGAGAACCAGCCATGCCCCGGTCGAGCGCCTGGGGCGTTCATCCGTCAGGCCTCGCGGCCGAAATCTTCCAGGTGGACCGCACCGCGACACCGCGCCGTGGCGCCCGCCGGCCGGCGGCATTTCACCACGGAAATCAGGGCCGGTTCTCGCCACGTCCACATCGTTTGTTTGTCGGAATCTGGTGGCGACATTCCGGCCGATGATCCCCACCGCGACGACGAGGCTCGGATACCGCTTCGGATCCTCCTCGGACCGAGGATCGACCAGGTCAGCAAGATCCCACCTGTATGATGGGCCTGCCCGCAGCGTCGCACTAATGTCAGGGGCGGTTTGTGCGAGAGATTGTCGTGTTCAGCGGAAGTGCACATCGGCAGCTGGCGGAGGAGGTGTGCCGACACCTAAAGACGCCGTTGTCGCCGGTTCGCATCGATCGATTCGCCAACGACTGCCTGGAGGTGCAGCTGCAGGCGAACTGCCGCGAACGGGACATCTATATCATCCAGCCGCTCGTGAAGCCGGTCCAGGAGAACCTGGTCGAGCTGCTACTCATGATCGATGCGGCGAAGGGCGCGTCCGCGGCGCGTACCACGGTTGTCATGCCGCACTATTCGTACGCCCGGTCAGACAAGAAGGACGCGCCTCGGATCTCCATCGGCGGGCGGCTCGTCGCCGATCTGCTGGCCACCGCCGGAGCCAGCCGGATCCTCGCGATGACTCTGCACTCACCCCAGGTACACGGCTTCTTCAGCGTCCCCGTCGACCACCTGCACGCGCTGCGGGAACTGGCGGAGCACTTTCGCCAGTACGACCTGTCGAACACCACCGTGGTCTCGCCCGACCTCGGCAACGCCAAGGAGGCGGCGAGCTTCGCCCGGCGGCTGGGTGTCCCGGTCGCGGCCGGCGCCAAGCAACGGTTCGCCGACGACCGGGTCGCCATCAGCGCGGTCATCGGCGACGTCGCCGACCGCGACATCATCATCCTCGACGACGAGATCGCGAAGGGCAGTACCGTCCTGGAGCTGCTGAACAAGCTCCACGACATCGGTGTCCGCTCCATCCGCGTGGCCTGTACCCACGGGTTGTTCGCCGGCGGCGCGCTCAAGCGAATCGGCGACCAGCCCGACGTCCTCGAGATCGTCTGCACCAACACCGTTCCCGTCCCGGCGGAGGAACAGGTCTCCAAGCTGAAGATCCTGTCCATCGCGCCCGCGCTGGCCGAGGCCATGCGACGCATCCACAACGGCGAGTCGGTCAGTTCACTGTTCGACTGAGCCGGCCGAGGCCACGGCGCGACCGTCGCCCGGAAAGACCGTGTCCTGTCCCGTGCGACGGTCGCGGCGGTCTAGGTGACTGGCGCCATTACGGCCGACGCGTGGGCAGGCTTGATCCGAGGCAGAGCCCGAGTCTGGCCGAACCTCAGTTCGCCACCGGTCGATGGTGGATGTTGCGCGCAGGAGCCGGCGCGCAGATAGAGGAGGACGGCCAGTACCCGACGGTGGTCGCCGCACCCGGGTAGCAGGCCGAGCCGGCCGTAGATGTTGCGGATGTGGGACTCCACCGTGCGCTGTGTGAGGAAGAGCTGATCACCGATCGCTCGGTTGGACCGTCCGTCGGTCATCAGGGCGAGAACCTCAAGCTCACGGGCACTCAACGTCGCCAATCGATCGGTCGCTGACGTTCGCAACGCCATGCTGGGCACCGCACCCTCCTTTTCCCATTCCCGGATGGCAATGCCGGGGCGGGGTCGCTACTTGACGACGACGAGAACCGGGTCGGCCTCCGCCGCGACGGGGTGGGCGCCGGGGGCCGGGTGGGGATGCACGACGCGCGGCCGTCGGTGGCGACGGGCGGCTAGGAGGGCCGGGCTCGGCAGGGTGTACGGGTCGGCGGCGGCGTAGTCGACCTGATAGCCGAGGTCCTCGAGGCAGCCCACGGTCACCCGGCTCATCGGGTTGCCCGCGGGGTCGACGAAGCCCGTCATCAGTTCGGCGTCGAAGACGCTTTCCCGCCAGTGGGAACGGGCGGTACCCGACCCGCCTCGGTTCTCCACCGGGACGGGCCGCGGCGGGGCGCCGTCGCCGCCGGTCAGCCGGCCGTACTCGGCCATCGCCGCCGAGCCGACGAACACCGGGTCCTCCAGGGCCGCCGGGTTGTCCGGGCCGGGTACGACCAGGCGCCTGCGGTCCCAGAGGCTTCCGCCGATCCCGAGCACATGCCCCATCTCGTGGGTGATGACGTCGCCGAGCGTGCCGTCGGCCGCCATCTCCGCGAGGTCGGCCACGTCGAAGCTCATCTCCCCGCGGCACGGCTGGAGCAGGGACCCGTCCGGCGCGACCCGCAGGTGGGTAGGGCGGGCGCTGCCCAGGACGTGGCCGGGGCCGTCGATCTTCTTGCCCTGGGCGATGATCAGGACATCGTCGATGACGTCGTCGCCGATCCGGACGTCCGGCAGGTCGCCGACGATGACCCGGGCCCAGCGGTCCGCCGCGGCGGCGAAGGCCGCCTGCTCGGTCTCGGTGAGCCCGTCGAGGAACCGGATCTCGATGGTGAAGGGTGACTCGGTGTCGGCCAGCTCCCTGGCCCGGTCGGCGTCGGCTCTGGCGACGTAGGTGTCCATGGGGCGTCCTCGCGGTCGAGGGACACGGCGGTTCAGGCCGCTGCCGCGGGTGCGTCCCGCGGCGAGTCGGCGAGCCCGACCGTGGGTGGCTGGATCGCCACTCGTTCCACGGATCGCCGCAGGACGGCGATGATACGGGCGCGGCGTCAGCGCGCGGCGTGCGACTCTCCGCCCAGGGTGACGAAGCCGGCCGCGGCGGCCAGGCCGGCCGGCGAGCGGTCGCGCAGCTCCCGCTGGGCCTCGGCGAGGGCGACCGGAGCGGGGACTCCGGCGGCGAGGCCGCGGTGCAGCGCGATCATCAGTGGGGCGGTCGCGCCGTCCGGGACGGGTACGACCGACGCGACCAGCTCGGCGGCGCCGCGGGCGATGAAGGTGGCGGCGAGGCCGAGCAGCTCGTCGCCGGTGTGGACCATCGACCGACCGCTGTCGCAGGAGGCCAGCACGACGGTGCGCGGGACGGTGGCGAGGCGCTCGACGTCGTAGACGACGAGCGGGCCACCGTGCAGCCGCAGCGTGGAGAACAGCGGGTTGTCCGTCGTGAGCGTCCCGTGCGCCGCGAGGTGCGCGACGTCGGCCTTCGCCAGCCCGGCCAGCACCGCGTCCGCGGTCGCCGCGTCGTCGAGCAGCGGCTCGACGCCGTGGATCGCCGCGATGGCGGTGGCCTCCTCGCGGGCGCCGGGCAGGCCCGGCCCGGCGGCCACCATCGCGGTTCCCGGGACGTGGGCCGCGGTGCTGGCGGTGTGCCAGAGCGTCGCGGACGGAGCGACGGTGACCGGACGGCCCGCCCGGGACGGGAGCACCGACCACGGAACGCTGTGCAACGGGCCGGTCGGGACCACGACGAGCGGGCGGCTCTCGATCTCCGGGACCTGTCCGAGCAGGACCTCGTCGAGCCGGCGCGCGGCGTCGGTGAGCAGCGCCACGGCGGCGTCGCGCGAGGCCGCCGGCCGTGCCCCGGGCCGGGAGCGGCCGGCGGCCTCGTCTACGCCCGGGGCCGTTCCGGTGGCCGGGGCCCCGACGCCCCAGGGGCCGCCGTCGGCGCGGGCCAGCCGGCGCAGGGCGTGGGAGAGGCGCTGGACCAGGCCGGCCGGGACGGACGCCGGGCCGAGCGGCCTGCGCCGCAGGCGGCCGTCGACCAGCACCAGGGCGTGCAGCTCGCCGTCCAGCTGGACGAACTCGACCAGCGCCCGGCCGCCGAGCGTGTCGGTGAGCTGGGCCAGCGAGACCGGTGCCGCCGGCGCGGAGCTCCCGCGCACCGGGTGCAGCCGGATGTGATCGCGGATGCGCCGTTCCAGCGCCACCTGCCGCTGGGTCAGCCGAGGACGCCCCCGGTCCGCGGTCGGAGTGGCGGTGCGGACCTGGGCGACCGGATCGGGCCGGCCGCGGTCGATCTCGGCGATGGTGGCGCGCAGCTCGGCGAGCAGGCCGGCAAGTTCCGGGTCCTCGGCCGGCAGCACGGCGCGGCGCAGCAGCCGGCTTGCCCGGCCCCGTTCCGCCCATTCGAACACCGCCGCCGGACCGCCGCCGTCGAACGCCATCCGCAGGCCCAGCTCGCTCAGCTCGGCGCGGTGCACGGCCGAGTGGACGCGCAGGTCGGTCGCGCCCAGCGAGGCCGCGTGCTCGTCCAGAACCCGCAGACCGGCGCGGGCGGCACCGGCGGCCCCGCGGCGGTCACCGCCGTCGCGGCGCAGCAGCGCCTCGGCGTACCAGCCGCGGGCGCGCAGCGCCGCCGGGGCCGTGGCACCGCGCCGCGCCGCTGTGCGCGCGAGCTCCAGGTGACGGCGGCGGTCCGCCGCCCGCCCACGCAGCCCGGCGACCCGGGCGGCGACGAGGCGCGCCTCGAGCGCGGCGGCCGGCCAGCCGGCGCGAGCGAGGGTGTCGACCATCCGCTCCAGCTCGCGGACGGTCATGCTCAGCCGGACGCCCGCGTCATCCCGGCCGTCGAGGGTGGCACGGTCGTCGCGGGTGGCGAGCTCGGCGCGGACGACGACGAGCGAGGCGCAGGCCGCCCACTCGGCACGGCCCTGGCGGGCGAACGCGCGGCGGGCGAGCCGCGCCTGTACCAGCGCCGCCGGCGGGTCGTTGTCGAGCAGCGCGGCCTGGGCGAGGAAGAGACGGGCGCCGGGCACCAGCAGCCGGCGGCGGTGCCGTTCGAACTCGGTGATCGCGGCGAGTGCCGCCTCACGCGCCTCGGCGCACACCCCGGCCGACAGCAGCAGCTCGCTGCGGTCCGCGAACACCGGGCCGAGCTGGCCGCGGTGCTCGCCGATGATCTGCTCGGCGCGTTCGAGGTGGGCGAGTGCGGCCGGCACGTCGCCACGCATGATCTCCAGGTAGCCGAGGTTCTCGGCGATGATCCCGACCGCGAGCTGCCGGCCCAGCGCCCGGGCCAGCCGGTCCGCCTCCAGCAGGTCGGCCTCCGCGTCGGCGAAGGCGTGCAGTTCCGTGTACGCGATGCCGCGGTTGACCAGCGACCGTTGCAGGTCGACCTCGGCGCCGGACGCCCGCAGCAGCGGGATCGCGACCTGGAACTCGGCGAGCGCCTCGCCCGGACGGCCGATCTGGCGCAGCAGGTCGGCCCGCTGACCACGCGCCCGCGCGAGCCCGGCCCGCCGGCCGGACCCGTCGCGCTCACCAGCCCGATCCTCACCAGCTCGATCGTCGCCAGCCTGGCCTTCGACGCCGCCGAACAGCGCGGCCAGCGAGCCGAGCTGGCGCACCGCCTCGTCGATCTCGTCGAGTGCCCGCTCCGGCCGGCCGAGGTGCAGCAGCGCGGCCGACAGCGGGATCCGAGCCTCGCCGGCGAGCTCGACGGCGAGCGGCCTCGGCTCCACCTGACCGGCCAGCTCGACGGCCTGGCGCAGGTAGCGGACGGCGGTGTCGACCTGCCCGGTCTGCCGGGCCGCCCGGCCGGCCGCCCGCGCCGCGAGCGACGCCGCGGCCGGGGCGTCCGCCCGCAGCGCCCGCGCCAGCACCGCCGCGGCGAACCGCACCGCGCGTCCGGGATCCCAGTCCGCGCGCCGCATTGCCTCGTGGGCCTGTTCCGCCACCGATTCCCGAGCCGCCGCCACCCGGCCCCGCTCCCTGCTCGTCGAACCACCTTCCGGGCAAGGATGCCGCGCTCACGGCCATGAGGGCGAGAACTTTTCGGACTGTCGGGAGCATGACGCGGTATCACGGGCCCAGATCGCGTATCCGTATGGCGTAGACGCCCCTCGCGGCAAGGACGCTCCTACGGGGAAGGACGACCTATGACCATTCCTGTCTCACTCGACCCGGCGTTGGACCCGGCGCCCGGAACGGCGCCGGGTCCCGACGAACCGCCGGCCGAGCTGGCCGTGCACGCGGCCTGCCAGGAGGACGTCCAGCGGGAGCTGGCCGCGCGCGGTATCCCGGCCGGCGACGTCGACACCACGCTCGCCCAGACCCTGGGACTCGTGCTGTTCCGGCTGCCCGCCAGGGAGCTGCGCCAGTATGCGGCCCGGCTACGCCGCACCGCGGCGCACCCCGCCATCGGCACGGCGGCCGCGAGCCCGCAAACGCTGGCAGCCCGGCCGCGGGCGTACGCCAACGAGCTCCAGCTGCTCGAACGCCGCAGCCTGCGCCGCTTCACCGAGCTGGAGCTGCTGATGTTCGACCTGCGGGTGGATCTCGGCCACAAGCTGGGCTACGTCCCCGCCATGGGAAAGAACCGGGACGTCGTCACGATCAACCCCCAGAGCAAGGGCGGCGGCATCAGCGGTAGTCCACAAAGCAAGCCCCAAAGCAAACCCCAGAGCAAGGGCGGCATCGGCTTCGACCCGATCGAGCTGGCCGGCGACCCGGTCGACCCGATCCCGGTCGGCACCCAGCCGGACCTCGCGCCAGGCGGGCAGCCGTACCGGCACCAATGGGCGCCGATCCCGGACGGCGGCCCGGGTGACGGCGTGTCGGTGGGAGTCGTCGATCTCCCGCTGGTCACCAGCGACCTTCCCGCGCTGAAGACGGATCGGGTCGTCGAGCTGGCGCACCCCAAGGAGCTCGCCGAGTTCCCCACCTCCTGGGCCGGGCACGGGAACTTCGTCGTCGGACTCGTCCGGCGGCAGGCGCCCGGCGCGCGGATCGTGGCCAGTCCCGGGCTGCGGGCCTGGGACGGCGCCGGCACCTCCTGGGACGTCGCCCGGGCGATGGCCGCGCTCGCCACCGAGAACATCAGCATCCTGAACCTGTCGCTCGGGGTGGCGACGGAGGACGACGAGCCGCCGTTCATCATCCGGCACGCGATCGAGGCGCTGTGCGCGAGATGCCCGGGCCTGCTCGTCGTGGCGTCGGCGGGGAACCGGGCGAGCCTGCCCGACCCGCCGGAGGCGGTCTGGCCGGCCGCGCTGACCGAGGTGGTCGCGGTCGGTGCGAACACCGAGTACCGATCCCAGTTCAGTCCGCGCAGGTTCTGGGTCGACGCGACCGCCGACGCGGTCGACGTGGTGAGTCTCTACCTCGCCGGCGAGGTCACGCTGCCCGGCGGCACGTCGGTGAAGTTCGCGGACGGTGTCGCTCGGTGGAGCGGCACGTCGTTCGCGACGGCGACCGTTTCCGGCGCGATCGCGGCGCGGATGACGACCCATGCGGACGGCACGGCCCGCGCCAGCACGCTGACGCCGGCCGAGGCGCTCGCGGAGCTCTTCGCCGACCCGGCCTCGGCCATCCAGCGCTACGTCCACATCCCCAGCTGAGCAGACCGGCACGAGCACGAAGGTGGCGGCATGCGCGATGACCCGACGGTGGTCACGCTCGTCGAACGGGCCCGCGACGGCGACCAGGCGGCCTGGAACCAGATTGTCGACCGGTACGCGGCGCTGATCTGGGCGATCTGCCGACGGCACGGGCTGGGCGGCGCCGACGCCGAGGACGTCGCGGCGACCGTGTGGCTGCGGTTGGTCGAGCGCCTCGCGACGATCCGCGAGCCGGCGGCGTTGCCCGGATGGCTCGCGTCCACCACCCGGCGGGCCTGCCTGCAGGCGTTGAACGCCCGCGGCAGGCAGCTGCCGGTCGAGACGGAACGGATCCCGGACCAGACCGACCACACGGCAACCGACGAGTGGCTCCTGCGCGAGGAACGCCACCTCGCCCTGCGAGTCGCCTACGCCGACCTGCCTGAACACTGCCGGCGCCTGCTGGCCATGCTGTTCCGCGACGAGGACGAGGCGGACCGGTACAACCGGATCGTGGCGGCCCTGGGAATGAAGAAGGGCGGCATCGGCCCGACTCGCGGCCGATGCCTGGACAAGCTCCGGGAGAACCCGGCGATCGCGGCGCTGATGGACACCACTGTGGCCGGCGGGAGATGACGTCATGTCGAGACCACCCTGGGACGACGACGTCCGCCTTCTGCTCGACCTCGGTGGCGCGCTGGACGCCGCCAGCGCCGTGCCGACCCGGATCGCCGACATCGGCAGGGCCGCGTTCGTCTGGCGCACGGTGGACGCCGAGCTCGCCGAGCTGACGTTCGACTCGGCGACCGACGCGGCCGGGCGGCCCGGCGGGGCCGATCCGGGCGGCGAGGCCGAGGCAGGCGGCGAGGCAGGTTCGGCCGGCGGTGAGCGCGACACGCTGCCCGACGGCGCGCTGGCCGGGACACGCGCCTCGGTCGCCCGGCTGCGCGCGATGACGTTCACCGCGAGTGACCTCACCATCGAGCTGGAGGTGGCGGACGACGGCCTGGTCGGTCAGGTCGTACCGGCCCAGCCAGGCCTGATCGAGCTGCGCTCGCGGGATGGCGCCGCGGCCCAGGCGGCGGAGGCGGACGCCGTCGGCTGGTTCGTCCTGCGCCCCCGCCCCACCGGCACCTTCCAGCTTCACGTCCGGCTGTCCGGTACCGACCGCCGCGAGATCGTCACCGAATGGTTCGTCCTCTAGCCAACGTGCCCGACAAGGAGATCGGACGGTTCTTCGGCGACGGCGAGTCCGCCGACCGGCAGGCTTCTGACAGATCGCCACGACAATTAACTTTCCGCTAACCGTCCGCGCACAAATCTGTGTCATCCGCTCACGCTTGATCACAATCCTGAAAACATGACGAAATGCCCAGCCCAACTTTGTCCGGACTGGGAACAGTCCCCACCCGACGCCCGTTGCCGCTGGTTATGACCATTGCGGGACCGGTCGGTATCGCCGGCCTAGCCCTAGACCCGACAGCGGAACCAGCCGCGGAGATCGACGCCGCCGCCAGGCTGGAAGAACTGGGATATCAGACGCTCTGGCTACCGGGCGGCCAGGGCAACAATCTCGCGCAGATCGACCGGGTCGTCCGCGGCACGTCGACGCTGCGGGTGGCGAGCGCCATCATCTCCGTCGACCGGGTGCCGGCCACCGAGGTCGCGGCGGCCCACGCCGCGTTGGCGGCCGAGCATCCCGGCCGGTTCGTCGTCGGCCTCGGTGGCGCGCACGGCCCGAGGCCGTTGCCGACGCTCAACACCTACCTGGACGCGCTGGACACCGCGACGCCCCCGGTGCCCGCGTCGGAGCGGATCCTCGCCGCGCTCGGCCCGCGGATGCTCGACCTGTCCCGTGGCCGCGCGGGCGGCGCCTACCCCTACCTGGTGACCACCGACTACGTGACCGAGGCGCGCAAGCTGCTCGGAGACGGGCCGGCACTCGCGGTGCAGGTGCCGGTCATTCCCCTGGCGGACCCCGGCGCCGCACGGGAGCTCGCCCGTGCCTCGGTCCGCTTCTTCACGACCCGTCCCGGCTATCGTCGCAACTTCGTCCGCATGGGCTTCGACGAGGCCGACATCACCGGGCTCAGCGACGCCTTCGTGGACGGCATCACCGTGTGGGGCGGCCTGGAGTCGATCGTGGCGCGGATCGCCGACTACCAGGCGGCCGGGGCTGACCAGGTGGTGCTCGGCCTGCGCCTGCCCCCCGACAGCGATCCCAGCTCGACGGCCGCGTGGCAGTCCCGCCTCGCGGAGGCCCTGCTCAGCTGAGCCACCGACTGACGCCCAGCCGGGCGCAGACCACCCGCGCGGTACCGACGACGACATGCGGGAAGGCTGCGTCCGGCTGGTCGAGAACCCGGATCCGGATGGCAGGACAGCCCCTGGACCAGCGGGCGGCGGGATGCGTCCTGCCTACTCGGCGGAGCTGATCTGGCGGAAGTAACGGACGGTTGGCGGTGGGCTGAGCTGTACGCGTTCCGGCCGCGACAGCGCGCCCGTCGCCTGCGCCTCGCCCAGCGCCGCCTTGGCGGCCTCGACGTCACCGTCGATCTCGTAGATCACGATGAAGGTGTCGGTGTCGAGAGACTCCAGCCGGCGGGCGGAGACGAAGCCGTCCACCTTGAGGATCTCGGGAAGGTGCTTGTGGTCGTACCAGTCGTGATATGCCGCCAGCTCGGCGGGCGAGGCAGGTCGCGATTCGACGATGAGCACGCCACTGGCCATGGGTGGAGCTCCTTTCGGTCGGGGTTCAGGCGCCCTTGTAGACGCGGCCGTCCTTCATGACGAACCGGACGTCCTGGGTGACGATGATGTCCTGGGTCGGATCGCCGGGAACAGCGATGACGTCGGCGAGGTAGCCGTCGGCGACCCGGCCGAGTTCGTGGTCGCGCTCGACCAGCTGGGCGCTCGTGACGGTGGCCGCGCGCAGTGCCTGTAGCGGGGTCATGCCGCGGGTGACGAGGGCGGCCAGCTCCTTGGCGTTGTCGCCGTGCGGGACTGCCGGAGCGTCGGTACCGCAGGCGATCTTCACGCCGGCGGCGACGGCCCGGGGAAGCATGGCCCTGGCCTGGGGGAACACGACGGCGGCCTTCGCCTGCAGCTCCGGCGCCGCGCGGGCGATGTCCATCGCGTCGGTCAGGTAGGTGGTGGACACCAGGAACGTGCCGGTCTCGGCCATCAGCTTCAGCGTCTCGTCGCTGGCCAGGAAGCCGTGCTCGACGCAGTCGATCCCCGCCTCGACACAGGCCCGCACCGCCCGGTCCCCCACCGCGTGCGCGGCGACGCGGATGCCGGCCCGGTGCGCCTCGTCGGCGATCGCGGCGAGTTCCTCGTCGGAGTACTGCTGGGCGCCGGGGCCGGTGCTGTGTGACATCACGCCGCCCGAGGCGGACACCTTGATCACCTTGGCGCCATGGCGGATCTGGTAGCGCACGCAGTGCCGGACCTGGTCGACGCCGTTCGCGATCCCCTCACCGACGCTGAGCGGCATGATCCCCGGAGCAAGCCGTTGGAACACCGTCGGGTCAAGATGGCCGCCGTAGGGGGTGACCGCGTGCCCCGCGGGGATGATCCGCGGGCCTTCCACCCATCCCTGGTCGATGGCGCGCTGCAGCGCGACGTCCAACAGATACCCGCCCGTCTTGACCATCAGGCCGAGGTTCCGGACGGTCGTGAATCCGGCCAGCAGGGTCTTGCGGGCGTTGATGGTGGCGCGGAGGGTGCGGTACGCCGGGTCGTCCTGGACGCCGTGCATCGGCAGCGGCAGGCCCGTAGGGGTCTCCGGCCCGCCGATCAGGAGGTTGAGCTCCATGTCCATCAACCCAGGCAGCAACGTCACGTCACCCAGGTCGATCTCCACCGCGCCGGTGGGGAGCTGGGCGGGGTTGACCGCGACGATCCGGTTGCCCTCGACCACGATCACCGCGGGCGACCGGACCTCGCCGGCATCGATGTCCAGCCACCGGTCGGCACGCAGGACGGTCGGCGCGGTCACGGCACCGGCTCCACGAAGCAGTCGAAGCTGGTGGCACCCGTATCCGGAACCTTCGGCTGGCGCCAGATCTCGACGGGGAACGAGGCCTGGATCATCGAATACAGCAGGCACAGGAGGTTCGTGGCGTCGTCGGGCAGTGCGTCGTACGGCAGCTTCTCCAGGTAGGCCAACACGTCCTCGAGCCGCGGGGTGATCGCGTCGTAGAAGACCTGCATCTGTTCGGTGGTGCTGGCCAGCCGGGTGCCGTACCGCTCGGGCTCCGTGGGCAGGCACCACTTCGCGGCGAACGGTTCGAGATCGGCGAACTCGGCCGGCAGTAAGGCACTCACCGGGACGCTCCCTCGTAGGTGTCGATCCAGTCGCGGACCTCGGCGTGCAGGTGGCGGCAGAGGATCTCCTGGTCGCCCAGGAGGAACCGGTCGACGTACCGGGTCTCGAGCATCATCTGGGTGGCCTCGAGCGTGTTCGCGTCCTGCAGCGCGAACTCCTTGAACGTCACCGCCGACATCTCCTGGGAGATCCGGTCACGGACATTCGTCGCCGGCAGGAAGTAGACGTTGCCCTCGAAGACGTGCGTGTTGTGGGACGTCGGCCAGTAGTGGTACGTCAGGTACCAGCCCTGGCTCCAGATGAGGATCACGAAGTTCGGGAAGAGCTGGAAGGAGTCCAGCCCCCACGGGTCGCACTTCGCCGGGTTCAGGCCCTTCGGCATCTCGCCGAGTTCGGCCTTGTCCCACGGGCCGAACAGGCCGCCGCGGGTCATCGCCTCCATCGGCTTGATCATGTCCGCGTCCATCTCCCAGAACCGGACGCCGGACGTGCTCACGAGCCGGTGCGGACGCTCGATCTGGTAGTGGGGCGCCTCGAAACCGGCCTGCACGGCGGCCTTCGAGTACTTCTCCGGCGACTGGTTCCCGTGCAGGACCGGGGCGTGGTAGAATTCCGCGAAGGCGTCCATGAAGAGCTTCCAGTTCGCCCCGACGGTGGTGCTGTACCCGAAACGGGCCGTCATCCGCTCGAACGGGTAGCCCTCCAGGTCGGTCACCATCGGCCCGAGGAACTCGCGCAGCGACTGTGACGGCTCCCGCGAGAAGTTCACGAAGATGAACCCCGCCCAGACCTCGCAGTGCACCGGCGCCAGCCCCCACTGGCTCCTGTCGACGTCGAAGAACTCGCCCTCCTGCTGGATGAACGTCAGCGAGCCGTCGAGGTCATAGCGCCAGCCGTGGTATTTGCAGGTGAACTGCCGGCAGACGCCCTGACTCTCGTTTTTCGGGTCCTCGGTCCAGACGAGCTTGTTGCCCCGGTGGCGGCACATGTTATGGAAGGCGCGCACCTCGCCCGCCTTGTCCCGCGCGACGACGATCGACGCATGGGCGGCCTTGATGTCCTTGGTGAAGTAGCTGCCGACCCGCGGAAGCTGCTCGACCCGGCCGACGTTCAGCCATGCCCGCTTGAAGATCGCCTCCTTCTCGCGCTCGAAGTACTCAGGCGAGATCGAGTCCTCGTAGGACACCGGGCCCGTGCCGAGCTCCGGGTAGTGCTCGGTCCAGCTGCCTTCCGGTGGTTTCGGGAAACGTGGCATGCGCTGCCTCCTTCAGGGGATCGGCGCGGCGTCGGGAACGGCGCGGCTGTTTTTCTCGCCGTCCGGGTCTGGTAGGACCGCGGGTTCCAGACCGACGCTGTTGAGCACCATGGCGAGGCATACGTAGCTGCCCACCACGAAGGTCAGCTCCAGCAGCTGGCGCTCGTCGAGGTGCGTGGCCAGCCGCGCCCAGGTGGCGTCGTCGATGACGTGATCGTCGACGAGCTGGTCGACGGCGCGCAGCAGGTCACGGTCGCGGTCCGTCCACGCGTCGGCGGCGCCGGCGTCGGCCACGGAGCCCGCGGCCACGGCGGCCGCGGCCACGGCGGCGATCTGCTCGAGTGTCAGCCCGGCGGCCTGCGCCATCCCGACGTGCTGCGCCCACTGATAGCGGCAACCCGTCCGATGGCCGACCCGGAGGATCAGCAGCTCACGGTCGCGCGGATCGAGCGCGCCGTCGTCGAGCAGCTTCCCGCTGAACGCGAGCCACGGCGCACCCAGCCGGGAGTGGCGGGCGAACAGGCCGAGGATCGGCGGCATGGGCGGCGCATCCGCCTCGCCGGACAGGTAGCGGTCGGCACGGGCCAGGTTGCCACGCAGCAGCTCGCGGTCCTCCTCGGTCCACTCCGACACCGGCAGCGGCCCCATCCGGGGGGTGAAGGCTGGCCTCACAACGTCCCGAGTTCGCTCCCGGGGTTCCTGCCGGATCGACGGAGCTTGCGGAGTCGATCTGGGAGGTCCGGCCGCGCTCTCTCCGCGGCCGTCCTCCGGGGTTCCTGCCGGATCGACGGAGTCGATCTGGGAGGTCCGCCTCGGACGCCCACTCCGCTCGTTTGCTCCTATGCTCACAGCACGGACCCGCCGTTGACCCCGAGCACCTGGCCCGTGATGAAGCCGGCCTCCTCGGAGGCGAGGAAGGCGACCGCCGCGGCCAGGTCGTCCGGGGTCCCGAGGTGGCCGAGCGGGATGCTCGCGGCCATCACCTCGTTGGGCGGCAGGTTCCCCGCGGCCTGGTCACGATGCTGCATCGGGGTCTCGATCCCCGACGGCGGGACGCAGTTGACCGTGATGCCGTGGGAGGCATAGGCGCGCGCCAGGGACTTGGTCAGCACCATGACGCCGCCCTTGGCCGCCGCGTAGTGCGCCATGTTCGGCGAGCCGCGCTGGGCGCTCGACGAGGAGATCGTGACGATCCGGCCCCACCGGGCCGCGACCATGTCCGGCACAGCTGCCTGGCAGCAGTGGAAGGTGCCGGTCAGGTTCACCTCGACGACCCGGTTCCACCGTTCGAGCGTGATCTGCTCGAACGGCTGGAAGTCCACGAGGCCGGCGCTGGTCACCAGGATCTCCGTCGGGCCCAGCGACGAGCGGATCTCCGCGAAGGCGGCATCGAGAGCGGGGCGGTCCGTGACGTCGACCGCGAGGCCGAGTGCCTCCGTCCCCTCGGCCCGCAGCTCCTTGGCCACTCGCCGCGCGCCGTGGTCGTCGAGGTCGAGTACGGCGATGCGATGGCCGCGCTCGGCCAGGTGATGGCAGGTGGCCTCGCCGATGCCCGATGCTCCGCCGGTGACCACGGCCACGCGCGCCTGTTGCACCCTGCTACGCGGCATCGTTCTGTCCTTCCTCACTCGAAGACGACTTCGATGACGCGGGTGACGGGCACCGCCCTTCGCCGCCCGCACACGCTCGGACATCGGTGTTCTTCGAACGACTAACGCGTTCTTCACATGACTAACATGGAGTGTGGCCCGAGGCAAGGGCCGCCCCGCGGCGGACAGGGGGAGACTGGGACTGGCGAGGAGCACCGGGAGCAGCGAGAGGAACAGACATGACGCGGGCACGGCGGAGCGCCGTCGACGACTCGGTCACGCGCACGGCGCTCCTCGACGCCACCGAGGCCCTGATGCTCGAGGAGGGCTACGCCGCCGTCACCACCCGCCGGCTGGCGACCAGGGCGGGCGTCAACAACGGGCTCGTCTACTACTACTTCGGCACGATGGACGGCCTGTTCGTCGAGCTGTTCCGCCGCGGCGCCGAGCGCAGCCTGGACCGGCTCCGGCGGGCGATGCGCTCGCCGCAGCCGTTGTGGGCCCTCTGGGAACTGGTCCAGGAGTCCTCGAACAACGCGCGCACGATGGAGTTCACCGCGCTGGCGAACCACCGCAAGGCGATCCGTGCCGAGATCGCCTCCTACTCGCGGACGTTCCGGCGGCTGCAGCTCGAGACCCTCTCGGACGTGCTCAAGGGCTACGGTGTCGATCCCGATCGGTGGCCACCCGCGTCGTTGATTCTCGCCATGGCCGCGATCTCCCGGTTCCTGCACATCGAGGAGGCCTTCGACGTCGACACCGGCCACCGCGAGCTGATCGCCGTCGTCGAGCGCGAGATCCGCGCCCTGGAAGGGGACCGCCGGCCGGCCGACGACGAGGTCGTCGACGCCGTCGCCGGCCGCCGGGCCAGCTAGCCGGCCGCTGGCTGGCCGAAGCTGGCCACCGCGGTCACTGGATCGGCTCGTCCCCGAAGACGGTCGTGCGGAGCATCTCGCGCGGCGAGGCCGCGTCGTACGGCGCCGCCCGGTGCACGACGCCGGTGTTGTCCCAGATGACGGTGTCCCCCACCGACCATTCGTGGCGGTAGGTGAGCCCGGACGCGGTCGTGTGGTCGAGCAGTTTTCCCAGCAACGCCCGTCCCTCGCCGAGATCCATTCCGACGATGTGGCTGGCGTGGGCGCCGATGACCAGCGACCTACGGCCGGTGCGATGCGTCCAGACCAGGGGGTGCGTCGAGGTCGGCCGGGCGCGCCACCGCTCGAGCTGTTCCGGGGTCGGGTCCAGGTAGACCGTGCGCTGGGACGCCTCGAAGGTGTGCACCACCCGCAGCGACGCGAACCGTTCCTTCTCCCCGTCGGACAGCGCGTCGTAGCCGGCGTAGGTGCTGGCGAACTCCGTCTCCCCGCCGTTCGCCGCCACCTGCTTGGCGCTGAGAATGGTCGCCTTCTGCGGCGGCTCGCCGTGCAGCGGGGTGCACCCGTCCATATGCCAGGCGAAGGTGCCCTTGAGGTAGGCCGCCGAGGAGTTCTTCGACTGGTCCAGGGTGACCCGATAGATACCCGCGACCGGGTGGTGTCCCTGCTCGAAGTCAATCTCACCGAGCCGGCGGCAGAACGCGACCTGGTCGTCCGGGTCGAGATGCAGGCCACGGAGGACCAGCACGCCATAGTGCTCCAGTGCCTCGAGGATCGCCCCCGCGCCAGTGTCGTCCTGGGCAAGCCGCTCGGCGTCGACGCCGCTCACCTCGGCGCCGACGGTGGCGGCGAGTGGCTCGCAGGTGATGGTCGTCGTCACGGCGCGGGCTCCAGGTAGCGGTCGAAGTAGGCGGTGCCGGCATCGATGACCCTGGGCTGGTGCCAGACCTCGACCGGCAGCGAGACCATGACGAACGAGTACACGAGGTGCAGCAGGTTCTCCGCCCGCTCGGGCAGCTCGTCCAGCCGGAACTGGTCGAGATACGCCATGGCGTCTCGTACCCGTGGGAACGCGGCGTCGTAGAACGCCTGCATGTCCGCCATCGTGCTGTTCAGCCGCGCGGTGTACCTGGCCGGCTCGCCGGGGATGCACCACCTGGCGGCAAAGGGCTCGAGGTCGGCGAACTCCTCCGGGAGTAACGAGTCACTCATGCCCGGACCCCCCTTCCGTCTCGAAGGTAGGACTGCACCCAGTCGCCGGTGACCTTGTGCAGATGACGAACGGCGATCTCCTGGTCGGACAGCGGGTATTTGTCGATGACCCTGGATTCCAGGCCCATCTGGGTGCCGTCGAGCGTGCCGGCGTCCTGGAGGCCGGCCTCCTTGGAAATGACGGCGGTGACCTCGTGACGGATCCGCTCGCTGGCGGTCCGCGACCGCGGGAAGTAGTACGACATCTCCCACGCGTGCGTGTTGTGGGACGTCGGCCAGTAGTGGTAGGTCAGATACCAGCCGCGCTCGTAGACCAGGATCACGAAGTTGGGGAAGATCTGGAAGTTCGAGATCGACCAGGGGTCCAGCCCGCCGGGGTTGAGCCCCGCCGGCAGGTTGGCCGGGTCGAGCTCGGGAATGTCCGGGCGCTGCCAGGGGCCCATGAGGCCGGCCTCGGTGAGGGGCTCGATCGGGTACATCTGGTCGTGCGGCAGCATGTGCCGCGGCACGCCCTTCCAGCCGCCGGTGCTGACCATCCGGTGTGGCCCGTCAATCTGGTAATGCGGCGCCTTGAAGCCGGACTCGAAGCTGCGCAGGCTCGGTACCTGCTGCTGCGAATGCAGGATCGACGCGTGGTAGTACTCCTGGAAAGCGTCCAGGTAGATCTTCCAGTTGCTGTTGAGATCGGCCTTGAACGCGTACCGCTCGGACACCAGATCGAACGGGTAGCCCTCCAGGCCGCGCACCATCGGCCCGAGGAACTCCAGGAGGGTCTGGCTGGGCTCGTCGCTCAGGTTGACGAAGACGAAGCCTTCCCAGACCTCGCAGTGCACCGACACGAGCGGGAAGTCGGCCTTGTCGAAGTCGAAGAACTCCTCCTGCTGGAGGACGAAGTTCAGCTGGCCATCCAGCCCGTACCGCCAGCCGTGGTACTTGCACATGAACTGACGGCAGACGCCGCTGGTCTCCTCCTTCGGCGTCCTTTCCCACAGAAGTTTGTTCCCCCGGTGGCGGCACACGTTGTGGAAGGCGCGGACCCGGCCGTCCAGGTCGCGCGCGACGATGACGGATGTCTTCGCGACCGCGAGATCCTTCGTGAAGAAGCTCCCCTTGCGGGGCAGCTGCTCGACCCGGCCGACGTTCAGCCACGCCCGCCGGAAGACCGCCTCGCGCTCCAGCTCGTAGAACTCGGGCGAGATCGAGTCCTCGTACGACACGAGGCCGGTACCCAGCCCCGGGTAGCGGTCCGTCCAGCTGGCCTCCGCCGACTTGGTGGCACGTGCCATGGCCCAGTCCTCCGTCGAGGTCGCTCGAGATCACCGATCGAGGGCTTTCTACGACTGACTAACGCTCTCCAAGTGACTAACATAGGCTCGCCGCGAGCCGCAAGACCCCCAGACCGAGCGGCGGGCATGCGGCCATGACCCGGCGCGGCGGCACCGCGGACGGGACGGCTGGTGCCCGGAGGTGGCCGGAGACGGCCGGCGGCGCGGTCGCGATCAGCGGAGATCGGCACAGGGAGTGATCATGCACGAGCAGGAACAGCTGTTCATCGGCGGCGAATGGGTCACCCCGAGCACCGGGGCACGCATCAAGGTGATCTCCCCACACAGCGAGAAGCCGGTCGGAAGCGTCGCCGCGGCCGGCACCGCGGACGTCGACCGTGCCGTCGCCACCGCGCGCCAGGCCTTCGACGAAGGGCCGTGGCCACGCACCGACCCCGCCGAACGCGTCAAGGCAATCCGCCGGCTCGCCACGCTCTACAGCGCCCGGCGCGACGAACTGGCCCAGATCATCACCGCCCAGCTCGGCGCCCCGATCTCCTTCGCCAGACGCGCCCAGGTCGGCCTGCCAGGCTCAATGATCGGCGCGTTCGCCGACATCGCCGCCGCCTACCCCTGGCAGGAGAACCGCCCGGGTGTCTACGGGCAGGACATCGTCCTTCGCCGAGAGCCCGTCGGTGTCGTCGCCGCGATCGTCCCGTGGAACATGCCGCAGTTCCTGACCGTGACCAAACTGATTCCCGCCCTGCTCGCCGGCTGCGCGGTCGTCCTCAAGCCGGCACCCGAGTCACCCCTCGACGCACTGTTCCTCGCCGACCTGTTCACCCAGGCCGGCCTGCCACCCGGCGTCGTCAGCGTCCTGCCCGCCGAGCGCGACGTCAGCGCCCACCTCGTCGGCCACCCCGGCATCGACAAGGTCTCCTTCACCGGCTCGACCGCCGCCGGCCGGCAGGTCGCCACCGCCTGCGCCGCCAACCTCACCAAGGTCAGCCTCGAACTCGGCGGAAAGTCAGCCGCCATCGCCCTGGACGACGCCGACCCAGCCACCGTCGCGAAAGCCGTCCGCTTCTCCGGCATGGGCATGGCCGGCCAGATCTGCAACGCCCTCACCCGCGTACTCGCACCCGCGGGCCGCCTCGACGACTACACGGACGCGCTCACCGCGGAACTCTCGACCATCAGAATCGGAGACCCATCCGACCCGGACACCCAGATGGGCCCGCTGGTAACCAGGCGCCAGCAGGAACGGGTACGCGGCTACATCGACACCGGCCTGCGCGAGGGCGCCCGACTCGCCACCGGAGGCAGCGCCCCGCCCACCGGCCTCGACACCGGCTGGTACGTCCAACCCACCGTCTTCAGCGACGTCACCCCCGCGATGACCATCGCCCGCGAGGAAATCTTCGGCCCGGTGATCGTCGTCCTCCCCTACCGCGACGAGGACGAGGCGATCCGGATCGCCAACGACACCGAATACGGCCTCGCCGGCTCCGTCTTCACAGCCGACACCGCCCACGGCCTCCACATCGCCGGCCGAGTACGGACCGGAACCTTCGGTGTGAACCAGGGGTACTCCATGGACCCGGCGGCACCCTTCGGCGGGGTGAAGGCCAGCGGCTACGGCCGCGAACTCGGCCGCGAAGGCCTCGAAAGCTACCTCGACACCAAATCAATCTCCATCGCCCAATCTCCATCGCCACCGGATAGCGCCGGATAGCAGGCGCGACCCGTCAGCGACGTCGGCGGGCGTTGAGCCGGGCGGCCTGGCGTGTCAGGTGGTCGCGTTCGGCGAGGTTGGGCGCCTTTCGGGCCGCCTCGGCGTACAGCCCCGCCGCCGTCGCCAGGTCGCCGTCGCGCTCGTGGAGATACGCCGCGACGGCGGCGCGGCGCGGCAGGGAGTCGTCCAGCGCGGCGAGCGCCGCCAGCCCGGCACGCGGTCCGTCGGCCTCGCCGACGGCGACCGCGCGGTTGAGCCGGACGACCGGGCTGTCGGTCAGGCGCGCGAGCTCGTCGTACCACTCGACGATCTGCACCCAGTCGGTCTCCTCGGCGGTGGGCGCGTCGGCGTGCAGCGCCGCGATGGCGGCCTGGGCCTGGAACTCGCCGAGGCGGTCGAGGGCGAGGGCCGCCTGCAGGATCTCGACGCCCTCGGCGATCGACGCGGTGTCCCACCGGCCGCGGTCCTGCTCGGCGAGCGGCACCAGGCTGCCGTCGGGCGCGGTCCTGGTGGCCCGCCGGGCGTGGTGGAGCAGCATGAGCGCGAGCAGCCCGGCCACCTCGGGGTGGTCGATCGCCGCCGCGAGCCGCCGGGTGAGCCGGATGGACTCGGCGGCGAGATCGACGTCGCCGGAGTAGCCCTCGTTGAAGACCAGGTAGAGGACGCGCAGCACGGTGGCGACGTCGCCGGGCTGGTCGAACCGCACGCCGGAGACGGTGCGCTTGGCACGGCTGATGCGCTGCGCCATGGTCGCCTCGGGCACCAGGTAGGCCTGCGCGATCTGGCGGGTGGTCAGCCCGCCGACGGCGCGCAGCGTAAGCGCGACCGCCGACGACGGCGTCAGCGACGGGTGGGCGCACAGGAAGTAGAGCTGCAGCGTGTCGTCCACCGCGGGCGCGGGCCCGGGCGCCGGCTCCTCGTCGACGAGGTCCTCACGCCGGCGGCGGGCGGCGTCCGCCCTGGTCGCGTCGAGGAACTTGCGCCAGGCCACGGTGATCAGCCAGCCCTTCGGGTCCCGCGGCGAGTCGGCCGGCCAGACGCGGACCGCCTCGACCAGCGCGTCCTGCACGGCGTCCTCGGCCGCCGCGAAGTCTGCTCCGCGGCGGACGAGGATCCCGAGCACGCTCGGTGTGAGGCTCCGCAGCAGGGCCTCATTCACCCGAGAAGTCACTCTTCACCCATGGCCATGGCACTCGGTGATGGTGGGCGCCGAGCCCAGGAACGGACGCACCTCAAGCCACTCGTGGATCGGCTTCCCGCCAGCCCCGGGGGCGGCCGACAGCTCCCCGGCCAGCTCGATGGCACGCTCATAGCTGTCGACGTCGATCACCATCCAACCGGCGATGAGATCCTTGGTCTCGGCGAACGGCCCGTCAGTGACCGGCGGACGCCCCTCACCGTCGTACCGGACGAACATCCCCTCGGGCGCGAGCGCCTGACCGTCGACGAACTCGCCGGTCCCCTCGAGCCGGGCCGCGAAGTCGTTCATGTACCCCACGTGCGCCGAGATCTCCTCCGGCGTCCACCGGTCCATGGGCACATCGTTGACCGCCGCCGGAGCGCCGCGGTAGTGCTTGAGCAGCAAGTACTTGGCCATCGTGTTCTCCTCGGTCCTGGAGCGACCCATACTGGTCACGTTCACCGCCGGGACGGAGCCAGCCACAAGTTCTCGACATCGCCGCCCGAACTTTTTTCTCCCGTACATGAGAAAGGGTGAGCCGCCTCGCCGCCCTCGGGGTCCACGGCCCGCCGCGAGGTCCCGCACGACGCCCCGTGTCCATGCCCCGTGCCCGTGCCTCGGCCTCGGCACGCGGCTGGCAGTGCCTATGCGACGGTGACGACGAGCTTCCCGGCGGGGTGCCCGTCGGTGAGATGGCGGAGGGCGTCCGACGCCTCGGCCAAGGGGTAGACGCGGTCGACGACCGGGGTGACGGCGCCGGACTCGATGAGCCGGGTCAGCTCCGTGAGGTCGGTGGCGCGTTCGGTCGCGGTGACGTTGCGCAGCCGCTGGCCCACGAACATCGACAGCAGCGGCGCGCGCAGCATCTGCCGGCTGACGCCGCCAAGCAGCCGGCCCTGGCGGTAGCTGCCGCCGACGATCGCCAACGTCCCGTGGGGCGTGAGGGCGCGCCGCAGCAGCGACAGTGGGCGGTCCCCCGCGGTGTCGATGACCACGTCGTACACCGGGCCGTCGCGGTCGATCTCCTCGCGGGTGTGGTCGATGACGTCGTCGGCGCCGATGGACCGTGCCAGCTCCGCCCGTCCCGGGCCGCACACGGCCGTCACCGCCGCGCCGTACGCCTTGGCGAGCTGCACCGCGTACGACCCGACGCCGCCCGTCGCGCCGATCACCATCACCCGCTGCCCCGCCTGGACGGCGCAGCGGTCGCGCACGGTCTGCAACGCGGTCTGCGCCGAGATGGGAACGGCCGCGGCCTGGTCGAACGTCACGTTCGCGGGCTTGCGGGCCATCCGGTCCGCCCGCGCCGCCGTGTACTCGGCGTACGTCCCGCGTGGGGTCGTCCCGTACACCTCGTCCCCGGGCTGGAACCCGGTCACGCCGTCGCCGGTGGCCGCGACCACCCCCGCGAAGGCGCGGCCCCGCACCGAGACCTTGGGCCTGCGCAGCCCGGCCGCCAGCCGCACGGCATACGGCCGGCCAGCCATGAAGATCCAGACACCCGGGTCGACCCCGGCGGCCCGCACCTGGACGAGCACCTCCGCATCGCCGATCGTCGGCCTGTCGACCTCCCGCGGCATGAGCACGTCGGGCGGGCCGTACCCGTCCTGAGCAATCGCCTTCATCGCTGCTTCTCCTCCTCCGGATCCGGGTACTGGAACACGTCGTCGAGCCGGACACCGAACACCTGGGCGATCTGGAACGCCGTCTCAAGGGACGGCGAGTACCGGCCCTGCTCGATGGCAATGACCGTCTGCCGGGTCACTCCGAGGCGCTCCGCGAGCTCGGCCTGCGTCATCTCGCCGTTGGCGAAGCGCAGCCCGCGGATGCGGTTCGTCACGCGGGTCGGCTTCACCACCGCGGGACGCCCCCGCCGTAGAGGACGACCCTGGTGACGCCGCCGAGGATCGCCGACAGCACGAAGCACAGGTAGATCACGTTGGCGATCCAGAAGGTGTCCCATTCGGCCATCGCCATGAGCATCGCGGCGACCGCGCCGATGACCACGAACGACTGGGCGACGTGCTCGCCGAGCCGGCCGATCTCACGGTCACGTTCGTCGACCACCCGGGACGCCCTTGGGTTCGTCACGCCGATCGCGATCTCCACCACGATCGACGCGGCGATGGCCGCGCCGACACTCCACAGCAGCGCCGCGACGTACGGCGCGCCAGACAGCGGACGTCCGTCGGTCCGCGCCGCGACGACGACCACGTAGGCGGCGTACGCGACGACGGAGACGACGAGTCTGATCCACGCCCTCTTCTGCTCGTGTGTCATGCCCGACCCCTCGATGTCCAGAATCTTTGACATCCCGAAGGTAGAGCATCTTTGACTTGATGTCTAGAAAACTTTACATCCAGCTCGGCGATCATCCAGCCCGGCTGTCCGGCGGAGCCCGGAGCCATCCCCCGACAACATCGCCCGCGGCGCACCAGACCCCGCCCACGATGGGATCGCCACGGCGGCAAGCGCCGGGCCGGCCCTTCCTGGCGCCGGCCGCTACGGCGCGGTCGCGAGGCGGCGGGCCAGCAGGGCGAGGCGGGCGCGGAACCGTCCCTCGGGCTCGTCGAGACGCCAGCCGAGGATGTCCTCCAGATGCGCCACCCTGGCGGCGACGGAGCTGTGGTGCAGGTACAGGACGGCGGCCGCCTGTCGTAGCGAGGTCGCCCGGCAGTACGCCTCGAGGACGGCGATGTCGCCAGCCCCGGCCGGCGCCTGGGCGAGCGTGTCGAGGGCGCGGACGTCCGGGTCGGAGCGCAGCCGGTCGACGGGGACGTCGGCTAGCAGCGCGACCGAGCCGAGTTCCGCGTAGTCGACGACCAGTGCGTCGGCCGATCCGGGGGCCGCGAACCGCAGCGCGAGGCGCGCCTGGCGCCAGGAGAGCCGGGCGTCGAGCCCGTCGACCGGGCCGCCGATGCCCACCCGCGGCTGCGCGGCGGCGTCCCAGTGACCGGTGGAGGTCGAGCGGTCGAAGCCACCGCCCCCCTGCCTCCCGCCGGGAGAGGTCTCGTCCCGCTCCTCGTCCGGCAGGACCTCCGCGCCTGTCCGGCTGGACGGGCGCTCGGCGAGCGCGAGGCGCAGGTCGCTGGCAGGGCTCGCCGCCGCGGACCGGTCCTGGAGCAGCACCGCCGCCATCCGGCCCAGAACCGCGACGCGGACGGTGCGCCGCCCGAGCCGGCCGCGGGCCATCAGGGCGACCGCCTGCACTCCGACGTCCATCCCCGCCGGTGGGGAGATCGCCACCGCCCGCACCGCGACGTCAGGCAGCAGCCCGAGCAGGCGCAGCGCCCGAGCCCGGTCCTCGGCCGACTCCCGGTCGGAGAGCACCAGCTCCACCAGGGCCGGGTCGGCGATGTGCAGCGACGGACGGGCCCTCGTGCCGATGGCCCGCGCGGCGATCGCCATCCGCTCCAGGACGATCTCGTCCAGCGGGCGAGGCGGGCCGGGCCGCTCCAGCCACACCCGGCCGCCGTCGTCGCCGAGGCTCATCCAACCGGAGACATGCCCGGGCACCGTGGACCCGTCCGTCGCGGGCTGTGGGGGCGGCGCGGAAGTACCGTCCTGGCGGTACCGCACCTGGCCGGTGTCCGGGGTCTCCAGCCCGGCGCCGCACTCGGCCAGCGCCGCGGTGGCGCGGACCAGGGAGGCGGCGTCGGCACGGGCGGCCACCAGGGCATCGAAGTACGCGATGACCCGGACCGCGCTCTCGGCGTCCGCGTCGAGCGCGGACAGCTGCAGCAGCAGGCCCTTCACCGCCGGCCACCGCCGCTCGTCCAGGCAGCCGTTCGCACACCGGGAGGTTACGGCCTCCCTCGGCGACGCCGCCACACCCCAACGATGGCAACCCGTCACCAGCCATATCCGCGCCCGTCGCCAGGTGGCGGGTGCTGGCGCGCGAACGTCCGACGACTGGCGGATGACCGGGACCCGCGGGTTGGGCAGAGTGCTGCCAGCCACCGTTGAGGGATATCCGCTGAGGGAGATCCGCGATGACCTACCGATTCGACCCCGAGCTGGCAGCTGTCATCCCGATGCTGCCGACGCCTGACTTCACCGACCTGGCCTCGTTCCGTGCCCTGCTCGACGAGTTCAGGAACGGCATGCGGTCCGACACCACCGGGGTCGACGTGCGGGACCTGCGCGTTCCCGGGCCGCCGGGCGCACCCGAGGTCCCCGTCCGGGTCTACCGGCCGGCGCGCCCGGGCTCCGGAACGCTTGCCGGCCTCACCGCCGGCGTGCTCAACATCCACGGCGGCGGGTTCGTGATCGGTGACATCAGCATCGACGACGGGTCCTGCCTGGACCTGGTCCGCGCGCTGGGCGTGGTCGTCGTCTCGGTCGAATACCGGCTGGCCCCGGAACATCCGTTCCCGGCCCCGCTGGAGGACTGCTATGCCGCCCTGGAATGGCTGGCGAAGAACACGGCCGACCTCGGCGTCGACCCGACCCGGATCGCGGTCCGCGGGATCAGCGCCGGCGCGGGCCTCGCGGCCGGGCTCGCGCTGCTGACCCGCGACCTCGGCGGCCCCCCGCTGTGTTTCCAGTTCCTCGGCGTTCCCGAGATCGACGACCGGCTCGACACCCCGAGCATGCGCCGGTTCGTCGACACCCCCATGTGGAACCGGCCCAACGCGGTCATCAGCTGGAACTCCTATCTCGGCGAGGGCGTCCCGGGCACGCCCGGCGTCTCGCCCTACGCCGCGCCGGCCCGGGCAACCGACCTGACTGGCCTGCCACCCGCCTACATCTCGGTGATGGAGTTCGACCCGCTGCGCGACGAGGGCATCGCCTACGCCCAGGCGCTGCTCGCCGCCGAGGTGCCGGTCGAGCTCCACCTGTACCCCGGCACGTTCCACGGCTCGGGAATCGCGGCGCAGGCCATCGTCAGCCAGCGGGAAAACAAGGAGGCGACGGCTGTCCTGGCCGCCGCGCTCGGACTGTCCCCCACATCCGCCGACTGATTTCTGCCCCCGGCAAAGAGGAGCGTGGACATGCGGAGAAGAGTGGTCTCGCCCGTACGACGGACGAGCGCCTCACCGGGACGACGACCGTTGGGCGCGCTGTTATCCGCGTCGCTGGCCCTGGTGGTGTTCGGGGCGGCCTGCGGGTCGGACGACGACACCCCCGCGCCCGCGAACACCACGGCGAACGCCGACGTGCTCGGGCCCGTGAAGGCCGCGAGCGGCGAGCCCGTGAAGATCGGCGTCATCTCGGACGGCGCGACCCCCGCCTTCGATGCCTCCTCTCAGCTCGACGTCGCCGACGCCACCGCCGCCTACCTCAACGAACGGCATTCCGGCTTCGGCGGCCGCCCGATCAAAATCGTGAAGTGCGAGACGCAGGCGGACCCGTCGAAGGCCGCCGACTGCGCGAACCAACTGGTCGCAGGTGACGTCGTCGCCGTCGCCGTCGCCGAGTCTGGGGTGGTCGACGACGTCTGGAAGCCCCTGGCTGCCGCGAACATACCCACGATGCTCTACGGCGCCGGCAGCACCGACGTGCTCGCCGACAGCGAGTCGTCGTTCACCCTCGGCGACCCGACCTACGCGGTGCTCCAGATGCCGATCAGCCTCGCGAAGAAGCTGGGGGTGAAGAAGGTGACGTCGGTGGTGATCGACGTGCCCGCCGCGCTGCACACCGCCCAGGACATCGCGCCGGCGGCGTTCACCAAGGCGGGCCTCGAATACCAGCTCGTCACGGTGCCGCCGGGCACCGCGGACATGACGCCCCAGATGCAGAACGCCATCGACGGCAAGCCCGGCCTCGTGTTCGTCATCGGCAACGACACCTTCTGCATCAGCGCGTTCAACGGACTGAAGGCCGTGGGCTACGACGGCACGATCAGTGCGATCTCGCAGTGCATCACCGACGCCACCCGCAAGGCCGTGCCCGCCGACGTGCTCAACGGAATGGTCGTCTCCGCCACCGTCCCCAACGGCGGCACCGACCCCTCCACCGTGCTCTACGACGCCGTGCTCAAGACCTACAGCCACGGCATCACCGGCACCGACGCGGTCATCGGCCGGAGCATGTTCATGACGCTCGCCGGCCTGGCCACCGCCGTCGAGGGCATCAAGGGCGACATCACTCCGGCGACCGTCAACGCGACCATCCAGGCGATGCCGGAGAAGGAACTGCCCGGCTCGGGCGGCCAGAAGTTCCGCTGCAACGGGAAGGCCGACCCGGCGAACCCGGCGGTCTGCGTACGGGGCGGCCTGTCGACGGCCCTCGACGACAAGGGCCAGCCCTCCAGGTTCGACGTGCTGGGTTCCACCCCCATCGGAGACTGACGGAATCCAGGATCGCCGCCCGGCTTCCTTCGGCAAGGAGCGTTTACTCCGGCAACGCGTAGGCGCCGGCCGCGATGTCCTCCAACAGGGTCGGGCCGGTCGGCGTCCAGCCGAGCAGTTCCCGGGTATGGGCGTTGGACGCGATGGCGTCCATGCCGAAGAAGCGCCCGATCCAGCCGAAGTGGGCCTCCGCGTCCGCCGGCGAGACCGACGCCGTCGGCAGGCCCAGGTAGTCCCCGATGGCGGCGGCGATGTCGCGGGAGGGGATGCCACCCTCGGCCACCGCGTGCACCCGCGAACCCGCCGGTGCCTTCTCCAGCGCGAGGCGGACCAGCCGCGCGGCGTCGGAGCGGTGCACGGCCGCCCAGCAGGTCGCGCCGTCGCCGATGTAGCCGGCCACCCCGGCCTCCTTCGCGATCTTCGTCAGGACCGCGGTGAAGCCGTGGTCCGCCATGCCGTGCACGGTCGGGGAGAAACGCAGGGCCACCGGGCGGACCCCTCGGTCGGCGAACCCCAGGGCGAGGTTCTCGCTGCCGCCGCGCATCGAGTCGGCGCCGTGGAACGGCGAGGCGTCGTCCTCGGTCAGCGGCCGCCCGGCGACGCCCGACGCCAGCCCGGAGGCGACCAGGAACGGCCGGTCGCTGCCCTTGAGCGTGTCGAGCATGCGCTGGACGGCGGCGTGCTCAGTGCGCCCGGCGCCGGCGTAGTCGGAGAAGTCGTGCTTGAAGGCGAGGTGGATGACGCCGTCGGCGGCCTCGGCGCCTGAGGCCAGGCTGTCAAGGTCGTCCAGGCTGCCGCGGTGGGCGGTGGCACCCTTGGCCGCCAGGGCGGCGGCCGACTCGCCGGAGCGGGCGAGGCCCACGACCTGGTGGCCGCCCACGAGGAGCTCGTCGGTGACGGCCGAGCCGATCCAGCCGGAGGCGCCGGTGACGAAGACGCGCATGGTGGGTTTCCTTCCACGGGTATGTCAGTTACTGACATCAACCGTAGCATGACATGTCAGCGCCTGTCATCACTACACTCCCTGATATGGGGCGCTGGCTGCCGGACGCACAGGGGCGGATGATCCGCGCCGCGGTGGAGCTTTTCGTCGAGCGCGGCTTCGAGCAGACCACCGCCGGCGACATCGCCGAGCGCGCCGGCGTCACCGAGCGCACCTTCTTCCGGCACTTCGCCGACAAGCGCGAGGTCCTCTTCGACGGTTCGAAGACCATGGAGCGGACGGCGTATGACGCGATCCTGGCCGCGCCGGCCGACCTGTCGCCGCTCGACGCGGCGCTCGCCGGGGTGGTCGCGGGCGGCAGCCTGCTGGAGGGCCGCCGCGACCACGCCATCCGCCGGTCCAAGATCATCGCAGCCAACCCGAGCCTGCAGGAGCGCGAACTGCTCAAGCTCGCGGCCATGGCCGACACGGCCGCCGAGGCGCTGCGCACCCGCGGAGTCGCCGAGCCCGCCGCCAGCCTCGCCGCCCACAGCGCGGTGACGGTCTTCCAGGTCGGGTTCGCGCACTGGCTTTCCGCCGAGGTCCCCGCCGAAGAGCCACAGGACGTCGCCACCTGCATCGCGCAGGCCGCCGCGGCGCTGCGCGCCCTGACCTGACGGAGCTCCCTGGCCTGACGGGCGCCGCCACCTCTGGGCCACGAGTACGGGACGTCAACGTCCAGGTGACCCGTGTGGGTCCGTCCGGGGCACCCAGGAACGGACGCCGTCAGGGCGCCGGCCGGTGAACCTCCTCGGAACGCGCGGCCGGGCTCGTCGCCCAGCGGACGCCGGCCACCACACCCCAGCCGGCCAGCCGGCCGACGGTCGCCTCGACGACCGGCAGGTAGGGCAGCCGAAGCGGCCACCGCGTCCACGCGGGCATCAGACCGACCGCGGCCACTCCCAGCGCGCTGTATGGCGCCCGGGCCGGGAGGGGGAGCGGCGCGCCGACCAGCAGGTACCGCGCGGCCTGGCGCGCCTGCGGCGTGCCGGCGAGCTCCGCGCGGTAGCCCGCCAGTTGGTCGGACAGTTCCGCCACGGTGCGCGGCGGGCCGTCGATGCCGAGTTTCTCCGCCACCAGACCGGTGTCCAGGACGTACTCGTCCCGCTCGGCCGCGGTCAGCGCAGCCGCGCCGTAGCGCTGATAGGCCGCGAGAAAGCTGTCCACCTCCGCGAGGTGCACCCAGCGCAGCAGATGCGGGTCGGAGGCCGCGTACGGCCGGCCGTCGGGCGCCGTCCCGCGGACGCGGCGATGCACGCCCCGCACCCGGGCGATCGCCCGCTCCGCCTCGTCAGCCGGCCCGAACGTCGTCGCCGACAGGAAGTAGCTGGTCCGCTGCAGGCGGCCCCAGGGGTCGGCGCGGAAGTCCGAGTGCGCGGCCACCCCGGCCATCGCCAGCGGATGCAGCGACTGCAGCAGAAGCGCGCGCAGGCCGCCGACGAACATCGCCGAGTCGCCGTGCACCCGCCGGATCGGGCGGTCCTCGGCGAACCATCGCTCGCCTGCGGCCTCAAAGATCCGCTCGCGCCGCTGTGGGCCATCCGGCCCGGCGACCCGCGCGAAGACCTCGCCGCCGACCCACGAGCGGATCTCGCCCGCATCGACGGACAGCCTGGGCACCCTGGGCAGCACCATCACCCCATCATGCGCGCCGTCCCGTCGACCGGACCGGCCAGAACTGTCAGCATGAAGACCGGCACACAAGCGGCCGGACCGTCCAGACAGGTGAGCGGGCGCCGCCGCGGTGGCCCAGCGGCCGGCGTCACGTCGTGGGGGCAGGCGAGTAGGCCGAAGCCGCCAGGTATGGCCTGCCGAGACCGCCGAGCTGGTCTGGTGCCACTGTGAGTATGTAGTCGGGCCTACCTCGGGGTGATGCGGGATTCACCGGTGCCGTTACGGTCGACGTGGCCAGCTCGTTCCGGACGACCAGATGCTCGACGTCTGACCATCGTTCGCGGCGGAAGGAGTGACATCCCGGTGGCACCTGTGAGCTCGACCGGTGTGCGCGACGGTCACGGTCGCGACGGACGGCGAGTGGGCCGGCGACCGCCTGGCCGCCGCGCGCGACGCCTCTCGCCGGCGGTTCGCCCGGCGCGGCGTCCCATCGAGGTGGCCCACCTGGTCCGTCGGCCGAACCAGCCGCGGTGAAGGCTCCTTTCAAGGGTCGACTCAGAGCCCGGCTCAAGGGCCGGCGCCGTCTTGTCGTCGTCGCCGGAGTGGCGGTCCTGGCAGTCACTGGCGCCCTGGTGGCTGTGGTGGTGCCCAGCTCCGACGCCTCGATCCGGACCCAGTCCCGGTTCGTCGCCGGCACCGCGGAGAACGGCTCGGCGGTCATGCTGGATACCACCAGCTACCGGCCGCGCGCCACGCCGGCGCCGGCGATCCTGCTCGCCCAGGGGTTCGGCGGCTCCAAGGATGACCTCGCCGACGCGGCTCGTTCCCTGGCAAAGCGCGGGTACTTCGTCCTCGCCTACACGGCGAGGGGCTTCGGTCGATCCGGCGGACTGGTCCACCTGGACGCTCCGGAGTACGAGGTGGCGGACGCGAGCAAGCTGATCACCTACCTGGCCACGCTGCCCCAGGTGCGCAAGGACGCGCCCGGCGACCCGCGCGTGGGCGTCGCCGGCTCGTCCTACGGCGGCGCGCTCGGGCTGCTCGCGGCCGGCAATGACAAGCGGATCGACGCGGTCGCGGCCGACATCACCTGGAACGACCTGTCGCAGGCGCTGTTTCCGAATGCCGTCGCCACCGGCCAGGCGGCCCCCGCCGCCGGCCAGCCAGCCGCCGCCGATCGGCCGGGCGTCTTCAAGAAGCAGTGGGCCGGCGTGCTGTTCACCTCCGCCGCGGACCAGCGGCCCGGCGAGTGTGGGCGGTTCGCGCCGAACCTGTGCGCCGCCTACCAGCGGGCGGCCACCACCGGACAGGCGGACGCGACGATCGTGTCGCTGCTGCGGGCGTCCAGCCCGGCCAGCGTGCTCGACCGGATCAGGGCGCCGACAGTGCTCATCCAGGGCGAGCGGGACTCGTTGTTCTCCCTCGGCCAGGCGGACGCGAATGCCCGTGGCATCGCCGCCCACGGCACCCCGGTGAAGGAGATCTGGCGAAGCGGCGGCCACGACGGGACGACGTCCGCCGACGTCCTGGCCCGGCACGTCGACGACTGGTTCGCGCCGGTACTGCTCGGACGCGGGCAGCTCGACACCTCGTTCGAGGTGGCCGTGCCCGGCAGCAGCATCTCCGCCCAGACCGGGCAGACCATCGCGCGGATTCTCCGCGCGGACGACGACGCGACGAGCCGGCGGACTGACCGCGTGACCGTCGCGGGCCCGCCCCAGACCATCTACGCGCCGGCCGGCGGCAGCCCGGCCGCCATCACCACCATCCCGGGCCTGGGCGGCCTGCTGGCCAACGCGACCGCGCTTTCGAGGTCGACGGGGGCGACCTCAGGGTCGGGGTCCGGATCCGGGTCGGGGTCCGGATCCGGGCCCGGGGCAGGGTCCGGATCTGGGCTGACGGGCCTGGCCACGATTCCCGGCCAGGTGGCGGCGTTCGTGTCCGAGCCGCTGCCCGCCGGGATGCTCGTGGGGGGATCGTCGACGATCGCCCTGCAGGTGACCGCGCGGGATGCCACGGACGCGACGCTGTTCGCGTCGCTGGTCGACGTGGCCCCGGACGGGGCTCCCGACCTCCCGAACGGCCTGGTGGCGCCGATCCAGCTCACCGGCCTGCGGCCCGGCGTCGCGCAGACCGTGACGGTGGCCCTGCCCGGCGTCGTGACCCAGATACCGGCCGGCCACCGCATCGTGGTGGCCATCGGTACCACCGACTCGGCCTACCAGCTGCCGGCCTCGCCCCGCAGCTACGTCATCGCGCTGGACAGCACGTCTCTGCGTGGCGACCTGGCCGTCGCCACGATCGACGGGCAGCTCGCGCGGTCTGGCCTGCCATGGATCTGGCTGGTGG
This sequence comes from Pseudofrankia coriaricola, assembly GCF_032027725.1. Taxonomy (NCBI): domain Bacteria; kingdom Bacillati; phylum Actinomycetota; class Actinomycetes; order Frankiales; family Frankiaceae; genus Pseudofrankia; species Pseudofrankia coriaricola. The sequence goes on along the minus strand of NZ_JASNFO010000009.1, from coordinate 29,327 downwards.
CGGGCGTCGCGGCGATGGCGTTGCTCCTGCTCGGCACGCTGGTCTCGAGGCTCCGGCACCGGCGCCGACGAGCCGGGACGGCCGAGCTGACGTCTGTGCCGGTGGTCATCGAGGACCTGGTCAAGGAGTACAGCGACGGGTACCGCGCGGTGGACGGCGTGAGCTTCCGGGTGGAAAGCGGCCAGGTCGTCGGGCTGCTGGGGCCGAACGGGGCGGGAAAGACCACCGCGCTGCGCGTGCTCATGGGGCTGATCAGGCCGACGGCGGGCACCGTCCGCCTGTTCGGCGAGCTCGTGGAGGCGGGAGCACCGGTCCTCGCCAAGGTCGGGACGTTCATCGAGGGCCCGGGGCTGCTGCCGCACCTGTCGGGACGGGACAACCTGCGCCTGTACTGGGCGGCGACCGGCCGGCCGCCACGGGACGCGCATGTCGACACCGCGCTGGAGATCGCCGGGCTGGGAGCGTCGGTCGAGCGGCGGGTCAAGACGTACAGCCAGGGCATGCGCCAGCGCCTCGCGATCGCCCAGGCCATGCTCGGGCTGCCCGAGCTCCTGGTCCTGGATGAGCCGACCAACGGCCTGGACCCGCCGCAGATCGCGGAGATGCGGGAGGTCCTGCGCCGCTACGCCACGACGGGCCGCACGGTGGTGATCTCCAGCCATCTGCTCGCCGAGGTGGAACAGACCTGCACCCACGTCGTGGTCATGCACAAGGGGAGGCTCGTCGCGGCCGGGTCGGTGGAGGAGATCGTCGGCGCGAGCAGGACGCAGCTCGCGGTCGCGAATCCCGAGGAGGCGCAGCACATCCTGACCGCCGCCGGCATGACGTCGCAGATCATGCCAGCCCAACGCTCGTTGGAGGAAGTGTTCCTCAGGATGGTCGGCGCGGATCAATGACACTGCCACCCACGGACGCCCCCGACGGGCTGCGGCCGCCCCCCACCCAGCGCGGCGCGCACGACATGCTGATGGACATCGACGTGGCCGGGGCCCGCGACGGCGGCTTCCGGCCCAACCGCACACTGCCGACAGGGGTCGAGTTCGTCCGGCAGCTGCGCCGCCGGCGGACCCATCTGGTCGCCCTCATTCTCCTGCTGTTGCCGCTGGCCATCGCGCTCGCCTTCCAGGCGAGCTCGCCCGGTTCCTCCTCCGGGACGAACAACGGCAACTTCTCGGGGCCGCTGCTGGCGACTTTGGCCACGAAGGGCGCGATCAACTTCGCCCTGTTCACGGAGTTCGCCTCGGCGTCGTTCCTGCTGGTCGTGCTGGTCGCCCTCTTCTGCGGCGACACGGTGGCCAGCGAGGCGAGCTGGTCCTCGTTGCGCTACCTGCTCGCGATCCCGGTGCCCCGCGCCCGGCTGCTGCGGCAGAAACTGATCGTTGCCCTGTCGCTGAGCCTCGGCGCGAACGTCCTGCTGCCCGCCTGGGCGCTGGTGATCGGCGGCATGTTCTTCGGGTGGGCGCCGGCGCAGTCGCCCCTGGGTGGTTCCTTCACGACCGGGGAGGGGCTGACGAGGCTGCTGATCGTCGTCGGCTACGCCAGCCTGCAGTCGCTGCTGGTCGCGGCGCTCGCGTTCCTGTTCGGCGTGCTCACCGACGCCCCGCTCGGCGCGGTCGGTGGGGCCACCATGGTCGTGGTCCTGTCGAACATCCTCGACTCGATCACGGCCCTGGACCCGTACCGCAAGTTCCTGCCCACCCATTTCCAGTACGCCTGGCTCGACGCGGTCGGGCCCGGCATCCAATGGGACAACATGATGCGCGGGAGCGGCCTGGTCCTGGTCTATTCGGCGGTGTTCTTCGCCCTCGCCTGGTGGCACTTCCAGCGAAAGGACATCGTCAGCTAGCAGGCCCCGGAGCGGCGAGTGCCGCCGCGACCGCGTACGGCAGATGTCGCGGCCAGACCAGCAGGCCGCGTGCCAGCGAGCGGATCTGCGGGCGCAGCGGGGTCAGCATGTCCACGCAGTGCCGCCAGGCGGCGGCCTCGTCGGCGGCGAACCGGGTTCCCGCCAGGGCGGCCCGGAACCGTCGCGCGTCCCCGCCGTCGTCCCGCCACGACGCCAGCCATGCCCGCACCTCGGCGTCCGACGACGGCAGCGTCCACCCCCGCAGGCCCTCCGCGACCCGCCCGCCAGCCGCGATCACGAACTCGTCCGCGCCGCCACTGGTGATCGCATGAACCCGCCCGGAGCTACGCGCGCCGGCGCGGATCGACGCCGAACTGAACCGCGCCCGGGCGGCCAGCGCCGCCACCGCGTGGCCCGCCTCATGCCAGGCCGTGGCCACCGCCTCCGCCCGAGCAGGCGCGTAGGTCCCGGCGAACCCGCCCTCGTACCGCTGCCTGACCCAGACGTCATGAACGAGCGACTCGTCGTCGTAGCGCACGAGCCGCGCGAGTTCCGCCCGCACGGCCTCCAGGGTCCGCAGCTCCCCTGGTTTCACCCTCGCGACGATAGGCACGACGGCGACGGCCACTCCGCTCGGGTGACGTCGTTGGGTTCTCGCCGGGTGGACGAACGCTGGCCAGCGCCGGCGACGACGCGGCGGTCCGGCTGAACGCGATGTCGCCGGAGCGGCCGAGCCGTGCGGGCTGGACCAGTAGTCCAGCGGCCTGGGCGCCAGAACTCGGGTGCGCCGCGGGTCTGGTCGCGCTGAGCGTCGCGGACAGCCTTCCAACGGGTCACCTGGCCGTCCCCGGACGTGTCGCCGGAGGGGGCGGTTCACGACCGATAGCATGAGTGGGCGGCTGATCCGACTGGTGATGGCGGTCATTTCGTCGATCGCCAGCCGTGACCAGGGCGCGTCGGACGTGGCCGTTCGCTCGGGAGGATCGGACCTGAACGGCCGCGGTGTCGCGGCCGGTGGCGGCCGGTGGCGGACCCATCGTCCTCGAGCGGAGCGGTGCCGTCGTCGAGAGGTGTTCGGGCGCTGGTCAGGCGGAGGTGCCGTGGATCGCGAGAAGCGCCCGCCGGGCGACCTGGAACGCTCGATCATGCAGGCGTTGCAGGCGGCCGGTCGGCCGCTGACCCCTCGCGAGGTCATGACCCGCCTCGGGAGCGACCTTGCCTACACGACCGTCATGACCATCCTGTCCCGCCTGCACGCCAAAGGCCTGGTGGAGCGGGAGCGCGCGGGCAGGGCGTTCGCCTACCGGCCGGTCGCCGACGAGCCCGGGCTGGCGGCGCGGCGGATTCACCAGATCCTTGACGAGGGGCCGGACCGCGAGGTCGTGCTGAGCAGGTTCCTCGGATCGCTGTCGAAGCGTGACGAGCGCGTCATGCGGCGGATGCTCGAACAGCTCGACGCCCGGGCCCCGAAACGGGAGTCCCGACCACCGTCGGACCAGTAGCCCGCCCGGTCGTTCGCCCCGTCGCCGGCCCCACGCGCGCGCAGAGCCTTCACGCCCCGCCGCTGCCCGCGAGGGCGAGGAGCTCGTGGAGGTCGTAGGCGCACTCACCGGTCCAGGCGACGGTGAAGGCGGCGAGAAGCAGCGGCAGGGCGAGCAGCCATCCACGGGCCTTCGCCGGGCTCGTCATCGCGGCCATCCGGCGGGGAACGACGCTCGGCTGCGAGCTCATCGCCAGCGGCCCGACCCGGCGTCGCGACGTGCCGTCCGTGCCGAGGGCGGCGAGGGCGGCGTGCGCGATCGCCCGGGCCATGTCGTCCCGGTCACCGACCGACCGCGCCGCCGCCTCGTCGGCGGCCCGCTCCACCAGGTACTCGACCTTCTTGATCACCGGCCAGAGTATCGGCTGGAGCAGCCCGGCGAGCCGGGCCAGCCACACCAGCTGGTGGTGCCGGCCGGCCAGGTGCGCATGCTCGTGGGCGACGATGGCCCCGTACAGGTGACTGTCGACCGCCGCCCGCATCCCGGAGGTGACGACGACGCGTCCGTTCTGGCCGCGGCGGCCGGGCAGCGCGAAGGCGTCGACCCGCTCGTCCGGGACCACCACCACCTCGCCGTCGCCAGCCAGCCCGTCGAGCGTCGGTTCGTCCACCGTCAGTCCGTCCACCGTCGACCAGGCCGTGCTGAGGGCACGGCGGTAGCGGCGGTACCCGTCGGCGGCGGCGAGCGTCGCGAGCGAGGCCCACGCCAGCGCGACCGCCGAGACCCAGGCGACGTGCTCGGTGTCGGCCCGGACGATGGCGGAGGACCAGTTGCCGATGCTCGCCACCTGGCGGGTTTCCGCGAGCGCCTTGAACGCGAAGGCCAGCAGGTTCACAAAGCTCGCCGTCGCGACGACCACCGACGACCAGGCGATCACCCGCGCCGCGAGGTCCGGCCTGATGCGGTCGGCCAGCCACCACGTACCGATCAACGTCAGCAGCGGGGCGACCAGCACGGACACGACGAAATGATCAAACATGCGAGCCTCCCGACCACCTGCGCGGACGCCGCCTGGCTCGGTGACGGACGGCGCACCTCCGGCCCGGGGCTCGTTGCGCCCAATGGGAAGGTTAACCTTCCTTTCCACCAGAACCTACCCGACCCCGGCATCGACCGGCCGATTACCGACAGGTGGCAAGCCGTTGAATACCTATAGATGTTTTTGTAGGATCGCATGCACGTGCGCAACCGGGCTGCCGACGTGGGGAGGCATCGTGCCTGACTGGTCGGCTCCAGCGCTGCCGCCCTACAACAGCGCACGTCGCTACCGACTCGGCCAGTCGCGTCGCGGCTGGCCGACGTCACGGTGGCCGCCGGACCGCTCTCCCGAATACCCGGGCGAACAGTGTTCTAGGTATGGCGAACCATTCAATCCATCGGGATACCTGCGCACCGTAGGCGGCGGCGCCAAGAAGGGCTGAGCATGGAGCTGGACGAGGCGGGCGGCGTCTTCACCGACCCGAAGGCGTACGCGGACGAGAAGCGGTTCCATGCCGCCACGGCGTTACTGCGTCGCGAGTCTCCGGTGCACCGGGTCGACGACGGCAAGTATCCGCCCTTCTGGGCCGTCACCCGCTACGACGACGTCATGGAGATCTCACGCGACGCGGAGCTGTGGCACAACGCGCCGCGCACGACCGTGCACCAGAACCCGGCGGACCCGGCGCCGCCGGTGCGCACGCTCGTCCAGATGGACGCGCCGGACCACGTCCTCTACCGGCACATCAGCGCCGAGTGGTTCAAGCCCGCCGGCGTCCGCCGGTTGTCCGACCGGATCGCGCAGCTCGCGAAGCGCTACGTCGACCACCTGGCCGACCTCGGCGGCGAGTGTGACTTCTTCCGGGACGTGGCGGCGCACTATCCGCTCTACGTCATCCTGTCGCTGCTCGGGATGCCCGAGGACGACTTCCCGCGGATGCTCAAGCTCACCCAGGAGCTGTTCGGCGCCGACGACGCGGACCTGGCGAGGGACTCCAGCGACGACGCGGCCGCGCTGGCCCTGCTGGACTTCTTCCAGTACTTCCAGGGGCTGATCGCGAACCGCCGGGAGAACCCGACCGACGACCTGGCCTCCGTGATCGCCAACGCCACGATCCAGGAGGAGCTGATCGGGGAGCTGGAGGCGGTCGGCTACTACGTGCTCATCGCGACCGCCGGCCACGACACGACGAGCGCCGCCATCTCCGGCGGGATGCACGCCCTGCTGCAGAACCCGGAGCAGTGGCGGCGGCTGTCCGCGGACGCGTCGCTCGTGCCGACCGTGGTCGACGAGATGATCCGCTGGGTGTCGCCGGTGAAGCACTTCATGCGCACCGCAACGCGCGACACGGTCGTGCGCGGGGTGACGATCCCGGCCGGTGGCTCGGTCCTGCTCTCCTACCCGTCGGCCAACCGGGACGAGTCCGTCTTCGCCAACCCGGAGGTGTTCGACGTCGGCCGCACGCCGAACAAGCATGTCGGCTTCGGGTTCGGCGCCCACTACTGCCTCGGCACCCACCTGGCCCGCCTCGAGGGGCGGGCCCTCTACGCTGAGCTGGTGCCCCGGATCCGGTCCATCGAGCTGGCCGGCCCCGCCGAGTACGTGGAGACGCTCTTCGTGGGCGGTCCCAAGAGCGTTCCCATCCGGTACCAGATGGCCTGAGACGTCTCCCGTACCGCATGGCCTGAGACGCCTCCAGGCACGTCCGTCGGAGGACGGCCCCCGCGCGGGCCGTCTCCGCGGGCCGCTTGCGCGGGCCCCGCTCGGCTGATGGGATCCGTTGATGGGATCCATCTAGACTTTTTTGGTGCCGGTCTGACGTCCTCCTGGGAGTGAACCATGAACACCGCCACCGCCGCCGCCACCACGAACGGCGTGAGCGGCACCGGCCAGGTGCACGAGGAGCTCGGCTGCTACCTGCTGGCCGGGCAGGCGAAGTCGTCGCACGACATCCTCGTCGAGGCCGTCGAGGCCGAACGGCTGGGCCTCGGCACCGCCTACATCTCGGAGCGGTTCAACAAGAAGGAGGCCGCGGCGCTGTCCGGCGCGGCGGGCGCCGTCACCGAGCGCATCACGATCGCGACCGGGGCCACGAACCACAACACCCGCCACCCGATGGTGACCGCCGGCTACGCCCGCACCATGCAGAGCCTCACCGGCGGCCGCTTCGTCCTCGGCCTGGGCCGCGGGGTCCCCCTGCAGCAGGACACGTACGGTATCCCCCGGGTCACGACCGCGCAGCTCGAGGACTTCACCAACCTCATGCGCCGGCTTTTCCGCGGCGAGGTCATCATGGGCCACAACGGCCCGGCCGGCTCCTGGCCGGTGCTCCACCTGGACGGGACGCTCGACGAGCACCTGCCGATGGGCATCGTGGCGTTCGGGCCGAACACGCTCAAGCTGGGTGGGCGGTTGTTCGACCAGGTCGTGCTGCACACCTTCTTCACCGACGAGACCACGGCGCGCGCGGTGGCGACGGTGAAGCGCGCAGCCGAGGAGGCAGGGCGCGACCCCGGCTCGGTCAAGGTCTGGTCCTGTTTCGCGACCGTCGGCGAACATGTCCCGGAGGACCAGCGGCTCATGAAGCTCGTCGGCCGCCTGGGGACCTACCTGCAGGGGTACGGCGACCTGCTCGTACGCACCAACGGCTGGGACCCCGAGGTGCTCAGGCGGTTCCTGGCCGACCCGGTGATCGCCGGCGTGCGCGGCCTCGACGTGAGGGGCACCCCCGAGCAGCTGGCGCACGCCGCGACGCTGATCCCGCCGGAGTGGCTCGCGCCCGCGGCGACCGGCACCCCCGCGCAGTGCGTCGCCGCCGTCCGCAACCAGCTCGCCCTCGGCTGCGACGGCGTCATCATGCACGGCGCGACCCCCGCGGAGCTCACCCCGATCGTCGCCGAATACCAGAAGACGGCCCAGCCGTAGCCGGACGACGAATGGCGGGTGACGGACGGCGGGGTGACGGATGGCGGCCTCGGGCGACGCGGCGGCCTCGGCGGCCTCGGCGGCACAGCCGAGACGGCAATGACCAGAGGTCAGAGGATCCCGTAGCGGCTGGCTTCGAACCAGCCGCGGCACGGGCCTTCCCACCCGGGCACCCTGGCCCGCACGAGGATGCGCCAGTACGGCCACTGCTCCGGTTCCTGGCCGGTGTGGGCCATGTCGAAGCAGACGCTCGGCTCGATCGGTTCGAGCTCCACCTCGATCGGGGCGCCGTCGGCGTCCTCGAAGCGCAGTGTTCCGGGGGTGATGGTCCGCGCCTCGTCGTCGTACCCGACGGTCCCGCCGGCCCAACTGAGCCGGCGCGGCTCGGCGGAGCCGTCGCGTAGGTATCCGGAGCCGCGCCCGTGCCTGGGCGAGCCGACGAAGTAGAGCTGGCGGTCGCCGCCCTGCAGGTCGCCGATCGCGAACGGCAGGCGCCACTCGCGCGGCCCCCAGGACCGGTCCCGGTGCGCGCCGGCACGCACCGGGCGGGCGTCGCCACCGACGACGACGGTCCCGGATGCCCGGAGCGACTGCTCGAAGCGGTCCGCCGGATACGACGTGTCGGCGCTGGGCGCCGCGCCGACGCGCTCGCTCGTGGCCGCGCAGGTCAGGTCGATCGAGACGGGCACCTGGGCGCCCGTGTCGGCGCCGGACCGGGTGAGCAGGGTTCCGGCGAAGGTGAAGTGTGCGCCGGCCAGCGGCAGTTCCGGGCGCCAGCCGAACCGCAGGGCCCACCTGTCGTAGGAATGCCCGGCGGCGAGGTCGACATGGTCGAGCGCGAGCCGGGACTCCTCGACGCCATGCCAGGCGCCGTCGACGTGGACGAAGCACCACAGCATCGCCCGCCGCTGGTTCGGCAGGAGCCCGAGCCGGAAGAAGCCGGCCGGCCCGCCGTCCAGGTCGATCCAGGAGAAGTACCAGGACTCGTTCCACGACCACACGTGCGGGTCGGCCGGATGCAGGTTCTCGTCGTCGGCCGTGAACCTGGCGGGTGACTCAGGCATGGGTTGCCCTTTCCACGCACGCCTCCCAGCGCGCGACCATCGGGTTGGCCGACTCGATCCCCTGGTCCGCGAGACCCCACTGGATCATCGCCCGGGTGGCCGTCACGCAGAGGATCGTCACGCCGAAGGCCGTCCAGTAGGCGGGGTTGTCGACGGGCCGCCCGGTCGCGCGGCTCCACCGGTTCCAGGTCTCGGCCGCCGACGGAAGCCCGTCGAGCGGCTGTCGCGCGCCTGCCCTGTGCAGGCCGTCGAAGAAGATGCTGTAGGCGAGGTCGGCGGCCGGATTCCCGACGTAGGCGACCTCGAAGTCGACCAGCGCGCGTACCTCGCTCCCGTCGATGAGGCAGTTGGCAATGCGGGCGTCGCCCATGCAGACCGCCGGCGCGTCGTCGGCGCCCGGTGGGGCATTGTCCCGCAGCCAGTCCAGCGCGCTCAGCTGCCGCGGCACCGAGTGCGCCGGCGCGGCGTCCAGCAGCGCCGCCCGCCAGTAGTCGAGGACATCGACCGCGCCGCGCGGCCCGTGGCTCGCGTCGGGAACCCGCCGCGCGTCGACCGAGTGCAGAGCGGCGAGCGCGTCGTGGAAGGAGTCCCAGATCGCCCGCCGGGCTTCCGGGCCCATGCCTTGCAGCCAGGTGTCCTCATGCGGGCCCGCCAACGACGAGTCGGCCAGCCCGTGTCCCTCGACGTGCTCCATGACGAAGCACCGCCGGCCGGTGGCCTTCCCGGTGTCGACGGCGAGCACGTCCGGCACCGGCGCGCCCATCCCGCGGACGGCGGCGAGGATCCGCGCCTCACGGCAGGCATCCCGCTGGTACACGACGCTCGGCTGTTCAGGAGCCTTGAGAATCATCGGCCGGACGTCGCCGTCGATGACCGCGTCGACGCGCCACACCCCGCTGGAGTGGCCGCCGGGCAGCTTGCTGACGGCGGCCGACGACACAGCGGGGTGCAGGCTCTCGCGCAGCCACGTGGCGACCCGCCGCGCGTCGACGCCGATGGTGCCGGTCGGCGGGCCCGGGCCGCCGTCGGGTAAGCCGGGTTCGTCGTCCGGGGCCGGGCCGGTGCTCAGGACCGAGCCCGTTCGGTCGTCGCCTCGTGCCCGGCGGCGGCCGTGCCCGGAAGGTCGACGGGCGACCCGCCGCCGCCCGTGACCGCCGTCAACCAGTCCGGCGCCAACCGGTCCGGCGCCGGAGCGGCGGATCGCTCCGGATGTTCGCTGTCCATGCAGCCTCCCTCGCGCGGCGGCCCCGGCGCTGCCCGCAGAGACTAGGCCATACATCTACATGTCTTCAATACCCGCGCGGCATCTGTGTGCCTTCGACGCGCGGACGGGACCGCTGGGGCAGGGATTCAGCCGGGTGCCGTGAGTTCGGTGCGTACCGCCGCCAACGCTATGGTCAGGACAACTACGCCCGGGCAGCGCGCAGCCGGGGCGCGTCGGCCAGGCGGGCGGTCGCGAGGGCGCTCAGCTTGTCGACGCCGGCGTCGGTCAGGTGCACCAGGCAGGTGTCGCCGTGGCGTTCGGCCGTCGCCCGGGCCGGCCCCACCGCGAACGGCCTCAGGTAACGCAGCATCAGAGACCGTAGGAACACCGGCGGGTCGGCGAGCGAGGCCGCGGCCTCCTCGGCGACCAGCGCGACCAGGCCGCCCTGGATCCCGCCGGACGAGTTGAGCCCGTCGGGCTTCCGGGGGACCACCGCCGTCCCGGGGGTGCTGACCGCGCACCCGGCCCGCTCGGCGAACGGCACCGACAGCCGGCCGGCCTCCTGCCGCAGCGGCGGGTGGAAGTCGGGGGGAAAGACGTGGCTCGGGTCCGGCGACGCGATGAACGACGCCAGCGCGAGCGCGGCCGGCGCGGCGGACCCCCGCACGTAGAACCGGGCCTCGGACACGACGACGGTCCGGCCCCGCTTGACGATGCTGGCCTCGACCGTGACCGTGTCGCCCTCGAGGGGCGGCTCGAACACCTGGACCTCGAGATCGAGCGTGAGCGGAATGCGCGGCGCGACGGCGGAGATGCAGAGCGTCCCGGTGATCACGTCGGCCCAGGTGGCCAGGACCGAGGTCCGCGGCACGACGCTCCCCGGAACGCACACCTCCGGAACGATCGCGGCGCGTCCCACCGCCAGCGGGCCGTCGATGGCGACGGAGAGGCCGAGCTCGGTGACGATGTGGGTGGCCGCTGTCACGGCGACATCCTTTCCAGTTCCACCGGGCCGGTCCAAACAGCCCTGGCACGATACATCTATATATTTATCAGAGGAAGCGGGCTGGGACACGGACGCCCTGGGGAGTGACGCCGCCCGGCGGCACCCCGGAGGTCACGGTCGACGGGACCGCCCGCGGCACGTCCGTCAGCGGCCCTGCCCGGCGGGACGCACCCGCGGGCAACATGCGCGATACATCTAGATGACTCGTCTCTCAGGCGGTAGAACCTTCAGCAGGACGCCGAGCGCCATGTCCAGCTTGTCGCGTCCGGAGCGGAGATGCGCGATGACCTACCGGGTTGTGCAGTGGACCACCGGCAACGTCGGCCGGCAGTCGGTCGAGGCGGTACTCACCCATCCGGACCTGGAGTTAGTGGGCTGCTACGCGTGGTCGCCCGAGAAGGTCGGCAAGGACGTCGGGGAGCTGTGCGGTACGGCGCCCGCCGGGGTGGCCGCGACGAACGACGTCGACGCCCTGCTCACACTCAAGCCTGACTGCGTCATCTACAACCCGATGTGGCTCGACGTCGACGAGATGGTGCGCATCCTCGAGTCGGGAGCGAACATCGTCAGCACGGCGGGTTTCATCACCGGCCACTCCCTCGGCGAGGGCCGTGGCCGCATCCAGGAGGCCTGTGCCCGGGGTCAGACCTCCGTCTTCGGCTCCGGCATCAACCCGGGCCTGGCGAACCTGATCGCGATGGTCTCCGCCGCCGGTTGCGACCGCGTCGACAAGATCGTGGTCAGTGAGACGGCCGACGCCACCGGCTACGACTCCCCCGCGACCGAGCTGCCGGTCGGGTTCGCCCGCCCCATCGACGACCCGGACCTGCTGGCGATGACCACCAAGGGCACCGCGGTGTTCGAGGACGCCGTCCGCCTGCTCGGCGCGGCGCTCGGCGTCGAGTTCGACGAGGTGGTCTGCGAGGCGGAGTACGCGAAGACCACCGAGGATCTCGACCTCGGCTCCTGGAAGATCTCCGCCGGCTGCGTCGCGGGCATCGCCGGCAGCTGGCAGGGCAGGGTGGCCGGCCGCACCGTCGTCGACCTGCGTTTCCGGTGGCGCAAGGGCCAGTCCCTGGAACCCAACTGGAAGATCGACACCGGTTACGTCATCGAGGTCCACGGCCGGCCGACGATCCGGACGAAGGTCGAGATCCTGCCGCCTCCCGACTTCCAGGGAACCACTTTCGCGGATTTCATGGTTCTGGGCATGGTGATGACGGCCATGCCGGCGGTGCACGCCATTCCCGCCGTCGTCGCCGCGCCACCCGGAATCGTGACCTACGCCGACCTTCCGCTCCCCCTGCCGAGAAAGATCGTCTCGTCGCCGACCTATCCGGAGAAGTGATGTCCGAGCAGCGAATGTTAATCAACGGCAAGCTCGTCGACGCCGAGGAAGGCCGGGTTTTCGACAACGTCAACCCGGCGACCGAGGAGGTCCTCGGCGTCACCGCCGACGGGTCGCGCGCCGACATGGAGCGGGCCGTCGCCGCGGCCCGCTCGGCGTTCGACCAGTCGGACTGGGCCACCGACCACGCCGGTCGCAAGAAGGCGATCCTGCAGCTGCAGGCCGCGATCGAGGCCGAGGTCGAGGAGCTGCGGGCCGAGCTCGTCGCCGAGGTCGGCTGCCCGGTGATCACCACCTACGGGCCGCAGCTCGACGCGCCGCTGCGGGAGGCGCTGCGCTGGCCCGCCGAGCAGATCGAGTCCTTCCCGTGGACGCGGCAGCTCGGTGAGAAGGACGCGTTCGGGATGGGCTACCCGTCGGCGCGGGAGGTGTGGAAGGAGCCGGTCGGGGTCGTCGGTGTGGTCACCCCGTGGAACTTCCCGATCGAGATCGCGCTGAACAAGCTCGGCCCGATCCTCGCCATGGGCAACACCTGCGTGCTCAAGCCCGCGCCGGACACCCCGTGGAACACCACCCGCCTTGGCCGCCTCATCGCCGAGCGCACCGACATCCCACCCGGCGTCGTCAACATCGTCCCGTCGGCCGACCACCTCGTCGGCGAGGTGCTCTCGACCTCCCCGCTGGTCGACATGGTCGCCTTCACCGGGTCGACGGTCACCGGCCGGCGCATCATGGCGGCCGCGGCCGCCACGGTGAAGCCGACGTTCCTGGAGCTCGGCGGGAAGTCGGTCAACCTGCTCCTCGACGACGCCGACTTCGCCCAGGCGATCCCGGGGGCCGCGATGGTCTGCATGCACGCCGGCCAGGGCTGCGCGATGCCGACCCGGCTGCTCGTCCCGAACTCCCGCTACGACGAGGCCATCGAGCTGGCCACCGCCGCCTTCGAGGGCGTCAAGTACGGCGACCCGACCGACCCCTCGGTGCTGCAGGGCCCGCAGGTCTCGAAGCGCCAGCAGGAGCGGGTCCTCGGCTACATCGAGAAGGGCCGCGCCGAGGGCGCCCGTGTGGTGCTCGGCGGCGGGGTGCCCAAGAACCTCGACCGCGGCTACTTCGTCGAGCCGACCCTGTTCGCCGACGTCACCCCCGGCATGACGATCGCCCAGGAGGAGATCTTCGGCCCGGTCCTCGTCGTCATCGGCTTCGAGGACGACGACGACGCCGTCCGCATCGCCAACGACTCCGTCTACGGCCTCTCCGGCGCCATCATGTCCAGCGACCTGGAGCGGGCCAAGAACGTGGCCCGCCGGATCCGCACCGGCACGCTCGGCCTCAACGGCGGCCTCTGGTACGGCGCCGACGCCCCGTTCGGCGGCTACAAGCAGTCCGGCATCGGCCGCCAGTGCGGCATCGAGGGACTCGAGATCTTCACCGAAACCAAGACCGTCGGCTGGCCCGCCTGACCCGAGCCGAAACGTGGCAGGTGGGAACCCCAGTCTGACTGTTTGCCGGTCCCACGGCGGCCGGTGGCCCTCCACACGGGGCTACCGGACGCCGCCGTCGGCGCCGCGCCGCGCGCCTTGGCCCGAAACGCGCGAGCCGTTCGTGATCTGGTGAAATCCTCGGAGCGACAGCTCCCCTGGAGCTCCAGGAACGGCGCGGGCGCGGCCGGCTTCAGGATCAAGGTGTCGGCGATGCGGCCGGGCAGTGCGGCATGACCTGACCGACCTTCTCGACGCTTGTCATCGCAGCCTCGGCTGACGCTTCAGCCGCGGGTTGGCCCTGGCCTCGGCCATGCCGATCGGGTTGCCCAGCCGGGTGTAGATCAGTCCCTGCTCCATGGCGGCGCGGTAGGGACGGTCGAGCGACTCCCAGATGGCGCGGACCGTGCCCTGGGTGGCCGACGACGGCTTCTCGGCGATTCCGGCGGCGATCTCGTGGGCCCGCTCCCACAGCCGGTCGCGATCGACGATCTCGGTCACGAGCCCGATGCGCAGTGCGGTGGCGGCGGTGACCCGCTCGTCGTTGCCCGACAGCGCGATCCGCAGCGTCTCGCCGAGGCCGATCCTGCGCATCAGGCCGATCGGCTCCAGCGCGAGCACCATTCCCTGGCTGACGTGCGAGTCGAAGAAGGTGGCGTCCTCGGAGCAGATCACGATGTCCGACTCGTTGACGAGGTAGAAGGCACCCGCGGTGCAGATGCCGTGCACGGCGCAGACGACCGGCTTCCAGACCTTCCGCCACTTGGGCGAGAGCAGCTCGCCGGGGTCCTCGTGGTTCCAGACGTCGTCCGGCTGGCCGTAGCTCTTCTTGACGTCCAGACCGGCGCAGAACGCCCGGTCGCCGGCGGCGCGCAGCACGACCGCGTTGACCGCCGGGTCGTCCTTGATCCGCTTCCAGGCGTCGCGGATCTCCTCGCACATCTGGCGGTCGAACGCGTTCAGCGCCTCGGGCCGGTTCAGCGTGATCGTGGCCACCTTGTCGGGCGTCACCTCGTACTTGATCGTGCCGTATGCGGGCGGCCGGTCCGTCCCCGTCATCCGCTCACCACCTTCGTCGCCCCGCCCATCCTGCCTGCCACGTCGGAATGGCCGTTGCAGAACGACACGACAGTGTCGCGCAGGGCAAGCTGCTCGTCACTGAGACGGAAGTCCATACGTGACGCCTCCCTCTGCCTCGCTAGGGTCGACCGCACGCGGCTCGCTGGAAATATCTAGACATTAACCCTAGGATGGCCAGGACCCAGGCGCAACGGGAGAAGGATGACCGCGTTGACTGACAGACGCGTACTGCTCGAACGCGACCCCGACACCGGGATCGCCCGCATCACGCTGAACAACCCCGACCGGCGCAACTCCTACGACGCCACCATGCGCGACCAGCTCGCCACCCACCTCGACACCGCCGCCACCGACGACAACACCAAGGTCGTCCTCCTACGCGGCACCGACGGCTACTTCTCCGCCGGCGCCGACATGCGCAACGCCTACGGCTGGTACGACGACACCACCACCACCAACGGCACCACCCCCGACACCACCACGACCGCCACGAACGGCACGCCGCCCACCAAGCCCCGCCGACCCAGCCAACGCCGCCGCCTCACCGTCGACCGCCAGACCTTCGGCTTCTACCACGAACTCCTCGGCTTCCCCAAAGCCACCATCGCCCAGGTCGAAGGCCTCGCCCTCGGCGGCGGCTTCGAAATCGCACTCATGGCCGACATCGCCGTCGTCGGACGCAACACCCAACTCGGCATGCCCGCCACCCGCTTCCTCGGCCCCGCCCTCGGCTCCCTGCACCTCTTCCTCCACCGACTCGGACCCGTCCTCGCCCGCCGCATGCTCCTCACCGGCGACTCCATCCCCGCCGCCACCCTCGAACACCTCGGAATCTTCACCGAGATCGTCGACGACACCGACGTCGCCAAACGCGCCGACTGGTGGGCCCACAAGATCTCCCGCATGCCCGCCGACGGCATCGTCATCGCCAAAGAAGCCTTCCGCCTCATCGAACAACTCCAGGCCTACCAAGGCGAAGAAGTCCTCAGCTACCTCCTCCACGCCTACGGCACCAACCTCAGCTTCGAAGACGGCGAATACAACTTCGTCAAAGAACGCGCCCGCCACGGCGTCAAACGCGCCTTCCAACTACGCGACCAACACTTCGAGATCCCCGAATCGTGACAGGCCGACGGCCCGTGCCAGCGCGGGCCACCCGCCTCTCTCGACCACACTCCAGAGGGTAAACATCTAGATGTCTACGAGCGAAGCGGCCGGCGCCGTGACCACCACGGGTGCCGTCGACACGGCGGGGGCTGTCGAGACGACCGTGCGCGACGGCGTGCTGCGGATCGTGCTCAACCGGCCGGATCGCCGGAACGCGCTCGACATGGCCGCCGTCGGCGCCCTCGTCTCCACCCTGGAGGCGGCGTCGACGGACGACACGCTGCGGGTGGTCGTGATCGAGGGCACGGGCGGCCACTTCTGCTCGGGCGCCGACTGGGTGTCGTCCAACACCGGCGACAAGGGCGACAGCGCCCGGGCCGATGAGGCTGGCTGGGCTGACAAGGCCCCGAAGCCCAGGCCGCGGCCGGGCAGCGTGCAGCGGCGCACCCCGGTCCAGGCCCACCGCCTCGTGCAGCTGCTCATGGAGATCCAGCTGCCGGTGGTCTGCGTCGTGCGCGGCTGGGCCGCGGGCCTGGGCTTCCAGCTCGCGCTGGCCGCCGACATCACCGTCGCCGCCGAGGACGCGCAGTTCTGGGAGCCGTTCCTGCAGCGCGGTTTCACCCCGGACAGCGGGGCGACCTGGCTGCTGCCCCGCCTGGTCGGCCTCGCCCGGGCGCGCGACCTGCTCCTGCTCGGCCGCAGGCTCACCGGCGTCGAGGCGGCCGACTGGGGCCTGATCCACGCCAGCACGCCCACAGGCGGGCTGGCCGCCACGGCCGCCGCGGTCATCGAGCAGCTGGCGACCGGCCCGACCGTCGCCATCGGCCTGGCGAAGCGCAGCCTCAACCGCAACCTGGAGAACAGCTTCGCCCAGGCGCTGGAGAACGAGTCCCTGGCGCTGGAGCTGAGCTCCCGCACCGCGGACTTCCGCGAGGGGCTCGCCGCCTTCAGCACGCGACGCCCGCCCAGCTACACGGGCCGCTAGCCCTCGCCAGCCGGCTCGACTTCAGCCGCGGGGGAACCGGAGCGCGGCCGTCTGGCTTCCCACGCCCGCGAGCGAGCCGTCCGGAGCCCACAGCCGCACCGAACCATGGCCGTAGCCACCGGCGGCCGGCTCGGGGGTGCCGTCGACGAGAACCCACTCGCTGTCGGGCGCCGAGCCGATCCGAACGGGGCGGCCGGAAAAACGCATCCAGAAACGCAGCCGCGACCCCTCGCCGAACTCACGCACCTCGACCATGGCGAAGAACCGGGCGGCAGATCCGGCGGAATGGGCAGCCGGGCCGACGAACACTTGATCGAATATCGGACGCTAGACTCGGCGGCGATGCGCCTACTGTTGATCCGCCACGGCCAGACCCCGTACAACGTCATCGGTGCCCTCGACACCGGTCGCCCGGGAGCCGGGCTGACCCCCCTCGGGCACGCCCAGGCGCTGGCACTGCCGGGTGCTCTCCGTGATGACCCGATCTCGGCGATCTACGCCTCGGTCCTGGTCCGCACCCAGCTCACGGCGGCTCCCCTCGCCGCGGCCCGCGGCCTCACGGCGCACATACGGGAGGGACTCGAGGAGATCGTCGCGGGTGACCTCGAGCTGCGCAGCGACAAGGCATCGATCACGACGTACCTCGAAACCGTCAGCGGTTGGATCCACGGCGACCTCGATGCCCTGATGCCGGGCGGGGAGAACGGCCATACGTTCGTCGCCCGGTATGACAACGCCATCGCGAACATCGCGGCGGCGCACGCCGACGACGACACGGTCGTGGTCATAAGCCACGGCGCCGCTATCCGGACCTGGGTCGCCATCCGTGTCGGCGCGGTGGGATCCGCCGACGAATGGCTGTTGCCGAACACCGGGATGGTCGTCCTCGACGGCGACGTCACGGCCAGCTGGAGCCTCACGCGGTGGCAGGATGAGCCTGCGGGCGGCCTCACTCCCCCAGACGTCGCCGCGCACGACGTCACCGGCGCCCCCGCCGGCGAGGCCATCGCCGAGATCCGCGGCACCGGGTAACTGCCTCCCGCGCCCGACCGCCCGGTCGGCCGACAGAAAAATACGCCGGCCGCATCGCCTGGCGTGGGAAGTCCACTGGCCGGGACGATTCACGGAAATCCGCGCGGGACTGACGAAAACGGCACGGACGCGCCCCTGGTTGACGCGCCGCGACCGGGCGGTGCGTCAACCAGGGCCAAGATTGTCAGGCCACGTTGAGGTTTACCACGAGCGTCTGCCCAACCGCCGGCCTGACCATGTTGAAGGTGGTGGAAGGGTAGGTTCTCGTCTGGCCTACATCGCACCGCACCTCAGCCTTCGCGGTGCTGGGCAGCTGAGGGTTGCCAAAGAAGATGGAGAACTGCCCGCCCGGACCCACGACGCCGCCGTGGGACTCGCCACCACCGGTGATCTTCAGCGACACGGGCGTCCCGAGCACACACCGCACTGTTCCGGCGACCGTCAGCGGGTTGTTTGTCGTGCCGGCACTCGCCGCGGCCGCGGGAACCATGGCCAACGACGCTCCGGTCGCGGCGGTGAGCACGAGAGCTTTGGTTCTCGAAAGTCCTCGCATGAAACACCTCCAACGCCATCAGTCGTGCCGGCGCGATTGTCGGTGTACCCGGCCGCACAGGTCACCCGCCCGCGCGCCCGGCGGCTCACCTGGATCGTGTGGCCCTGACACGATCAGCGGAAGGGCGGCCGCGCGCGGTGGCCGGCTCCTTCGCCGCCACCCTGGGCGCCACCACCGCCCGCGACCGTTCGACGTGCGGGATGGAACGCTCCGCGGGCGCCCAGCTGCTGATAAGTATGTACTCACTTATTTAGGAGCTCGATCGGCTGACGGAGAACGCGCAGCGGGCATGGAGCGGATCGCGACTGGTCCATGTTGGTAGCGAGCGTTCGCTCAGGATGCTACGGTCCGCCCGTGAGGCGGCCGAGGGAGGGAGGTGTCGGACCAGCCGATACACCGGCGGGTGTTCTACCTCGACGACACGTGGGCAGAAACCGGTGAGCGCCGAGCTGTTCGACATCGTCTCCCCGTCGGCCGAGGGCCCGTCGTCGACGTTCCGCGCGCCGCGAAGGCCGACCTGGACCGCACGGTGGCCGCGGGCCGCGCGGCGTTCGACGATGGTCGTGGCCCCGGATGAACCCGGCCGGCCGCGCCGGCGCGGCCTGAGCGCCAGACCTGTCCGGATCAGCACCTGGTAGTGGACGCCCCATCTGGGCCTTCGAGGAGTGAGCGGCATGGCGATCCAAAGCATCAACCCGGCGACCGGCGCCGTCCTGAAGACCTTCGACCCGCTCGGTGACGGCGAGATCGAGGCCAAGCTGGCCCGGGCGGCCGCCACGTTCGCGAGCTACCGGCGCACGACCTTCGCCGAGCGCGCCCGCCTGCTGCGCGCCGCGGCGGACCTGCTCGACGCCGAACGCCGCGACATCGCCGTGACGATGACGACCGAGATGGGCAAGACGCTCGCCTCCGCCGAGGCCGAGGCCGCCAAGTGCGCCAAGGGCATGCGCTTCTACGCCGAGCACGCCGAGGCGTTCCTCGCCGACGAGCCACTCGACGACCCGTCCGCCATCGGCGCCAGCCGGGCATACGCCCGCTACCAGCCGATCGGCGTCGTGCTCGCCGTGATGCCATGGAACTTCCCGCTGTGGCAGGTCACCCGGTTCGCCGCACCCGCGCTCATGGCCGGCAACGTCGGCCTGCTCAAGCACGCCTCCAACGTGCCGCAGTGCGCCCTCTACCTGGAGGACCTGTTCACCAGAGCCGGCTTCCCGCCCGGCGCCTTCCAGACCCTGCTGATCGGCGCCCGCCAGGTCGAGGGAGTGCTACGCGACCCCCGGGTCGCCGGGGCCGCGGTCACCGGGAGCGAGCCCGCCGGCCAGTCGGTCGCGTCCATCTGCGGCGACGAGATCAAGAAGACCGTGCTGGAACTCGGCGGGAGCGACCCCTACGTCGTCATGCCCTCGGCCGACCTGGAACGGGCCGCCACGGTCGCCGTGACGGCCCGCTGCCAGAACAACGGCCAGTCCTGCATCGCCGCCAAGCGGTTCATCGTCCACGACGCCGCCTACGACGAGTTCGCCCGGCTGTTCACCGAGAAGATGGCCGCGCTGAAGGTCGGCGACCCGATGACCGACGGCACCGACGTCGGGCCGATCGCCACCGAGCAGGGGCGCGTCGACCTGGAGGAGCTGCTGGCCGACGCCATCGCCAAGGGCGCGACCGTGCTCTGCGGCGGGAAGACGCCGGACGGCCCGGGCTGGTACTTCCCCCCGACAGTCGTCGCCGACGTCACCCCGGCCATGCGGCTGCACCTCGAGGAGGCCTTCGGCCCGCTGGCCACCCTCTACCGGGTGCCGGACCTCGACGCCGCTCTCGAGATCGCCAACGCCACGTCCTTCGGGCTCGGCTCCAACGCGTGGACCAACGACCCGACCGAGCAGGACCGCTTCACCGACGAGCTCGCCGCCGGCGCCGTCTTCATCAACGGCATGACGACCTCCTACCCGGAGCTCCCCTTCGGCGGGGTGAAGAGGTCCGGCTACGGGCGCGAGCTCGGCGCCGTCGGGATCCGCGAGTTCTGCAACCAGAAGTCCGTCTGGATCGGCTGACCCGCCAGGCTGACCCGCCAGTCGGGTTTCGCGCGGCGAGAAACGGCGACCTTCACCGGGTCCGCGTTTCCGATTGGATGGGCACGTCTCGGGCTTGACCTGGAGCGTGCTCGAAGTTGGAGACTGTCCGGGTGCCATGCGGGGGCTGCCCGACTGCGGTGTCGGCCGGTCCCCGTCCTCAGAGAGGATTCCGCTCAGGATGCAGTTCACTCAGCTCGGCCGTTCCGGTCTGTCCGTATCCCGCCTGTGCCTGGGCACGATGAACTTCGGTCCGTTGACCAACGAGGTCGACGCACACGCGATCATGGACGCGGCGCACGAGTACGGCATCAACTTCTTCGACACCGCCAATGTCTACGGTCTGCGCTCGGCCGGGGTCTCCGGCCTCGGGGACGGCGTGGGCTCCACCGAGTCGATCATCGGCCGCTGGTTCGCCGAGGGCGGGGGTCGCCGCGAGCGCACCGTGCTCGCCACCAAGGTCTACGGCGACATGGGCGAGTGGCCCAATGAGGGCAAGCTGTCGGCGCTCAACATCCGCCGCGCCCTCGACGCGAGCCTGGCCCGCCTGCAGACCGACTACATCGACCTGTACCAGTTCCACCACGTCGACCGGGCGACTCCGTGGGACGAGATCTGGCAGGCCATCGACGTCGCCATCACCGCCGGCAAGATCCTCTACGTCGGCAGCAGCAACTTCGCCGGCTGGCACATCGCCCAGGCACAGGCCGCCGCGGCCCAGCATGGGCTGGTCGGCCTGTCGAGCGAGCAGCCGTTCTACAATCTGATCACCCGCGACATCGAGCTGGAGATCCTCCCGGCCGCCCAGCACTACGGTCTGGGCCTCCTCCCGTGGTCGCCGCTGCAGAGCGGACTGCTCGGCGGCGTGCTGCGCAAGGAGCGCGAGGGCCTGCGGCGCCTCGAAGGCCGGGCCGCGCAGACCCTCAACGCCAAGCGCGCGCAGATCGAGGCCTACGAGGACTTCGCCACGGAGCTCGGCCACGAGCCCGGTGACGTCGCGCTCGCCTGGCTGCTGCACCAGCCCGCCGTCACCGCCCCGATCGTCGGCCCGCGCACACGGCAGCAGCTCGACGACGCCGTCCGGGCACTCGACGTGCACCTGGACGAGAAGGCACTCGACCGGTTGAACGAGATCTTCCCCGGCTACCGGACAGCACCCGAGCACTTCGCCTGGTAGGAGCACGCCGGGCGCGCCACCATCGACCTCAGAAGGGCGCCGACGGCTGCCGTCGGCGCCCCGAGAGGGGATCTCACTGGCGCCCCAGTTCGGGCGGATGCCGTCATTCCTGCGCGGACAGCCCATCGACTGCCGACAGCCCATCGACGAACCGGGCGACGAGGTCCAGCGCGGCCGTCGACGCGGGGAGGTCGGGCGCGACGCTTGGCCAGGTATGCGGCACGCCGGGGGTGACGACGGTCGTCACCGGCACCCTGGACCGCGCGAGCGCCGCCGCCATGGCCACCGTGTCGTCGAGCAGGACCTCGTCGGCGCTCACGAACAGCAGCGCCGGAGGAAACGCGGCGACGTCGGCGACGAGCGGGGACGCCAGCGGATCCGCGGGGTCGTGGCCCTGGAGGTACTGGTCGGCAGCCTGCCGAGCTGCCTCGAGCGAGAACAGCTGGTCGGTCGCCGACCGTGACCGGAAACTGGCCGCGGCGCACCGCAGGTCCAGCCACGCGGACATGAGGACGAGCCCGCGCGGGGCCGTGACCCCGGCCTGGGCGCAGGCAACCACCAGGGCGGCCGCCAGCCCACCGCCCGCCGAGTCACCCACGGCGATCGGCGGCGTGCCCGACGCGGCGAGGACCTGCTCGTAGACCTTCGTCGCGTCGTGCAGGGCCGCCGGGTATGGGTGTTCCGGCGCGAGCCGGTAGTCGACGACGACCACGCGGGCGCGGGCAGCGCCGGCCAGGCGGGCGGCGAAGCGCGTGAACTGGGCCGCCGAGCCCAGCCGGTAGCCGCCACCATGGAAGTACACGAGGACGTCACGCGGCTCCGGCGGCGTGCACACCGTGCACGGCACGCCGGCGTACCAGGTGTCCTGGACCGCGACCTCGGGGTCCGGCGTGGGCCGGGTCAGGGCGCCGAGCGCCGCGCGCCGGGACGCGAGGTCGTCCGGCGTCCCCATGGTGGACGGGCGTAACGGCGGGAGCAGCCAGCTGCCAGTGGAGGCGGCGCGTTCCGTCGCGGTGGGGACACGGTTGGGGCCGGTGGCCGTCATGACGGTCAGCCTCTCTGCATCGCCGTGGGTAGACAATGTCTACTGCGAAATATTTTTCGCTCAAGTGAAAGACTAGCCGGCATTGAGGTAGCGTGATCGGCGACGCGGCCCACGCTCCGGGGAGGCCCACGCTCCGGGGAGGACGGGATGGCGAGACCGGCCCCCGCCGTCGACAAGGCGTTGAAGATCATCGACCTTCTCGTGACGCACCGCGGTGAGCAGTTCACGATCTCCGACCTGGCGCGGCGCACGGGCAGCAGCCTCGGCTCCGCCCACGCCGTCCTCGCCGTCCTCGAGCAGACCGGCTACCTCAGCCGTCATCCGACCCGCAAGACCTACGGGCTCGGGCCGGCGCTGGTCAGCGCGGGTATGGCGGCGCTCGAGCAGCATCCGGCGATCCGGGCCGCCGCCGACCAGATCCCCAAGCTCGCCGCCGAGCTCGCCGCCGACGTGGTCGTGACGGCCGCGACGCCGACGGAGATCGTGTTCGTCGCCGTGGGAGGGCCGGGTTCCCGGTACGGCCCCGGTTTCCGGGAAGGCGAGCGGGTACCGCTCGTCCCGCCGCTTGGCCTCGTGTTCATGGCGTGGGCGCATCCCCTCGAGGTGGAGGCGTGGCTGGGCCGCGCTCGAGCCGCGCTCGAGCCGGACCGGGCCAGGCTCGCGCTGACCACCGTGCGCGAGCGGGGATATGCGCTGGGGCAGGCGTTGGGCAACCGCGACCTGCCGCAGGAGTCGGCCTCCCTGCGGGACGGCTACGACCTGCTGACCGTCGAGCCCACCCGGACGTACGACCTGGGCATGGCGTCGGCGCCGGTGTTCGACGCCGACCACCGCGTGCTCGTCGCGATCACCGCGTCGGGCTTCTCTCCCGGCCTGACCGGGCGGGAGGTCCTCGACATCGGCGAACGGGTCCGCGCCTGCGCCACCGTCGTCACCAAGCAGGCGCGCGGGCGGCTCCCCCGCTGAGATCGGATCCATGATCAGGCCCCCTGGAAGAGGGCCTCGTAGTCGACGCGATGCCCGCGCTTCTCCAGTTCGGGGATGACCTTCGTGCCGAGTAGCTCGAGGTTGCGCATCACCTTCTCGTGGGGCAGCGTGCCGAACTGCGTGTAGCACAGCAGCTGGTCGACGCCCGCCTCCTCGTACCGCAGGATCTTCTCCAGGCATTCCTCGGGCGTCCCGATTATGATCATGTCCTGCTCGGTGTACTTCCGCAGGTCGATGTCGCCTTTGAGGGTCGGCTCGAGCAACGGGAAGACCTGTGCCTTCTCCGCTTCGGGCAGGTGCGCGAGCTCCCATTCGAGGGTGAACTCGGCGAGGTTCTGGTACCACCACTTCACGGAGTCCCAGAGCCCGTAGCGCTCGGCGTCGTCGGGGTCGTCGGTGCAGTGGACGAGGGTGTAGGCGCCCACCCGGTCGTTCTTGAACTTCGGCAGCGGCGCCTCGCAGTCGGCCTGGCCCCGGCGGTAGGTGGCGATGGCCTCCGCCATCTTCTCGACGGGCTGCATGAGCGCGAATGACAGCAGCCCGAGGCCGAGCTTCCCGGCGTTGTAGGCGGACTGCTCACTGGCCGCGGCGAGCCACGCGGGGGGATGCGGGTCCTGGTACGGCCGGGGCGCGATGAAACGCTCCGGGAAGTCGATGGTCGGCGACTTCCAGGCCAGCCGCTCGTTCGTCCAGGCGGCGATGACGAACTCGAACGCCTCCCGCCACATATCCCGCGAGCGGTCGTCAGCCGGGACACCGAAGGCGAGCTGCTCGTTGGGCGTCGAGCGGCCGGACCCCCATTCCACCCGGCCGCCGCTGAGCACGTCGACGGTGGCGACCTTCTCGGCCACGCGCACCGGGTGCTGGAACCCGGAGGGCAGCAGCACGACGCCGAAGCCGAGCCGAATCCTCTCGGTGATCTGGGAGAGCGCCCCGAGGATCGTCTCGTTGCACGGGGACGCCGACCGCCCCTCCCGGAAGTGATGCTCCACGACCCACGCGGTCTGGAACCCCAACTTGTCCGCGAAGGCGATCTCTTCTAACGCCTCGCGGTATGTCTGCTGCTCAGCGCGTTTCTGACCAAGAGGGAACGGCTCCGCGTACGGGCCGACCTTGGGTTGGAATTCGTACAACAGGTCGAGTTTCACTCCGGCTCCTTTCGCGACAAGAGAAGAGTTCTCCGCCGCCCCGGTCACCTTCGGCCGCGCGACGGCGGGCAGTTCTTTCGCCCGTCACCAGGGCATGGAGGTGCCGCCGTTCGGGCGCAGGATCTGGCCGGTGACGAACCGCGCGGCGTCGGAGGCGAGGTACAGCGCCGCCCACGCGATGTCCTCCGGTGCCCCGATCAGGCCCAGGGGCGACGTCTTCCGCATCGGCTGGAGCACGGCGGCGCGTCTGTCCTCGTCGACGGAGCCGTCGGGGCGGGCGTAATGGCGCCGCGTCATGCTCGTCTCGATCAGGCCGGGCGCGATCGCGTTCACCCGCACGCCGTCATGGCCGAGCTCGACGGCCAGCGTCTTGGTGAGCTGCACGATGCCGGCCTTGGAGATGCCGTAGGCCGCCAGTCCCGGCGCGGCCGCGTCGACGGCACCCGAGGCCATGTTGATGATGCTGCCACCGGCCGCGGCCATCGCCCGGCCCGCCTCCTGGCACCCGAACAGGACGCCCTTCAGGTTGACGGCCAGCACCCGGTCGAGCTCGGCCTCGTCGAGGTCGAGCACGGGGACGTCGATGATGATCCCGGCGTTGTTGCAGATCACGTCCAGACGGCCGTGCTCGGCCACCGCCGACGCGACGAGGTCGGCGACCTGGGCGCGGCTGCTCACGTCCACGGTCGCGGCCTTGGCGACGCCGCCACTTCCGCGGACCAGCCCGGCCGTCTCCTCGGCCGCCGGGGCGGAGATGTCCGCGCAGACCACGGCGGCGCCCGCCGCCGCGAACATCTGCGCGATCCCGCGTCCGATGCCGCTGCCGGCGCCGGTCACGATCGCGCAGCGTCCGGTCAGGTCGGTCAGGGCCGCGGGCCGCGGCTCGCCCGTCATGACGACTGTCCGGTGGCGTCCAGGTAGTCCCCCTCGGCGAACTGTCTGGACTGGTCGGGGTTGAGTCCCCACAGCGAGTGGATGCTGGCTCCGCCGTCGACGATCAGTGTCTGCCCGGTGATGCGCTCGGCCAGCGCGGAGGACAGGAACAGCACCGCGTTGGCGATGTCGTGCGCTCGGGGTGCGGCGAGCGGGTTGATCCCGTTCACCGCGTACTCGCCTGCCGGCTGGTCCTCGTTGCCGCTGCCCACGTTGCCCGGGGCGACGGCGTTGACCCGGATGCCGTAGCGGCCCAGCTCGTCGGCGAAGGTCTTCGCCAGCGAGATGACACCGGCCTTGGCCGCGCCGTAGGGCGCGTGGTACCCGGCAGCCACGATGCCGTCGACCGAGGTGAGTGCGACGATCGAGCCGCCCGTGCCCTGCTCGATCATCTGCCGGCCGACGGCCTGGAACAGGTAGAACACCTGCGACAGGTTCTCCCGGATGGTGGCGTCCCAGACCTGCGGCGTGAACCGCTCCGCGCCGTTCCAGGTGGCCCGGCCGATGATGTCGACGCAGACGTCCACCCCGCCGCCGAGCCCGCGCACGGCCTCCGCGACCGCGCGCTCGACCTCGGCGGGCACCGTCATGTCCGCGACGACCGGGAGGGCCTGGCCGCCCGCCTTCTCGATCTCCTCGACGATCCCGATCGCCCGGCCCTCGTCGATGTCGATGCACGCCACCGCCGCCCCGGCCTCGGCGAGCCTCAGCGCGGTGAACCGACCATGCCCGGCGCGCTGGGGGATATAGCCCGCGCCGGACACGATGGCGCGCTTCCCGGTCAGCCCCAGATCGATCACTCTCACACTCCTTCGCATCGAGCAGGCGCCGCTCCGGCCAGCTCGTGGTACTCGGCCGCCCGGCGCGCGTGGCCCGATTCGAGTTCGGGCCCAACGCCGCGAGTGCGTGGTCTGGATTGCGTGGTCTGGATATGGACGCCGGGTCGGGCTCCGAGACGGGGACCCGCGGCGGGAAGCCGAGCTCCATCGCCAGCGGTCCGTTTCCGGTCTCCGGCGACTCCGCACATCTTTCGTTATAGCGAAATATCCTTCGCTCTTTACGTTATGAGACCCCCGCCACACCTGTCAACAGACGGGCCGAGATCTACCGCCATCCCGCCGAGGCCCGCCGGCGGCACGCGGCCCGCCGGCGGCACGCGGCCGGTCGATCACCACCCGCCTGTCGTCGCGGCCGCGGATCCGGCCAGATCGCACCAGAGCGATGTTGATCATTACGTCAGGCCGCCCGCCCTGCGGATCAGCGGGCTGACCGAGCTGGCCACCGTCGAAACCCCCGACACGCACCCCTGACCGCGGCCCGCCCACGGCGGCGAAACCGGCCTTCGTTCCCATGAATACGATCTGACCATGGTCGACGCGCGGCCGCGGCTGCTGGTCACGAACGGCCTGTTCCTGCCGATGGACGGCTCACCTCCTTTCGAAGGATGGATGACAGTCGGCAAGGACGGCCGAATCTCCGCGCGCGGAGATGGCCCTCCTCCGGCCGGAATCGCCGGCATCGCGGACCGGAGACAGCTCGATGTCGGTGGCCGGATCGTGGCGCCCGGCTTCGTCTCCGCGCACAGTCACCTCTACAGTTCCGGCCTCCGCGGCCTCGCCACGGACGACGCGCTGGACGGCTGGCTGGCGACGACCGGCCGGTTCACCGTCGGCGCCTCGCCCGAGGCCATCTACTGGATGGCCAGACATGGTGCGCAGGACTGCCTGATAAACGGCGTGACGACGGTGTACGACTTCTGCCATAACGGGCTCACGTTTCAGTCCAGCCCGACTGGCCCGGCACGGGTCGCGGCGGCCGTCCCGTCGGTCGACTACCAGCACGCGCAGCTGCGGGCCAAGGTCGACGCCGGTATTCGGCACCTGCACAGCGTCATGCTGGCCCAGGCGGAGGACGACGACGCCCTGCGGGCACACCTCGACGAGACCATGGCGCGCGCCGCCGACACGGCGCGGCACCCCTCACACCTCGGCCTGGCCCTCACCGGCACGGTCCAGTGGGCCGGGGGCCCGTGGGCGGCGCGGGCGGAGGCCGCCGTGATGAGCAAGTTCGGCCTGGTCAACCAGCCCCACTTTCTGGAGACCGCGCATGCCGCTCGCCTCCAGCGCGCGCGGTTCCGCTGGTACCAGGATGCCGGGGCACTCGGGCCGGCCCTGGTGTTCGGGCACTTCATACATACCGACGAGCGGATCATCGAGGCCACCGCCGCCGCCGGCGGCGGCATGGCCTGGCAGCCCGCCTCCAACGGGCGCCTCGGCTCCGGCGTCGCCGACATCCCCCGTTACCGGGATGCCGGAATTCGTATCGGCATGGGCCTTGACGGCCAGTCCTCCGGCGACCTGTCCGATCCCTGGGCGAACATGCGCGCGGGCCTGTACATGCAGCGAGCCGCGCATGCCGATCCGACGTGCCTGGGCGCGGCCGAGGTCCTCGCGCTGCATACCCGTGGCGCGGCCGAACTGATCGGCGTCGGCCACGATGTCGGCAGCCTGGCCGTCGGCAGGTACGCGGACTTCCTCGTGGTCGATCCGGCCCGGCCCGACACGGGGCCCGTATGGGACCCGTACGGCACTTACACACTCGCCTGCGGACCGCGCAACCTGGTCGGTGTCTACGTCGGGGGAACGCTCGTCGCCGACGGGAACGGTCTTGTCGACCAGCTGACGGCGGCGCGGGTCAATGACCAGCTGCGCGGCCAGCTGGCCAGGCTGCGCGCGGAAGACAGCGTCGGACGCGACCGCCGCTGTCTCCGCCCCGGCCCGGCCTTCTGGTGACAGGCCCTCTCAGGGCCGGAAGACCGGCGTCCAGTCGCGGCGCAGCGACCGCATGACGGTGTCGTTGAGGCGGAGGTGCTCGCGTACCGTCTCCGGCGGTGTCAGGGCCATCCACTGGGCGAGGCTGATGTCCTCGAACCGGGCGCCTTGAACATCTCGAGGAACCGCAGGGTCTCGCTGCCCGCGTTCTCCACGTAGTGGTCCACCGCGAACGGTATGTACCCGACCTCGCCCGCCTGATAGTCGAACGTGCGGCAGGCTCCCTCACTGGCGAACACACCCATCCTGCCCTGGCCGGACAGCCAGTACTCTCCGCATGGCACGCCGTGAGGACGGCGTGGTCTGCACTGGATTCTAGAACGGGCAACGGTTGTCGGCCGGAGGCCGGCTGCCCGGCGGGTTCCGTGTCCTGGTCTGGGTGTCGGGTGTGGTGGCGGCGGGGTTGGTGGTCCAGGTGTGGGGGTCTTCTTCGGGAAGGAAACCTTCTTCGTCGTTGGTGGTGGTGTTGACGTGGTGGGTTCGGCCGGTGGGGGTGATCCAGATGAAGGTGCCTGGTTCGGGTTGGTGGAGTTGCCATCCTGGGCTGTGTTTCATGACGTGGTGGCGGCGGCAGAGGGTGCCGAGGTTGTCGAGTGCGGTGTGGCCGTTGGTGGTTCTGGCGAGGGTGTGGTCGAGGTCGCAGGCCGTGGCGGGCATCGCGCATCCTGGGTAGACGCAGCGGGTGTCGCGGTGGCGGACCAGGCGGGCGAGTGCCGGGGTCGGTACGCGGCGATGCCCCAGGTCGAGGACCGTTCCGGTGGCGGGGTCGGTCAACACCCGGCGCCAGCGTGCGTCCGCGGCCAGGGTCCGGCCGATGTGTGCGGGGATCGGTCCGTGGCCGACGAGTTCGGTGGGGTTGTCGTCGAGTCCGGCGAGGGTCCCGACCGGGGCGATCACCTGGATCTCGACGGTGACCCGTTCGCGCCGGTTCCCGAGGAGCAGGGCGGTCAGGACGTCGGCGCGTCGGGCGCCGATCGGGCGGCTGTCGC
>NZ_JASNFO010000008.1:0-100086 GCF_032027725.1 Pseudofrankia coriaricola | reverse complement strand
GCTGTGCCTGACCCCGACCCAGGCGTCCTGGGCCAACCCGATCGAGGCCCACTTCGGCCCGCTGCGCGGCTTCGCCCTCGGTAACAGCGACCCGCCCAACCACCCGGCACTCGCTCGCGACCTGCACGCCTACCTGCGCTGGCGCAACACCCACCGCCGCCACCCAGCAGTGCTGGAAGCCCAGCGCCGCGAACGCGCCCGTATCCACTCCGAACGCCAGCACCGCTGGGGCCACACCAGAAACGCCGCCTGATCAACAAGAACCGACCCGCATTCGCGGACAACGCACTAGGGCCGGCGGCGGCTCAGCGCCCGCGGATGGGCCGGTCTGCGCCAGGCGGGTGGCGAGCCGCAGCGTTGGGCGGACGATCGCGTCCCGAATCTGGCGCCATTCCTCCGTGAGACCGGGCTCGTCGTTGCCGATTGCCCTTCCGCCGCGCTCCGGATGCCGGAAGGAAAAAACCATGTCCGTGAGCCGGTTCTCGTCCCGGTTGCCACTCTGGGCGGCGAGAGTCACAGCCAACGACCAAAGCCTGCCGTTCAGCGCGTCCACAATGCCGCCCGGCGGGGCGTTGCTGGGCGCGGACTCGGCTTCCTCCAACCTTGGCTGGATGACGGGGCCGTACGACGCGAAGGTCTCATGAGGCTCAGTCACATGCTCGGTGGCAACGTCGAGGTCTTCGTCTATGCCTTCGCGGTAGTCCTCGGCGGCAGCGAAGTCGTAGTCACCGGCCCTTTGGCTCACGAGTTCCCGAGCGATGCCGTCCCATTCCTCGGAGGTCGCATCGGAGCCCAGCCAGTCCGGCGCCAGCAGGGCCGCGCTCGCCTCCTGCCCGCCACTTTCCGGGGTACCCGTCCGGAATCGCCACACCCCGGTCCACCTTTCGGGGTTGTACTCGGCGCTGCGGACCACGGTGCCCGCGTACGAGGCGTCTATGACGCGGCTCGAACCGACGTAGATGCCGATGTGATGCGAGCCGATAACGAGAATATCACCGGCGAGCAGGGACGCGTTTGCTGGGATACCCACGTATTCGAGCTCCCCGCCTTCGATGATCTGTTTAACTCCATTTCCCTTTCCACCCAGCCTCAGTCGCCGCCCGAGGACATCGCGGTAGACGTGGTAAACCAGGCCCGAGCAGTCGAGCGTGCCGCTGCCCTGGCGAAGGAGCTCAGTGCAGTCCAAGGTGCGCTCGTTCTTTCCTCGGAACATCGACGGTGTGTAGGAACACGGCGCCTTGTAGCGTACGCCCAGGTAGCAGTGGGCGCGCGCGGTGACCCGGGCGGCGATGCCGTCGCCCTGGGACTCGACGGGACGCGGTGTGATCTTCGGCAGGACAAACCGCACCACCCGGGAAACGACATCATCGAGGGCGCGGAGTTCCTGCGCATCCGTATCACTGACAGCGTTCCGAGCCTCCTCGCCCCGCCAGAACGGAAGGCTCCTGTCGGGGTGCCGGTACATGAAGACCATCAGTGACAACGGCAGCCCGGCAGTCGGCGTCACCGGCGGCCTGAAGTTCGTCATGACTTTCTTCGGAGTGTGGCGCAGGTAGATCTCGAAAGGGCCGTGCTGAAAGCTATTGAACATGGCGCCGAGTAGAAGAAGCATCTCGCCCTCGTTAGTGGGAAAGATAGCCGCGAGGTCATCCCGATGCTGGGCAAGGAACTGGTCCGGGCTGCCCGCAGAGACCGGAGCGTCCACGCGGACGGCGGGCGGCGGACCTGAGACCACGTCCCGGCCGCTTCGCAATGACGCGAGCAAAGGCCGGACGATGGTGTCCCGCAGCCGTAGCCATTCGGCGGCCAGCCCCTGCTCGTCTTTTCTGATCGAGCGACCACCCAACTCCGGGTGACGGGAGTGGAGTACCAGGTCGGTCAGCTTGTTCTCGTCGTCGACGCCTGCCCCGAGCAGAAGTTTCGCATAGGTCACGGCCTGCGTGACCATGCCCCCGGGGTCCGGTATCCAGCCTTCGCTCAGACCAGCCAGTCCCGTCGAACCGGCCGGAGCCGGTGGCGCGGCGGAGGGATCGGAGATCCGCGCCCCGCCGTCGTACGGCGAGGCGAGGTCTTCTCCGATCCGCGCCCCGCCGTCGAACTCGAGTCCGTTGTCCTCCCCGGCCGAGAGCTGCGCCACCCACTCGGTCGCGTCCCATTCATCCTCGGCGTAGAAACTGCCCTCGCCCGCATCCGTGAATCCAGACGGCCCAGGCGTTCTCGACGGCGCAAGCCGTGGCGTCGGTACAGGTGACAGATTTCCCGACTCGTTGTGGAACGGCCTGTCCTCGGGTGGGGGCGGCGTCGCGTGTCGGTCCAGTTCTCCGACGGCAGCCTCGACTCCCGCCGGCGGCGAGGCGAACGGGGATTCGAGCTGTTCGTCGAGCTGCGCGCGGTAGGGGGAGATCGTCATCGCCATTCGGAGCTTCCGGACAGGTGGCCGTTGCTGGCCGCGGGTCCGGCGGACACTGCTGGCAGTGCCCTGGCCGGGCCCGGTGTGGGTATCCGCACGGGCTGTGCGGCAGGACCCGGCAGGACGTTCGTGGACGGGCGGTCCTTCACTCGCTCGCCCGTCGCGGACTGCCAGAGGTCGATGATCAGATTCATGTCCCGTCGCAGAGGTGTGTCGCCATCGAAGAGAGTTCGCGCTCGCCCAGCGGTGTCGAACAGCCCGAGTTCGATGCCTCGCAGCAGCGTCGACATGGGTTCGGCGAGCTCGAACAGCTCACGGGAGGTAGGTGCGGCGGACATGCCGACCCGTGCGGCGAGCTTCTCCAGCCGGTCCGCCGGGCTGGTCGCGTCGCACTTCAGCTCCATGACGATCTCAGAATTGCCCCGGACGGTGAGATGGAACCAGCTCATCGCGGTGACATAGACGAACTCGTCCCGCGCCAGCAACCCACGACGCCGACGCCCGTTCAACATGTCCTTGATCGCCCGGCAGAGCAGAGCGATGTATTCGGCGTCCGTGGCGTTGCTGCCGATCAGGTTCCGGCTGTTCTCGATCCCGAGCCAGACCTGGCGAAGCAGCTCGGACCACTTCTCCCTGAATCCGGTGTTGACGCTACCGGTGTCCAGCTTCCACGGTTGGCCGCCCGCGCCGGTCGCTGGCGACGGGCGCGCTGGCACGGGGTGGGGGAGATCGAGGTTGAACATTCGCCAGTAGGCATTGCGACGGTTCACCCGCGACGAAGGGCGCAGCTCGCTCACCACTCCGGTGATGGCGTACAGCGGCGGGTCCCGGAAAAACAGCTCCTCAGTGGTGCGAGCCCATTCGGCTGCGGGCAGGCTGACCGACTCCAGCGTCTCGCCGACAACAAGCCGGCGCAGCACCTCGCCGCACACCTCGAGGATTCCGGTCGCCTCGATGAGATATGCGTAGATCAGATGGTGCCAGAGAAGGCCGACGTGGGTTCCTTTGTGAATGCTGCCCGGTCCGATGTCGTCGGTGTAGGTCTCGGTGTCGTCGATGTCTATTCCGGACGGCGCGATCGGGAGGCTGGCGGGCGGCATGGGCATGCCGAGCCGGTCGACGATCCCGTCGTCGCCGAGGAAGGTCGAGCGGTCGCCGGGCGACGAGACCAGCGCCGCGATCGGTGCCTGCCGGGCGCCTTGCCACGCCTCCTCCAGCCAGCGGCTGAGCTGGAGTGGATGGACTTCGAAGACCTTGTCGTCGGATCCGAAGAGATGCGCGAGCGATAGAAACATTGTTATTCCACCTTCACCGTGACGGTGGTCACCGGAAGCTCCTGTCGCGGTCCGGCTCCTGACGTGCCTCCGTCGGTTTTCAAAACTTCGGGCCCAGCTTGATCAGATGATCCTGTGAGTCATAGATCTCTACCGTTTCGAGTGACTTCCGCACGAGGTGGGGAGGCACGCGCACCGTCTTTCCGTCGGATTCGAGATCGGCCCTCACCGGCCGGGATTTTGGATTCTCCTGAAGCTTGACGTAGTCACCCTGGCCGAGTTCCTCGGAGAAGTCGATCGTCTCGACGCCGCCGCGATGGAGCCTCCTGTCCGCGGGAGCGAAAGGCAGTGCGAAGCGTTCACGGCCGAGCAGACTAGCGATGACCTCGTAACGCAGCCGGGTCAGCTCCTGCTGGCGGAACGCCTCAGGGTCGACCACCGGGAACGGAAAGGTCGGCGACCTGGGGGCGTTCCTGGCTCCGGGCTCGGCGCCGCTTCGCGTTCCTGCCCCGACTCCGGAGCCTGTCGGCAACTCCGTATCCATCCTCTGGCGCAGGTCCGCGAGGTCCTGCGCCAGAGATTTGATTCTATCTTCGGCCGATTCGGCTCCGGTGGCCGCCGCCGGGGATAGCGGGGGAGAATCGCCGGGGGATGGCGAGGAGGCGGCGCCGGCCGGCGGTTGTGGGTGTACCACAGTGCGATCTCCTGATCTCCTTGGTCGGGGTGGGCCGGGTTGGTCGTGAACCGCGCGCGTCGTGCTGGCGGTTCTGTCGGTCTTGGGCGTTCGGCGGTTCTAACCAGCCCCGGCGAGGCCCGATCCGTCGGCGCCGAGATCGGAAAGCCAGCGGGTCAGGCGTGCGCTATGAGCCCCGGGTGCCTCGTCGCGGGCGTCGTCGACGCCCGCGCGACCAGTGCCTGACGCGCCACCGCCCCCCAGGCTGGTCGGCCCGACGCTGAACGGCGGGGAGCAGGCGGACGCGGTGCTGGCAGTCAGCCACGCAAGGATGCGCAGCGAGGCGATCCGGCGCAGGTATGTCGAGGTGAGCAGCGACGGTCCGGCCTGCCGCGCGAACACTGCCAGAGCCGCGGGCGACACAATCCGAGGGTCGGCCACGGCCGCCAGTGGCCGGCCACCGAATGCCGCCATCGGCTGGCGGGTACAGACGTCCACGATCAGGCCGAGCGCGTCGATACTGGCCCGGGCCAGCCGGGCAGCCTCGGGTGGCGCGCGATGCGGGGGGTGGCGACTCCACCAGATGCGGGCCAGGCCGTCCCACGGTCCGGCGCCGAACCAGCTCCGGCACAGCGCGGCGTTGAACATCACCCGAATCCACGCGAACGGGTGTGGGTCACCTGGCAGAAGCCGGT
Source organism: Pseudofrankia coriaricola (assembly GCF_032027725.1). NCBI lineage: Bacteria > Bacillati > Actinomycetota > Actinomycetes > Frankiales > Frankiaceae > Pseudofrankia > Pseudofrankia coriaricola. The sequence goes on along the minus strand of NZ_JASNFO010000008.1, from coordinate 95,034 downwards.
ACACCGCGGCGGAGGTCCCGTCCACCACGTTTGCCAGCGCCGGCAGGGGTGCCCAGCCGGCCTGAGCGAAGGCGTGCACATCGGCGGCGACCTCGCTGGCCCAGCCCTGCCACGTCGCGGCGAGCTCACGCGAGACGCCGACGAGGGCCGTTCCCAGCGCGTCCGCAAGCTCCCCGGTCCAGCCGGTCAGGTGTGCGACCTGGTGACCGGTCTCGTGTAACAGTGCGGTCGGGTGGACGAGGTTGTGTCGAGTGATCTTGATCGCCGCTGCCGGGGACGGATGGGCCTGGTCCCAGAGCCGAACGCCGGCGCGCAGAATCGAGGCGCCGAGCCCCTTGTCCACGTACACCAGCACCGGTGGAGGCTCGATGCCGAGCGGACGCAGGATCACGGCGAGACTGTCGCCCGCGATCGTGTCCAGGCCGCGCAGGACGGCGGCCGTGCGCGGATTCGCCCTCGTGCTCACGGCGTCCCCGTAGAAGTCAAGCACCGTCTCGGCCTGCAGGTAACGACGGCGCAGGCGCAGCACCTGTGGACGCAGGGCCGCCGGGTCGCCGCCCGCGTCGATCTGGCGCCGCAGTTGGGTCGCCTCCAGACCGATCGCCGCCGCTACCGCCCCGAGCTGGTCACGGACCTTCGCGCGCAGGTAGCGCTCTAGGCCCGCCCATGCCTCGGGAGCGGCTACGGAGTCGAGGTCGGCGAGCGTGTGGGCCGCCTGCTGCCAGTGCGCCACCTCGGCCGCCAGCTGCCGGCGGGCCGCCAGGTCTGCCGGGTCGGTGACCGATGGGGCGCCGACGGGCGGGTCGGTGGCGAACGCGGCAGTGGCGAACGCGGTGGTGCCGGCCGGAGCGGGCCCCGCGCTGGTGACCATCGTCGGAGTCAGCCGGACACGGGTGATCGCGTCAGTCACGGTAGCGCCCCGGCCGGATCGTGAGGGCCGGGGCACCGGGGGTGCCGTTCGCCAGCGCACCCGCGTCGGCGAACGGGAACGCGAAGGTCAGTGTCACCCCGCGAGCCGGGTCTCGTGTGGCCTGAGCGAGCTGGGCCGCGGCGGCCGGCAGCTGACCGGCAACCCCGGTGACGACAGCCTCCGCGAGATGGGTGGCCAGGGCGTGGGCGCGCTGCGCCGGCAGCGGCAGCCCAGCGGGTCGACGGCTGCCCGGTCGACCCAGCCAGGCCGCAACGTAGGATCGCGCCGGCGGGCCGAGCAGCTCCCGGAACAGGGATACGACCCGCACATGCGACTTCTGGGCCAGCATTCCGGCGACCGCTCCCGACTCCCGCTCGCTGAGCCGGACGTGGACGCGCAGGACTCGGTTCCCATCGAGGCGCAGCGCGATGCGCTTGCGCCGGCGCCGCTGCCTCGCCAGCCGCTGCCCACCTGGGCTGGTGATCCGGTAGTAACGGCGCCCTGGATAGGCCGCGGCGGGGCCGGCATGCTCGGACGACGGGCGGCCGAGGCCAGGCTCGGCGGTGAGCAGCGCGGCCACCGCGGGGGTGAGTTCCTCGAACTCCTCGGCAAGCTCGGCGGCCGCGGCCGGAATGTCGCCACCGAGCGCCTCAAAGGCCGCGAGATGGCCGAGCCTCGTGCCCGGCAGCGCCTCGTAGAGGTGCGCCTCCGCCGCGACCGGCCACTGCCGAACGCCGCAGTCGAGCAGTTGGCGCTCCAGCGTCGCGCCGTCCGCGAGCAGGATCGCACGGGCCAGCGGTCGAGTGATCAGGACCGGGTAGACCCGGCTGTACTTCTTGTAGCGGAACACGGGGCGGCTCGCGCGCGGCATCACGATCCACACTCCGCCCTCACCGGCGGTCTCGAACCCCTCCAGGTCGTTGCGCAGCGCCTGGCGCGGCAGGTGGCGGGCGACTGACTCGCCGAAAACCCGCTGGACCTCCGCGTCGAGGCGCAGCTGGTTCGCCAGCGACGCCGGCGGCAGCGCCGCGACCTCGCGGATGGTGTCCTCGAGGGCAGCGACCAGTGCCTCCATGCCTGTCGCCGGGTCTGCCGCCAGGCCGACGCCTCCCGGAGTGAACGCTCCGAACTGGCCGGACTCGGCTTCCAGGCCCAACATCCCGAGCCCGGCACTGGCGATGTGTCGCGCCAGGCTCCGCGCCGCGTCGACACCGACGTGGTTCTGGATCAGAGTTCCCAGTCGCGCGGCGAGGAAGTTCACCACCCTGTCCCTGCCCGCCAGCCGCAGACCGATCCGCAGCACCGGCAGGGCCGCGGGGATGAACTGCTGCAGCTGCGTGAAGGGTGCCTCGCCCGGAGCGACTTCGGTGAGCTCGCGGGTCAGCCGGGCGCGGGCCGCGTCCAGCGCCGCGATTGTCCCGCTCTCCGACCCCGCCCCCACCCATGCCCGGGCCGCGTCGGCCCGGGCGTCCGCGTCCTCGGCCTCTCCGAGCAGGCGATCGACCGCGGCCTCGCCTGGCGCCAGCACCGCCTCGGCGAGGAGCAGATCAAACTGTTCGCTCAACACCTCCGTCTCGGAGGCACCGGTGGCCGCCGCCGTTCCCGCGGCGCTCGCAGGTGCCGCCCCGGCCCTTGCCAAGACGGCCGGGTCGCCCTCGGCGGTGTTGGCCGCGGCGCGACCTGTGAAGGCGGCGTCCGAGGCCGCCGCCCCGCTGCCCATGTCACCGGCGGCGCTGGCGGCTCCGCTCCCAGCGCCCGCGCCGGTGAGTCGAGCGGCCAGCCGCTGGGCGATGGGGCGCACCGATGGCGGCAGCTTGCCGATAGCCGACTTCAATACCCGGCTGAGCAGCGGACGCACGAGCCGACGCAGCATGCGGAACAGCGCCGCGACCGGATGGAGTGTGCCGACGACCTTCGCGGCGGAACTCACCAGCCTGCCGGCCTTTCTGACCAGCTTTCCCAGGAACTCCTCGGTCGCGTCGGCCAGAGTGTCCTCGTCCTCGTCACCGTGTTCGCCGGCGGCGGGGACGGTCCGGCCAGCGGCGATCTCGATCTCGCCTTCGGCGATCGAACCGGGCGTCCGGTCGCCGAAATGCTCCTCGAGGTGCGCCAGCATCTGGTCCGCCTTGGCCGCGACCGCAGACATCCACGCCTCGACCTCGATCTCCGCGAGCGACGGAGCCTCGGACTGCCCGGTCCAGCTCGCCGCCCCACCGACGTGGCGGGCCGCGGCCTCCTCGGCGAGGGCCTCCAGCGCGCTGTCGAACTCCTCGTCCGCCAGCTCGGCTACCAGCCCTCGGAATGCCTCGACCGCCAGCTCGGCCTCGTCGTAGGTCGCCAGCCCGGCGTCGAACGGGCTCGCCAGCCACAACTGGTTATCGGTGGTGGCGGTGTGTCCGAGGGACTCCTGCCCAGCCTCGGTGACTCCGCCGAAGGGGGCGGCAGCGACACGGGCGGCGGCGAACGGGGACGACAGCAAGGCCTGCGCACCCTGATCGTCGTGCCCGCCAGACCGCCAGGTCTCGCCTGGCGCCACCACCGGCTGGTACGGGGTCACTGCGGCCTCCCGGATGCATCGTCATCGGTCCACGTCGAGTTCCGGTCGGCCCGCGATGGCCCGCCCGGTGGGATTGCCGAGCCCTCGGTCCGGCCTTGTCCCTGGGCTTGGTCCTGTCGCTGGCTCTCCGCCAGCGCACCCGCCATCTCGAGGACACGCAGGAGACTGAGCCAGCTGTAGAAAGCGAGTGGCTCTCCGCATCCCTCGTAGGTGACGGTTCCCTCGACGTCGCTGCCGGTCTGGTGCAGCTCGACCGTGAATCGCATGTCGCCCCCGCCCAGGCAGAGGGTGTTGGAGGACGACGCTAGGCCGCGCCCGCCCAGGTTCGCCCCAGGGCGGGCACTGGGGCCTGCCCTGGTTTTCGCGCCACCCGCCAGAGTCCTGGCACCCTAGGGCCGCTCGCCGAGCCTCTCCCGTAGCTGCATCCGGCTGGTCACGCCGAGCTTCATGTAGATGTTGCGGAGGTGAAACTCGACGGTCTTGACGCTGATGAACAGCTCCCTGGCGACTTCACGGTTGGTCAGGTCGACGGCCCGCCGGGCGACCGTCGACTCCTGCGGGGTGAGGATCGAAGTGTCGTGGTCGCGGCGATCGCGAGGGGTCAGCCCGCAGGCCCTCAGCTCGCGCTGGCATTGCTCCAGGTAGGGACGTGCGCCGAGGCCGGCCAGGACGTCGTGGGCCGCGTCGAGCTGTTTCGAGGCCGCTCGCCGCTGTCCGCCGCGGCGTAGGAACGCGCCGTAGCTGAGGTGGAGCAGCGCCCGGTCGAACGGAAGGGCAAGGTTGGCGACATAGCCGAGCCCGGCCTGGTAGCTCGTGTCTGCCGCGGCGGTGTTCCCGCGAGAGGCTTCCAGGGCGGCGCGGGCGCGGGCGGCTCCCGCCATCGCGGAACGCCGGGCGCGACCGCGCGCGAGCTCCTCGAAAGGGCGAAGGATCGCATCCGCTTGGGCGTAGTCGCCGAGCGCCGGCAGCACGTCAAGGACCTGGTAGACCCAGAACAGGACGGCGGGTTCGCCGACGCTGGGCGGATCCGGCTGGATCAGGGGTACGAGCGCATCGACGACTGCCGCGGTGTCCCCACGGGCGTGGGCAAGGCAGGCTCGCCCCAGCGAGACGGCCAGATCCGGGCCAGCGTACCCGCTCTCGGTCAACATCCGGGTGTGCTCCTCGGCGGTGGCCCAGTCGCCACGGGCAGCTGGCACCAAGGCGGCTATCGCCTGGCAGTAGAGCGCCAGATGGTGTTCGGTGTCGATGGCGAGAGACAACGCGAGGGCGCCGTGCGCCGCCCCGTCGTCCCAGTGGCCGGATCTGTACTCGCTGAGAGCCAGTGTTCCCGTCGCGAAGATCTGGAACGCCGCCGACCGTTCGTGACCGGCGGCGACGACGCCGGCCAGGTCTCGGCAGGCTCCGAGCGGGTCGTCGGTGTACAGGCGCAGCTCGGCCCGGCCAAGCAGCCTGTCGAGGTCCGCGACGGATGCCAGCGCGGGGCTCGGTAAGTCGGCGACGGACGCGATGGCCTCCTCCCCGAGGCCGCTGCGACAGCGGCTGGAGAGCGGACGGCAGTGGATCATGTCGGTCGTGGTCTGTTCCGGCGCCAGCCGCAGGGCCTCCATCGCCCAGGCATACTCCTTGTCCAGTCTCAGTAACCCGCTGTGGATCAAGGCCAGCTGGCCAGCGATGCGGGCGCCCAGTGCCGGGTCGGCATCGACGTCGCATCGCGCCCAAGCGTCGGTGAGCCATTCCTCGGCGTCCCGCAGTCGGCCCGCGGACATGGACAGCCGAGCCAGCAGGTAACTACGCCATCCACTTTCGCGGAAGCTCCGCACGCGGGCCGTCTCCCGGTCCAGATCGACGACCTCACCGGCGAGGCTTAGACACTCGATGGCCTCGAGGCTCAGCTGCTCGTGGTCGGCACGGCTGGAGACGAGACCCGCGGCGGCCACGAGATGGTTGGCGGCCGCGGCCCAGGCTCCGGCGTGGACCTTCTGGCGGCCCAGCGATGCCAGCTCGGCGGCGAGCTGCGCGTCCGGCCCACTCGCCGCCGCGGCACGATGACGCAGGCGGGTCGCCTGGTCGTCGGTCAGGCTGGCGGCCCGGGCGTGCAGCTCGGCCCGTCGGACCGGCCCGAGCTGCTGGTAGACAGCGGCATGGGTGAGCGGGTGCGGGAATCCGACTGTCCTGTCGCCAGCGTGCTCGACCAGCAGCCCGGCCTGAACCGCACCCTCCAACGACGGCAGCGGGTCGCTGAGCCCGGCGACCGCCCCCGCCAACTGGAGTGGACCGCGAACACCCAGCACCGCGGCGGCACCGACGAGTGCCTCGGTGTCGGGATCGCACGAAGCCATCCGGGCCACCGTCAGCATCGTGTAGGAACGCGGCGCGGGCAACGGGGTGTCGACGTCCGCGATCGCGTCGGCAGGCACCTGGTCGAGCAGCGCCCGGACGTACAGCGGATTGCCCTCGGTGTGCGCACGCAGGCGCTCGGCCGCTCGCCGGGACATCGGGCGGCAGCCGAGCCGTGCGCCAAGCACGCGCAGTTCGCCGGTGTCCAGACCGGCGAGGCGCACTCTCACCGCGTCGTCCCCGGTCAGCAGACGCCGCACCCCGTCGGGAAGCTGAGGGGCTGTCACGTCGCGGACGGTCACCAGGGTCAGGACCCGGTCGAACCGGAGCCGCCGCAGGGTAAATGCGAGCGCGTGTAGCGAGAGCCGGTCAGCCCAGTGCGCGTCCTCGACGACAAGAACCATGGGACCCGCGCTTTGCGCCTCGCCCAGCAGCTCGACCAGGTCGGCGCCGGCCACCAGCGGGTCGACCTCAGGCCCGCCGGCACGCGAAGGACTGCCGGCGATCGACGCCGCCGCCGCCCAGATCTGGTCGAGAACGCCGAACGGCAGACCCATCTCGGCTTCTTCGCCGCTGGCTCGCAGCACACACCGGGCATCCGTCCTGGCCAGGAACCTAGCAACCAGCGCGGTCTTGCCAATGCCTGCCGGACCCTCGACCAGCGCCATCGCCGGCGAACCCGCGCGGACCCGAGCGAAGGCACAGCCCAGCCGGTCGAACGACGTCTGGCGCCCTACGAACGGGCCTTCAGTTCCATCGACGATGGCCGGTGGGAGGCCAGCATCGTCCACAGGCATGGCAGCTCCCCGAGACGCCAGTGACGGGCGACTGTCAAAACATCGCGGTCGAGCGACAGCTTCGACACATTGCAGAAGTGGTGGCGGCGAACAAGCTGCTACGAACATTCCCAACGAAAAAAGCAACTATCGGCGGCCGGATGAACTCGGACGGAGACGGTGTTGATCGCTGTACGGGAATATATGATTGGCCGCCGCCCCCGGGGAGGAATCGGGGAACACCCTCGATACGTCGGCCTGTCACGCGTGGACCGTCACTTTCGCCCGCCCGGTGGACCGTCTGAGGACTGCGTCCGCGCGCCGCGGCGGCCCGGAATCGGCAGTCGGGTCCCGGCGGCGCCGGCCCGGGACCGAGCGGGACGCGGCCGCGCCGGCCGGCGGAAGAACGAACCGCGATACAGGGGCCCAGCCGGCCCGCGGCGCGAGATACTTGGCGGGGGTGGCGGGGTGGACGTCAAGCAAACGGACCTCGTCGGGCGCTTGGACGAGGTCGAGCGGCTGCGGTCGGTGTTGGGAGAAACCGACGGCGCGGCGTCGGTGCTGGTTTCCGGCCCGCCGGGTATCGGCAAGTCCGCGCTGCTCTCGCGGGCCCGCGAGCTTGCGGCGGCGGCGGGCCGGCGGCTGCTGTACGCGTCGCCGGCGGCCGCCGAGCAGGCGCTTCCGTTCGCCGCGCTACACGACCTCCTGCGGCCTGTGCTGGCCGAGATCCGGCCCCTGCTGCCGGCGCCGCGGGCGCGGGCGCTTGACGTGGCTCTGCTGCGCGACGACCCGCCCGAGGACGGCCAGGAGCAGCTCGGGGTCTATCTGGCCGCGCTGACCGCGCTGGAGCTGCTGGCGGCCGACGGCCCGTTGGCGCTCGTCGTGGACGACGCGCAGTGGCTGGACGCGCCGACCGCGCAGGCGCTGGTGTTCGCGCTGCGCCGGTTCGAGGCCGGGCTGCCGCTGGTCACCCTGCTCGGTGTCCGCGCGACGCCGCCCGGCTCTCCTGTCTCGGTGGACGGGCTGATCCCGGTTGACCGGCGTCTGCCAATCGGGGGCGCGCGTCCCGCCACGCTCCCGCCGGTCGTCGGGCCGCCCGCCTCGAGCGCCGCCAGTCTCCTCGCCGACGACGCCCTCACCGACGCCACCATGGCCGATGACCCGTGGTCGCTGAGCGCGGGCCGCTTCATGGCGCCCGCCACCCAACCGTCCCTGGCCGCGGACCTCGTCCGAGCGCTGCCCGGGTCGGTGACCGAGATCGTGGTCGGCCCGCTCGACCGGCTCGCGCTGGCGGACCTGGTCAGGGCCCGGCTCGGGGTGGCCACGCCCGCTCACGTGATCACGCTGGTCCACGAGGCGTCGGGCGGCAACCCGATGTTCGCGCTGGAGTTCCTGCGGGCGATGGCGGGCTCGGGCGCGGCGGCCACCACCGGTCTGGCGCTGCCCGTGCCGGAGTCCCTGCGGGCGCTCGTCGGGCAGCGGCTGGCGGGGCTGCCCCCTGGCGTGCGCGACGTGCTGCTGTACGCCGCCGCCGGCGGCCGGCTGACGACCGCGACGCTCGCCCAGCTCACGGCCGTCGAGGGCATCGGAGCCGCCGTCGCCACGGCCCGCGACCACGAGATCGTCGAGGTCGGCGACGACGGGTCGCTGACGTTTCGCCATCCGCTGTACGCGACGGTGCTCTACGGCTCGGCCACCGGCGGCGAGCGCCGCCGCGTCCACGGCCGGCTGGCATCCCTGGGCACCCAGGGCGACGACTACCGCGCCCGCCACCTCGCGCTCGCCGCCGACGAGCCGGATGACCTGCTGGCCGCCGAGCTTGAGGCGGCGGCAGCCGGGGCGGCCGCCCGCGGCGCGACCTGGACGGCGGGCGAACTCGCCCAGCTCGCGCTCGGCCTCACTCCCGAACCCGACCCGGCGGCCAGCCGGCGCCGGGCCCTGCTCGCCGCCGACCAGTTCCTGGCAGCCGGGGACTACCCACGAGCCCAGACGCTGCTGGAACGGCTGGAACGGACGGCACCGACCGCCGCCGAGGAGGCCGAGGCCTTCGTCCGGCTCGCGGAGATGACCGGTCACCACGACCCCGCCCGGTGGGTGCGCCGCCACAAGGACCTGTTGGCGCGGCTGTCCGACGACGTGCCGGTCAGCGCGGACCTGCGGGCGGGACTCGCGCGGACCCTGTTCCTCGCGGGCGAGCCCGAGGCCAGCGTGCTGGAGTGCGCGCGGGCGGCGGCGGTCGCGAGCCGGCACGGCCTGGGCGCCGTCCACGTCGCCATGCTGACATGGCAGAGCATGGTCGAGGGATTCCTCGGCAAGCCGAGCGCCGACGAGACGTTGGCGCGGGCGCAGGCAGCCGCCGCGGCCCTGCCACGGATGATGGTGCACATCTACCGGCCCGATGTCATCGCTGCCTGGCGGCAGCTCTTCCGGGGGGACGCCGACGACGCCTGCCGACGGATCAGGGTGCTGCTCGTGGAGGCGGAGGCGGACGGCGACTACGACTCACTGCCGCTGCTGAACCATTTCCTGATCGAGGCCGCGGTCCGGGCCGGGCGCCTCGACGAGGCCGACCGGGCGGTTCGAGCGGCCGAACGGTGGTGGCCGGGCCCAGAGCCAGGACACTGGTGGTGGTGGGTCGCGGCGCTGGCCGCCGCCGCGCGCGGCGACCTGCGCTGGGCGCGGAGCGCGGCCGCGCGCGGCGTCGAGGGCGCCCGTTCGAACGGTGACCAGTTCCTGCTCATTCCGGCCCTGGCGGTCAGCGGCCTGGTCGAGCTGCTGGATGCCGACCCTGCGGCGGCGCTGCTGTCGTTGCGGCAGGCGCGTGACCTCGGCGCGTCGATGGGGCTGCACGAGCCGGGGATGTGGCCCTGGTACGGCGACTTCGTCGAGGCGGCGCTGGCGTGCGGTCAGACCGACGAGGCCGCGGCGGTCGCGGCGCTGCTGCGCGAGCAGGCCACCGCGCTGGAGCGCCCGGCATCGAGGGCCCTCGCGGACCGGTGCGACGCCATGATCCTGGCCGCCCGCGGCCAGCTCGGCGAGGCGGGCGCGCTGCTCGACGCCGTCGTCGCCCAGGCGGCGGAACCCAGGCTGGAGCGGGCGCGGTCGTCGCTGGTCGCCGGCGCGGTCGCCCGCCGGGCGAGACGCAAGGCCGCGGCCCGCGGCCATCTGGAACATGCCGCCGCCGAGTTCGCCGCCATGGGCGCGCGCGGCTGGCATGACCGCACCGTCGCGGAGCTTGGCCGGGTCGGGCTACGCACCGCGCCGACGCACCTGACCGTCACGGAGCAGCGCGTCGCCGAGCTGGCCGCCGCCGGCCGCACCAACCGGGAGACCGCCGACACGCTGTTCATGTCCGTCAAGACGGTCGAGGCCAACCTGTCCCGCGTCTACCGCAAGCTCCAGGTCCGCGGCCGCACCGAACTGGCCCGGCGCCTCACCGACCAACCAGGCCCCGACCTGTGAACACGCCAACCGCGCCCCCTGGAGGCAGACACTCCGCCACAGCGCCGACACAGCGCCGGTCTCATGCTCTACCGGACCGCCGACCTCGGGCCGGAGGTGCTTCTCGGTCACATAGGTGGGCCGTTCTGGGCGCGTAAGGACGACGTCACCTGGTCGTTCCGAAGGGCGACTTCGAGCCGCGCGAGGAGGCGCTGGCGCCCCACAGCAGACGACCCGGCCAGCGCCGACCTGTTCTGGCCACCCTCGACACTCGGCGGCACCCAGGCACAGCTAGCAATCGCCCACGGCGACTACGACAACGCCATCAACGCAGTCGACCAAGCCGTGCCCCGCGCCGCCGGCCACGCCCGCCGCGGTCCAGGCCTCACAATGGCGTTCAAGGTCGAAGCCCTGGCCCTACGCGGCGACGCCGCCGCAGCGGCGGCCGAGTTCGCCGACGTCGTCGAGCTGATCGCAACCAACCCGGCACCCCGCGCCATCGCACGGCTACGCGACCTGCGGTCACAGTCGCCGCCTCCGGGCGTAGCGCACTGCTCCGCGAAACCGACCAACGAGCCGCCGACCACGGGATCACCCTGGCCGTCTGAACCCCGCCCCTCCCCTCCCAGCAGACCCGGCACACGGCACCTGGGAATTACCTGCTCGCAGCTCTTGGGGAATAGCAAGATCGCCCACACTCCGATGCCTCACGATGCGTAGTCAGCTACGTCGGCAGGCCGGTGGCCGAAGAGGCCAAATCCTCGACTCCAACCGGAGCAAGAGCAAGATCATTGTGGTCGGTATGTGGTCGCGGAAGCCCCACCACAGGTTGACACGGGCCTGCACCCAACGACCCGCCGCGGCGCGGAAACCCCTGAAATCATTGAACTTCGCGGCCTCACGCAGATCTCCAGGACACGGCACGACATCCGGGTTGGGTGGCTTTTAACCGGCGAGTTCAGGGTTCGAGTCCAGACGACGCCGTCGGCGACCAGCGCCACCAGTCCCGTCGCGGCGGCGACTGCGGCGCGATCGGCCAGTGCCCAGCGTCCCGTCCCTGACTGGGTCAATTGCTGACCCGCCACCGGATCGGCGCCGCCTGGCGCGCCAAGGGGCTCCTGCGCGACCGGCTCGCGCTGCCCCCGGCTCGCACCCCGGCAGGACCTGGCGACTGCCGATATAGCGCCTCCTGCCTGACTCCCGAGTGGCGTCCACGGGACACGGGGCGACCGGGCAAACTGATCAACGCTGGTTGCATCGATATTGACGGCGGCCCGGGTGGCTCCGAGCTTTTCTGAACCGGCGCCACGAGCGTCAGCGGCGGACCGGACCCGCGTTACGCTGACCTACCAGTGGGCGCGGGAACTGCGGCGGTGGCACGCCGGACCGTTCGTCGGCGTGCACGCGCGGATCCCCGACGACGAGCCGGTGGCGGTCGGCCGGTACAACGCCGAGCCGGAGATGCTGCCCGCGAGCCAGGCGGCGGCGGTCGTTCGCGCTCTGACCGATCCGCGCGGCTGGGAGATCTTCGTCCCCCGGGGGATTCTCGCCGGCGAAGTGCGGCACATCCGGAGCGCGCCGTGGGGAGTCGGCTGACGCTATCAGCCGGACGCGCATGGCCAGCGGCCCTGCTCCTGCCCGGTGTGCCTGCCGCGCGGCGTCTTCGGCGCGGCGCGGATCCGCCGGCGCGACCCGGACCTCGCGTCGCCGGGCAAACCCGAGTTGATGGCGGCCCTGCGCGCGGCCGTCACGCCCGAGGAGATCATCGACGCGCTGTACGCGCTCGGTAGCCGCCGCCGCGGCGGCGCCGAGGACCTCGCCTACCTCGCCGACCATCCCGACCCGGAGGTCCGCGCGGCCCTCGTCGACGTCCTCGACTCTTACCGCGGCCGCGCAGCCCGCCTCCTACGCGAACGGCTGGGTGCAGACGAGGGCGTCAACGCCGGCAACGAGTAGACCGCGGTCACGCTCACACCCAGATCAGCCGCGGCGAAGCGGCCAACCTGGGCGCTCTGTCCCCCGACCAGACGTCACGACTGCGGCGCCGACCTCGAACGGTGCGCAACCAACGGCATCGCGTCCGACCTCCGTGACGCGGCGTGGCATCGGGGCGGACGCTCAAGGTACCAACGGCCGCGCCGGCGTCCGTGTTCACGTGAAGGCAAGCTGGGCGACGAGAGTGTAGGGGCCGGGCGGCCCTGGACGGGCCGATCGAACTCCTGCCCTGACGCCGACCTGATCGGCTGCGTGGCTGCGTGGCTGCGCCCCATGTCCTCGCCTGGCGCTGCTCACGGAGCGTTGCCCATGCGGATCATGCGCGATCGAGGCGGGCGTCCAACAGCGCGTATCTTTCGACCCGCGTATCACGTATTGTGACCGACGGGCTGACGCCGTTCTGATGCCGAAAAGCGCGGCACCGGCCGGCACGGGCAGGCCGCCCGCGGCACGGGCAGCGGACTCCCGGCTAGCCCCGAGGCCCAGAAGTCTCGACAGCACAGCACAATCCGGCCGCAGCCGATACGCGGCGACAGCCACGGAGAATGCCTCAACCCGCCAGAAACCTCGACTCATAATCCTCCGGTCGCGGATTCGAGCCCAACCCTCCCCACGCTCACACTGAGTAGTTCTTGCAGGCCAACAGAACCGTTTTGATCAGCCCCGCTGGCCTTTAATTATTTCCGGAAGCACGTGTGTGGCTGGCCGTTGAGAGCGCCTATTGGGTCGACCTGCGCTGATCGCCGGTGCCAGAATGCGCCTATCCCGACAACAGGCTTCCAGGGGAGCCCGAGGCGACAGCCGAAGCGGCAGGTGCAAAGGGCGGCAGGCGGGAGGACCGCTCGCGAGTTCAACGATCGTGAACCCACGTAGTGCTGCCGCACCCTGGCGACTCCGTTCTGACGTAAGCCGCAGATCAAGGCAGGTCGGCCGCGCCTCGCGACGGCTGTGCGCGGTGCTGGCACGCCGTGCTCGCCGGACAGGCGTCGACGGAGACCGGAGCGCGGCGGCCGAGTCTGTTCAGATGCGCCGGCACACCGCCCGCTGGCGGGCGGGCGGGGCATCAGAAGGAGTCCCACGTGTGCCACTCTGACTCGGGGACGCAATCGTCGGGGCTCATCCTCCACTCGTGACTGAGGATGAGCAGCCGGGTGAGGAGCACGTCGCCCGCCCGCTGCACGCGCATCACGAGACCAAGATCGGGCAATGCCGGATCGCCGTTGGCGGTAAACCTCAGCTCAATCTTCCGGGCGTCGCTCTGGTCGACGAACCACTGCTCGAGCTCGGACGGCACGCGCCCGACCAGCGGGGTGCCGTCAACGTCACCTGCGGGCCGACCCGGGCGTCGACAGCGACACCGGCCAGACCGGCGGAGCCGCTGTAGTACGTCGTCACTCCCACGTCGCGAAACACCTTCCCGGCGTCCGTCTTGAAGGAAGAAACGACACCCAACGACACCTCATCGGAACTCATCCCGAAACGCAGCGGCCCGACGCCCACAAGCGGAGCCAGAGCCCACCCAGCGCGCTCCTCATCCGACTTGACGCACCAGCGACCCATGAACGCCACCCCCGGACTGTCGGCCGCCCGGCGCGACCAGCGCGATCATGGCATGCCGGAACGGCAAGCGATGTGCGGGCCGTGCGCGCCTCTCCGGCATGCGGGGCAGCCAGTCCGCGTGCGCCGGCTTCGGGGGCGGCGCCGACATGCCATACTCGGCAGCCAAGGCTGATGAGCGTCCGGCCCGCCCCGCTCCTCAGGGATGACCTGGGAGAACGAGCTCACCGGTGAGAGTGACCGGCGGTGGGGTAATGGTTCGAATCCCCCCTCGGACACGATCCATTACCCCACGGTAGGTTTCGTCGATCTTCAGGTCGGCCTTCACCGTGTTGGTTCGTACCTGGTAGGTCAGCCGCAGGCCCAGATGGCGGTATAGATCTGTCTTCTCTACCGGCTCGACCTCGGCAAGTGCCGCGGCTACGTCGCCGAGGGTCTCGACCAGGCCGCTGATCTCCTCGCGCGTAAGCTGTCGCTCCTGTCCTTGTCGTGCCTGGCGGAGGTCGCGTTCGGCGACGGTCTTGTCTGCCTGGGCCTGCGCGATCCAGCCGGTCACGACCGTGGGGTCGGCTCCCGCGTCCAGCGCGGCTCGGTAGCGGGCCAGCTTGGCGTTGCTGTCCTCGATCGCCCGTCGGGCCTGTTCGAGGGCGAGGTCGGATGTCGTGCGGGTCTGGGCCGCGAGCATCGTGTCCAGAGTCCTGGACAGTCGTGGGGGCGCCAGGGCGCGGGCGAGCCAGCTGTCGAGGGTGGGCAGGATGGCGTCCTCGCGGATGTAGACGGTGGTGGGGTGGCTGACCGTGTTGGCGAGGGCGTATTCCTGTGGGTAGCGGCAGCGGTAGTACGCGACGCCTCGGGCGGTGTGGCCTTGCATCTTGCGGTCGCAGACGCCGCAGTAGAGCGAGCCTCTGAGGGCGTAGGGCTGGCGGGTGCGCGGTCGTTTCTCGTCGCCGGGGCCTCGTCCTCGGGCGGCGAGGAGCTGTTGTGTCTGGGTGAACGTCTCGATGTCGATGATCTCCACGGGCTGTGGACAACCCTGGTCATCCACGACACCCCGCCAGACACCGCGAACGACATCCGCCGCGACACGCACGAGTCACCGCTGCGATAACCCCATTGGCGGCACCACCCCAAGAGCCACCGCAGACCGTGTCCGGAGGTCCAGCCATGCACACCTGCCTTTCCCGTCGCCTTTCGGCTGCCGCCGTTCGCTTCTTGAGCCGTCCTGTTCCCGCCACGGAGTTCCGCACTGCGGCCTACCGGCAGGCGGTCGTTCCTGCCGGACCGTGACACGTTTTCCACGTTCCGCACCTACGAGATGCGTCCGGCGTCGGGTGCCCCCTGTACCCCGGGGTCGTGGTGCCCTCCCGGCTCCCAGACGACAGAAGCCGGCACTGCCGCATCTCAGCGGCCAACCCATCTACCCCAGAAAGACTTCCCACCACCGGGGCGTGCAATGACGAGGCTTACTCGGGGGTTCACCTTATTCACCCTTCCGGACTTCCCCTCTCCTGTCGCCAACGGATGGATCGCCGGCTCTTGGGATTCCTCTCGGGCTTCACACCCCACAGCGCAGTCGTCCGTGGCGCATGCCGAGAGCGGGGACAGGTGTTGAGTACGTACCCGAACCTACCCGTCGATCATCGACCCTCCGCTTCGAGTAGATTACTCATAGTGTGCGACCTCGTGTCGCACCGTCCAATTGCACCCCACCCCCCGCGCGAGCGCCTACGCCGAACGCTGGGTCCGCACCGTACGCGCCGAATGCCTCGACTGGATCTTGATCTGGAACCGGCGCCACGCGGAACAGGTCCTGTCGATCTACGTCGAGCACTACAACACGGCTCGGACGCCACCGCGGCCTCGACCTCGACATCCCCGACCCGACGACCTCGTCCGGCGATCCGAGTGGCCCGATCAGACGCATCGACTCAGACGCATCGACCGCCTCGGCGGCCTCCTCCACGAATGTCAACACGCCGCCTGACCAGCGAAACCGCATACTTACACCCTTCACGCGGATACGCGGTACGGCGCCGCGCCGAACCTTATTCCTCGCCTGTCCGACTTGTCAGCATATTGACGATCCGCTAACTACAGGCAGAGAATTTTCCTCGGCGGGGTTGACGGCGCGGGCGCTCGAAGATGTAGGTTTCGTCCAAGGAAGTTCGATCCGGGAGAGAGGTGACGAGATGGAACAGCAGCAGGCACAGCAGGTCGAACAGGAATTGCGCGAGAATTGGCGCCAGACCCGGTACGACATTCTCGACCAGTTCGCGCACGTGAGCACGGCGGATCTCGACTCCGCCCGTGATGTGAATGACCTGGTGCAGCGGATCGCGGACAAGTCGCACCACAGCGAGCGGTACGTGGAGACCCGTCTACAGGAGCTGGTCGGCGTCGGCGGGCAGCAGGGCGGACAGCGTAGGCGGGGCGAGCGATTCTCGTCTCAGCAGGCCGGCCAGCAGGCGCCGGGACAGCCCTTCGGGTCGTCTCAGCAGCAGTAGCTGGAAAACCGTGCGGGTGGCTTCGCGGTCAGCGCCGACATGCGGAGCCACCCGCTTTTCACGTGGTCGCGCTGCTGAGGAGCGTTCGGTAGTCGAGCAGAGCGTCCATCAATCTCTGGGTCGCGTCGTCGCGTCGCATCCGGCACAATTCCTCCAGGATCGCGTCGGTCTCTTCGAGACTGGGTCGTTCGTCAACGGCCGCGACCAGGGCCAGCAGTCTGTTCATCGAGCGCCCACGAGCGGGCCCACGGTCGGCTTCGCTGTCACTCGTATAGCTCCTTGTCTCGAACACACCGAACTTCGACGGATGTCGGCCCACCACTCACATGGATTGGCTAATCCCAACCTGAACACCTCAGATTATGTTACCGTTGCACCACCGTTACTATACGGTAACTACCAGGCTCCCGCCGTCGATCCGTGACATCAGGCGGGTGAAAGGATGCGCGGCTGGTGCTGGGACCTGTGGCGCGCCAAAAGTCGGCCCGTGCCTGTGACCAGGGGCGTTGCTGAGCGAGTAGAGGATGTCTGAGAAGGTGGCGTGCCGGTGAGGTGGTGGAGCAGGATCATGCTCATCGCCAGGTAGATGGCGTTCTCGGCGGTGGCGGTCAGGTATTCGTAGTCCTTGGACAGGCGGCGGTATTTCCCCAGCCAGGCGAACGTCCGCTCAACCACCCACCGGCGCGGCACCACCGCGAACACCGGCACCTCTCGCGGCGGCGCCCCGGCCTGGGCCCAGTAAGGATGCTCGCCGGTGGCTGACTCCAAGCTCCTGACGTCCCGCAGCGACTCCGTCCAGGTCGACTACAGCATCTTCTACATCGAAGATGAGGGCGAGGCATGGTTCGACTCCGCCCTACCACAGGGCGCAGTCCCACCCGAGGCTCCGGCCGATGACGAACTCGTGCGGACAGGACTGGACTGGATCAGCATCGCCAGCAACGTCAACTACCATGTCGCGGGCGTCCGGCTGGAGCTCTGGCGCGGGGAGCCGCCCCAGCAAGACGACTGGGAAGCCCACGCGGACGTCGCGTTCTCCTGCACGACAGGAAACGTCTACCTGAGTGGTACCGGTGGAACACAGTCCGAAGAGGCGTTCGAGCTGGGCGGCCCCGGCACCTACCACGGCCGTGTCCACTCCCGTGGACGGGAAGAAGCGCGAGAGGCCCTTGGCACCTCCGGGGAGGTACCGGAGCGGATGGAGCAATACCTGTGCCAGTTCTGGGCGGAGTAGCGAACGTTTATCTCCGGTCGAGGCGGCCCCTGCCCTGCTCGGCCTGATGGTGCCCGTTGAGGCTGGGAGCGTTCGGCTCGGCGTGGTCCCGACCAGCACTGCCTTGCAGACTGCGTCCGACGCCGCACCAGTCAGCAAACCGATACGGAGTGCGTAGCCATGGCCAATCCAGCGCCACAGGCCGTCCTGGACGAGAAGGTCGACATCGAGTACCGGCAGTTTTTCGTCAAGGACGAGGGCTTCTACGAAGCGGAGGAGACGCCGGACCTCGAAGGCCCTGCGGACGGCGAGTTCCTCAGCACCGGCGCTGACTGGATCGTCATCGTGAGCGGCGCTGCGTACCACGTTGCCACCGCGCGGATCGAGGCTTGGGAAACGGCGCCGAGCCGGCAAGATGACGCCTGGGAGATCAGTAGCGACTTCCAGTTCACGTGCACCACAGGGCGACTGGCTGTGGTCACGGTCACCATGGGTCCGGCGTCGGAGGACGGGATCACCATCGGGCCGCTCGGCAAGTACCACGGCCGCGCCTACTCCAAGGGCCGCGACGAAGCCCAGGGCCAGTTCATGGACAAGTACGAGATCGACGATGGCACAGAGCAGTACCTGATCCAGTTCTGGCCTGCGTAGATCGACGGTTCGGAACCCGTGTAGCGTGCCAGAACTCGATCCGGGGCCGTGACCAGCGGTTTCGCTGCTCGGTCAGGCGACCCGATCACGAGTTTCCTCCATGACTTCGTGGCTCGGGGCGATACGGCGGGCAGTGTGCGCAGCTACTGCTTCGCGCTGCTGCGCTGGTGGCGGTTTCTTCTCTGCACTTTCTCCTCTAGCGATCACGGTTCAGGGCTCTGCTCGGGCCGGCGCGTGGCGGATGTCCTCCAGAGCGTGACGCAACTCGTGCGGGGTGCCGCCGAGCTGGCCGAAGCGTGGGATGAGTTCCGTCAGCCCGGCCCGCTCGACGATGCGTTTCTCGTTGAGGGCCCAGCAGCGGCCAGGCGGCCGTGGGCGGCCTCGATGACGGCGCGAGCGAACGCGCCCGCGCAGCTGAGGGCGTCCCCGCGGGGAACGTAGTTGGTTTCCGCGTAGTCGAGGATGAGCCGCGCCGATTCGTTCCAGAACCGGGCGGCTTGGCTGCGCAGCGCGGGTGGGAACGCCGGTCGGGGCAGATCGCCGATCAGGACGCGGGAGATGGCGGGTTCTCCGGAGACAACGTAGGTCGGGATGCCGGCCAGGTAGAACGGCAGCCGCTCGACCACGAACCGACCCTGCTCGGTCTCGACGAGCCGATGCTCAACTTCGTCGAGATCGCGGTAGATCAGGTCGACACGGCGTCCGTCAACGGTCAGCCAGGCTCCGCCGTTCATTACCCCGCCGCCCCACTCGCCGGGTGCGAACACCGTCCCCTGCCAGCCCAGCGCCCGCACGTCGTCCGGATTCAGCCGGCCCCGGTAGTACAAGGCCGAAGTCCCAATCGCTGTTTGGCCCGTGATCTCCCTGCGCGCGGGATCCCCCGAGGGCCACGGCGACGACTCCTGGGATCGCGGCCACGTGTCGTGCCACCAGGTCAGCGAAGTGCTCGTCGTCGACCACGACACCGCCTCCAGGGGTCGGTCCAGCCGTCAGGGCAGATCTTTCGGTGAAGATCAGCGCTTTCTGTCGAACCCAACCCAAACACGCCGGTTGATCGTTCGGGGTGCCTCGTGAGCGCAAACAGCAAGATCGAGTGGACGGATCTTCTCTGCACCTCCGGGGGCGCGTGATGGGCGTCCTCGTGGAGAACTACCGGGGCCGCCGGATCTCGGTGCGTTCACGGAAGGACCGAGTCGAAGGGCGACTGGTCCGACGCGGCGAGGATCCCGACGGAATGGAAACTTAGCCGTTGCACTAAGTGTCGCGGCGCGCGATACTTAGCCACGTGGAACAGTATTCGGTGCGGCTCGATGGACTGCTCGGCGCCCTCGCGGATCCGACCCGGCGCGCCGTGCTCAGCCGCCTCGGCCACGGGCCGGCGACCGTCAGCGACCTCGCCGACGCCTTCCCCATGGCCCTCCCCTCGTTCATGAAGCACGTCCACACGCTCGAGAAGAACGGCCTCATCCGCACCGTGAAGTCCGGCCGGGTCCGCACCTGCGAACTCAACCACGGCAGCCTCGCGCCGCTTGAGGACTGGCTGGCCGAGCAGCGGCACATCTGGGAGGACCGCGCCGACCGTCTCACCCAGTTCGTCACCTCCCCGAAGGAACAGGCATGAACCTCGAACTCGACCTCTCGATCGAACGCGTCATCCGCGCGCCGCGCGCCGCCGTCTGGAAGGCCTGGACCGACCCCGCCAGCCTCGAACGCTGGTGGCTTCCAGCCCCGACGCTGTGCCGCGTCGACCGCCTCGAGGTCCGTCCCGGCGGCGCGTTCGTGACGCGGCTCAGTGACGACAGCACCGAGTTCACACCACACCTCGACGCCTGTTTCCTGGTCGTCGACGAACTCGAACGCATCGTGTTCACGAACGCGATCGACAGCGCCTGGCGCCCCGCCACACCCGCGCCGGTACCCATGACCGCCGAGATCACCTTCCGAGATCATCCCAGCGGAACCGACTACCGAATCCTCGTCCGCCACGGCGACCCGGCCGCCCGTGCCCGACACCAGGAGCTCGGCTTCCTGGAAGGCTGGGGCACGGTCACCGAACAGCTAGCCCAGCTCGCCGAGAGCGGCACCACACAGGAAGGCTAGCCTCGAGCCTCCAGGCCGATGATCGGGATCCAGGGAGACCAGGATCAGCCGGGGAGTCTGCCCGTGGTCCGGCGTGCCCTCGATGCGCTGTACCTAGCAATTGCCAGGGAAGTGCTAAAGATCGCCGGGAATTGCTAGATCATCGGGGAACCTGCACGCCTGCAGGTTCCCTTGTTGATCTTCCAATCGGAGGCGTGCTGCCGGGGGTTTCCCAGGCTGGGTGTCATTAGGCGCAGTGCTGACTTACCAGGTTCCGATGGCAGTTCTGTGCGCTGTCGCACCTCGCGGTCTCGGCGACGACCGGCGGCTCGGCTACGTTCAACCGCGACCTGGACGCCTCAGGGGGCCGCAGGGGTCTCCCAGATCGTGCGCAGGGTGCGGTCGAGAGTGGCGTGCGTTTCCCAGTCCGCGCGGACGGCACGGGTGAGCAGCTTTCGGGAGCTGACGAAGGGCAACTGGGCGAACACGAGGCCCCAGATCCGTTCGCCTACCTGGCGGAGGATCTCCTCGGCTCCGAAGCCCGCCAGCGTGCCCAGGGCGGCGCCGAGCGGTCCGGACAGTCCGCCGGCCACGGCGCCGAACGCGCGCGGCCCCACCTCGATAAGCATGGCCTTGGTGCCGGCCGGAACCATCCTGTTCCACCCGCAACTCCTGGGCCATCGCCGCCGCGAGTTTCCTGAGGTCGGCGAGCGCGTCGTCGCCGCCGGACAGCGCAGCGGCGCCGCGCCCGGGACGGTCATCGCCCGCTGGTACGGCGCGAGCCCGCTGCACCACCTGCACAGGTGGGATCTCGAACTCCGACTCGTCACCATCAGCAATGAGCACAGGCCGACCGCCCCGATCAGGGCCGACCTGAAAAGGCTCGTGCGGTCCGGCGTGCTGGCGCACGTCGACGTCCACGGCGGTACGACGTACCCGGATGGGCGGGACGAAACCCGCCTGCACGTCGTCGTGCGCGACGACCTCCCCGCCGCACTGGCCGCCGTCCGTGGAGTCCTCGCACAGGCGCCCCCAGGCGTGACCGCATCCCTGTGGAATGGCACAGAAGAGATCAGCCTTTCCAGCGAGCGGTGAGCGCCGGCGGCGTGGTCCGGCGGGCTGCGGAGTCAGCCAGGCGTGGATCTCCGCCGTCGCCGGCGCCCCACTCGGCGCCGCACTCCGCCACAGCCACGATCGTCGTCGACGTTCTCCGCGGTGAACGCTCAATGGCCGGGGACCACGAACTGAACGTGATCGATAAGTGATCTGCGGCCCGGCCGGGTGGGGCCAGGTATGGCTGTCCTGGTGCAGTTGACTGCGACCGTCACCCGACGCCCGGGCAGAACCGACGACAGACGTATAACGCCGACGGAAACCACGAAACTGGCGCGGACCCGAGGATCCTCGACGAGCTGCTACCCGAGGCCTGCCACATCGACGCCGCCCGGGAGAACAACCGCATCGAATCAGACCACAGCCGAACCAAAGTCAGGCTCCGGCCGATGCGCGGCCTGAAACGCCTACGCTCCGCACGGACGATCAGCACCGGACAAGCACTCGTCCAGAACATCCGCCGCGGCCACTACGAACTCGCCGTCGACGCCGACCCACGGCTTCCCGTGGCGACCGCGTTACCGAACTCGCTCGCGCTGTTCGACGACACCGCCGCGGGAGTCCGGCACGCGCGCCTCCCCACAACGCAGCACTCCCCCTGCGTGATGTCTGGCTGCTCGCCAGCACCACCCATCCTCCGGCGGGCTCGGTGCGAACTCGCCGAGCCGCCGGCGGCGGGCGGCTCGTCCGCGCGTGATCACCCCGAGTGGGAGGTGGAACCCGGTGAGCCCCGAGGCTGGAACCGGTTGACAGAGGTACAGAGGCACTACCCGTCAAAGGGTCGACATCGCCGTATCCACGCGGGCCGCGTGGCACGAATGGGCGCTCGAGCTACAAACCGTTCACCGTTACTGTCGGCACTAGATTCTCGACACTTGGTAGCGATGCTTACCCGTGAGTGATCGTTTGATCACGGCGTCGATATGCACTGGCACGGATTCGGGCTTAGCGATGCCGCCTTCAACAGGGCGTGCCCTGTTGACGCTGGTAACTGGGGGTTACCTGCGTCGGGCGAGACCGGTCACATTTGTCCGGTAGCGGGTGTACGTCTACCCTGACCTGAGGGGGGATAATCCGCGTGCTGGCAACCGGAATGACGCGATGGTCGGTGGACTGTCGTGGCGGCGAGCAGTCGATGTTTTTGCGCAACAAGACATCTACCTTCTCGCAACGTTCGAACGCATGCCGTGGCCGCATGTTCATCTTCTTCCTTGGGGTTTTGCTCTCTCCCGGTGCCGTGTCCGAACGAGAGCTGACTGGCGAACGAGAACGGGGGGGTCGTGACGCGCGTCGCGATAACTGGTGGTGCTGGCTTTCTGGGCAGCCATCTGTGTGAACGGCTGTTGTCCGACGGCGCGGAGGTGATCTGCGTCGACAACTTCGTCACCGGCCGGCCGGAGAACGTCGAGCACCTGCTCACCAACCGCCGCTTCCGGCTCGTCGACCGGGACGTCACCGAGTACCTGCACCTGCCGGGACCGCTCGACGCGGTGCTGCATTTCGCCTCGCCCGCGTCCCCGGTGGACTACTACCGCCTGCCGATCGAGACGCTGATGGTCGGCTCGACCGGCACCCGCAACGCGCTGGGGCTCGCGAAGGCGAAGGGTGCGCGGTTCCTGCTCGCCTCCACCTCGGAGACCTACGGCGACCCGAAGGTGCACCCGCAGCCGGAGACCTACTGGGGCAACGTCAACCCCGTCGGCCCACGCAGCATGTACGACGAGGCCAAGCGGTTCGCCGAGGCGCTAACCATGGCCTACCGCAACGCGCGCGGCGTGAACACCGGGATCGTGCGCATCTTCAACACCTACGGCCCGCGCATGCGCGCCGACGACGGCCGGGCGATCCCGACGTTCATTTCCCAGGCGCTGCGCGGCGAGCCGATCACCGTCGCCGGCGACGGCTCGCAGACCCGTTCCGTCTGCTACGTCGACGACCTGATCGAGGGCATTCTTCGACTGCTCTGGTCGGACCTCCCCGGCCCGGTCAACATCGGCAACCCGTACGAGCTGTCGATTCTCGACACGGCGCGGCTGGTACGCGAGCTGTGCGGCTCGGACGCCCCGATCACGTTCATCCCGCGCCCGGTCGACGACCCGACGGTGCGCCAGCCGGACATCACGCTCGCCCGCCAGCGGCTCGGCTGGGAGCCGCGGGTATCCGTGGGCGACGGGCTGGCCAGGACCATCACGTGGTTCGAGCGCGAGCTCGCCGGCGCCGGCCAACCGCAGGCCGCGTGATGCGCCACCGGCGTCCCGCTGCCCGATCAGAGACGACGGCGACGCTGGCTGACAGCACGAGGTGATTCATGGACGGGTGGATGGGCACCCGGCCGGGCCCGCCATCGAGGCTCTCATTCATCCGACCCCAGCGACGGGACGAAGCGCGCGGCATGGCTGACACTGGCATTCGGACCGAGGAGAAACCGATGAAGCACCGAGCCGGTGCCCACCGGCGCGGACACCCCGGGTCGCCCACGGTCGACGGTCGCGCCGCGGTTGAGCTGCGCAAGGTGATGACCCGACCGCAGCAGTGCCAGTACTGGCTGATCGTCGCCCTGTGGCTGGCCGCGAACGGGTACTTCTGGGAATGGTGGCTGACTCGACAGCACATCGGAAACACTCTGCTGTTCGTCCTCATGACGGCCGCGCTCTTCTATTCGGCGACGGTACTGTCGTCGATGTACGCGCTCTTCCTCGGATACATGCGCCGTCCCGTGCCCATCCCGGTCAGCCGGGCGGAGGATTCCGGTGTCATCGGGCGGGTGGCGGTGATCAGCCTTACCGTCCCTGGTTCGGAGTCACTCGACATCGTCCGCGCCCAGCTCGTGGCCATGACTCGCATCCGGTATCCGCACGACAGTTGGATCCTGGTCGACAAGGAGCATTCGCCCGAGATCGCGGCCATGGCGCAAAGCCTCGGGGTACGTTATTTCTGCCGGCACGACGAAGAGACCTGGGGCAAGGACAGGGTCTCGGCCTGGAATCAGGCAAATCCGCCGTTCAAGGCGAAAACGAAAGCCGGGAACGTCAACAGCTGGCTCGACGCGTACGGCGACCTCTACTCACATTTCACGCAGTTTGACATTGATCACCTGGCCGATCCCTCCTACCTCGACCGGGTGCTCGGCTACTTCGTCGACCGGCAGGTGAAGTGGGTCCAGGCGCCCAGCGTCTACGGCAACCATCTGACCTGGACAGCGCGTGGCTCCTCGGAACAGGAGTTCGGCCTTCAGGGCCCGCTGCAGATGGGCTTCTTCGGGTTCTCCCGCACGCCGTTCATCATCGGCAGCCACTGCACCTACGATATGGCGGCTATCCGCGGCATCGGCGGCTTCCAGCCAACGCGAGCGGAGGACCATCTCGATACGGTGTGCCTGGCCGCGAAGGGCTACCAGGGGGTGTTCGTCCCGGACGTTCTCGCGGTGGGTGGTGGGCCCGAGACCTTCGAGACCTACCTGTCCCAGCAGTTCGCGTGGGCATACTCGATGATCGAGGTCCTGCTGTTCCACACCCCGCGGCTGATCTGGCGCTATCGGCCTCGCCAGGCCGTGCAGTTCCTCTTTGTCCAGACCTGGTACACGTTCTGGTCCCTGTCGATGGTGGTGCTGTTCTGCATACCGCTGCTATCCCTGCTGCTGAACACCCCGGTCGCCCATGTGGGATACCTGGAGTTCCTGTCTCGCAGCATCTGGATGGCCATCATGGCCACGGTGATCTGGTACTGGAGCCGTCCATGGCACGTGCCCGCCGGACTGCGCCTGAGCTGGCGAGGCGTCGTCCTGCACGTCGCGCGCTGGGTCGTCGTCTTCAGCGCCTTCATCCAGGTACTGCTGCGCGTCAAGAAGCCTTACATGATCACCAGAAAGGGGGTCGACGGCGCGGGCCGCCCATTCCCAATGCAGGTGCTCACCCCATACATAGCCATGGTCCTGATCGCCTTGGCGAGCTGCTGGTTCTACCTCGGTCTGCACCACCGGGGCCCGTCCCAAGGCTACCTGTTCTTTGGGCTTCAGGACGCCGCCCTGTTCTGGCTGCTACTGGTGATCACAGTTGTCCAGGAGGTCCGGTCCGCGCACCGCACCGGTACCGCGCTGCCAAACGTCGTGGCGCTGCAGGCTCGTCCGCTCCTAGTGTCCGGCCTTCTCGGCGTGCTGTTCCTCGGTACCGCCGTCGCGTCGTCGGGACCCATCATCCAGGCGCTCGCAATCTGGTAACTGCGATACATGCCATATTGAGTCGATATCG
Source organism: Pseudofrankia coriaricola (assembly GCF_032027725.1). NCBI lineage: Bacteria > Bacillati > Actinomycetota > Actinomycetes > Frankiales > Frankiaceae > Pseudofrankia > Pseudofrankia coriaricola. Next base: position 69,651 of record NZ_JASNFO010000008.1, on the reverse strand, counting down.
GCGACGGCTAGACCTGGATGGCCACCGACGCCGCCAGGTCAACCCACTCGCCTGCCGAGAAGGAGTCTTCCGCTGAGCGCGCCGGAACGTTCCACAAACGCGGCACAGACGGTCCTGGTGACCGGCGCGGCCGGTTTCATCGGTTCGCACACGGCCGTCGAGTTGATGGCCGCGGGTCACGATGTCGTCGGTGTCGACAACTTCGCGAACAGCTCGCCGGGCGCCGTCGAGCGGGTTCACCGGCTCGCGGACGGGCGTTTCACGTTCGTCGAGCTGGACCTGCGCGACCGCACGAGCCTGAACGAGCTGCTGCGTCGCCGGCCGGTGGACGCGGTCGTCCACTTCGCGGCGAGGAAGGCCGTGGGCGAGTCGGTCGACATCCCGCTCGACTACTACGACACCAACGTGAACGCGACGCTTGGTCTCGTCTCCGTGATGCTCGAGCGCGGGGTGAACCGGCTTGTGTTCTCCTCGTCCTGTTCGATCTACGGCGAGGCGGAGTCGATGCCGATCCGGGAGGACGCCCCGGCGCGGCCGACGAACCCGTACGCCCGGACGAAGTGGATGTGCGAACAGATCCTCGCCGACGTGTGCCAGCGCCACCCGGACTGGCAAGTCACGTCGCTGCGGTACTTCAACCCGGCCGGCGCGCACCCGTCGGGCCTGCTGGGCGAGGACCCGCGGGGCGTCCCGAACAACGTGCTGCCCTACATCGCCCAGGTGGCGGTGGGCCGGCGGGCCGAGCTGTCGATCTTCGGCGACGACTACCCGACGCCGGACGGCACGGGCATCCGCGACTACATCCACGTCGTGGACATCGCGGAGGGCCACCGGCTCGCGCTGGAGGCGCTCGGCGAGGCCACGGGCCATCGAGTGATCAACCTCGGTACCGGCCACGGAACCTCCGTCCGCGAGCTCCTCACCGCCTTCTCGGCGGCGTGCGGGCGGGAGCTGCCGAGCCGGGTGGTCGCGCGCCGTCCCGGCGACGTCGCCGAGCTCGTCGCGGACCCGTCGCTCGCACGCGAGCTGCTCGGCTGGAAGGCGACCCGGGACGTGGCCGACATGTGCCGCGACGCCTGGAACTTCCAGCGCCACAACCCAAACGGCTACGCCGAAACGGACCGCGGGGGGACAGAGCAGTGACGACGGGGGATGGCGATGGCGAGTGGCGGTTCGGGGCTGGCGGCGGCCAACCGCGGCTGACCGTGATCGGCACCGGCTACCTGGGTGCCACGCACGCGGTCTGCATGGCGGAGCTGGGCTTCGAGGTGCTGGCGGTCGACGTCGACACCGCGAAGATCGACCGGCTGGCCCGGGGCGAGGTCCCGTTCTTCGAGCCGGGGCTCGACGAGCTGCTGCGGTCGAACCTGGACTCCGGCCGGCTGCGGTTCACCACCTCGTTCGAAGAGGTCGCGGCCTTCGGTGACGTGCACTTCCTGTGCGTCGGCACGCCGCAGCAGCCCGGCGGGCAGGGCGCGGACCTCTCCTACCTGCACGGCGCGGTGAGCGCACTCGCGCCGCACCTGCGGCGCCGCTGCCTGGTGGTCGGCAAGTCCACCGTGCCTGTGGGCACCGCCGCGGACCTCGCCGCGCGGCTGGCCGCCGAGGCGCCGGGCCTGGGCGTCGAGCTCGCCTGGAACCCCGAGTTCCTGCGCGAGGGCTTCGCCGTCGACGACACGCTGCGCCCGGACCGGCTCGTCTTCGGCGTCGCGTCCCCCGGCGCCGAGGCGACGCTGCGCGCGGTCTACGCGCCGATCACCGACCGCCACGACACCCCGGTGATCGTCGCCGACTTCGCCACCGCCGAGCTGGTCAAGGTGGCCGCGAACTCGTTCCTGGCCACCAAGATCTCCTACATCAACGCGATGGCCGAGGTCTGCGAGGCGGTCGACGCGGACGTGACGACGCTCGCGCGCGCCCTGTCACTCGACGACCGGATCGGCGGGAAGTTCCTGCGCCCCGGCGTCGGCTTCGGCGGCGGCTGCCTGCCCAAGGACATCCGCGCGTTCCGCGCCCGGGCCGAGGAGCTCGGCGTCGGTGCAAGCCTCGCTTTCCTGCGCGAGGTCGACGAGATCAACATCCGTCGCCGCCACCGAATCGTCGAGCTTGCGCGTCAGGCGGCCGGCGGGGCGCTGACCGGCCGCGTGGTCAGCGTCCTCGGTGCCGCGTTCAAGCCCAACTCCGACGACGTACGGGACTCGCCGGCGCTCGCGGTCGCCGCCCTACTCGCCGACGAGGGGGCCGCCGTCACCGTCTACGACCCGATGGCGGTCGAGAACGCGCGCCGGGCGAACCCGCGGCTTGGGTACGCGACATCGGTCGCCAATGCCGTGAAGGGCGCGGACGTCACGGTCCTGCTCACCGAGTGGGCCGAGTTCGCCGACCTCGATCCGGCGGCGCTCGCCGAGGTGGTCGCCCGTCGAACCGTGATCGACGGGCGACACGCCCTCGACCCGGCCAGGTGGCGAGGCGCCGGGTGGACCTACCTGGCCCCGGGCCGGCCAGCGGGTGGGCCAACGAAACCGGAAGCCGCCGACGCCACCGTCGCCGTTCCGGCTCCCCGTCAGCTCACGGAGGATGTCACCTTCCGGGCGTGACGGCGGCCGAGGGCGTCCCCGGTGTGCCGCGGCCTGGCGGCGCGAACGCTGTGGCGACCACCGGAAGCATGCGGCCCTCGTAGTCGAACATGGTGACGTTTGCCAGGATGGAGTCCTCCCCCGGATGTGCGCCGACGCCGGGCAGCCAGCCGGGCTCCCAATCGATGAACCCAAGTCCGTGGCCGTCCGGAACCTGACTGATAAGGGTACGTAGCGCCTCAAAGTAGGCTATCTGCCCGGCGGGTGTCGGGGGGAAGTGATCCGCCTCCGGCAGCTTGGCCACCTCCGCGATCCCAAGGAGCGGGTTGCCGCCCTCCAGAGTCCACGGATAGGCGGTCTCCGTGACGAGGACATCGATGCCAAGGCCGCGCGCGAGCTCGTCCATTGCGGCGCCGAGTTTGCTCATCGGCCCTTGCCAGAACGCGTAGTACGACAACGAGACCAGGTCGAACGGGACCTTCCCCGTCCGCAGATGCTCGACCCAGCCGCGCAGGCCGTCGGGGTCGTCGATGCGGTCCGTGTGGATCGCGATGCGCACCGGATGGCCGGCGGCGGGGCCGGAGAGCTCGGCGTCGTGCACGCCGGCCGCGCCCGCCCGCAACAGGGCGAGGAAGCCCGGCCAGCCGCCGCCTGGCAGGCTGTCGTCGAGCTTGCCGAGCGGCCACAGGATGCCGGCCGACACCTCGTTGCCAAGCTGGACCATGTCGACGGGCGTGCCTTGGCTCGCAAACTCCTCGAGCACGTCGCGGGTGTAGTCGCGCACCTGGCCGGAAAGCACCGTGAGGCGCGTGTGGTCCCACGACTCCGGTATCGCCTGGTAGGTCGGGTCTGCCCAGATGTCCGAATAGTGGAGATCCAGGTAGATCTTCATCCCGGCGTCGGCCGCCCGGCGGGCGAGCTTGAGCGTGTCCGCCTTGCTGCCGCTGTACCCCTTGGCTGGGTCCACCCAGAGCCGAAGACGCACGTAGTTGGCGCCGTGGTCCGCGAGGATCCGTTCGATCGGCGCCTTCTTTCCGTTCTCCGAAACCTTGTTGCCGGCCTTCTCCTCCAGCAGGGTGAAGGAGAGGTCGGCGCCGCGGATCTGCGGCGAGGGGGAGCCCAGCGCGGTGGACGGCGGTGGTGGCGGTGGCGGCGACTCAGACGAGCCGCACGCCGTCAGCGACAGGGCCGCCATCGTGACGATCAGCGCCCCGACGGCCGTACTCCCGCGCCGCCGCGAGAACAGGGACGGACTCACGCTCCCCCGAGGACCCACTTGCCCGCTCCGGTACAAGCAGTTCCCCCCTTGTCGATCTGGACGCCCGGCTCGGTTACGAACGCAAGGCCCGCGCGCATCCTCAGATCACGCTTGCGGCATAGTAGCGAGCTATCGCGCCCTGGCCAGTCAGCGGCCGGTCTGCATGTGCGGGCCAGGTCGAGGCCTCGCCGAAGGATCCAATGGATCTGGGGACGCCCGGCACCACCCACCCGAATACCTGTGCTCGATCTCTGAGGAATGCCGCACTAGACGGCGACGGCTGTTGGGCGTTTCACAACCGGGTAGCCGGTATAGTCCTGCCGAGAAGATCCTCCCTTGCCCTGGGCAGGACCAGGCGGGTGTGGTTTTGTCTGACCGGGGGTGGCGTGGCTGAGGTGCCGCCGGGCGTGGAACCGCTCGACGAGTCCGACCCGCGTACGTTCGGCCCATACCAGGTGCTCGGCCGGCTCGGCGACGGCGGCATGGGCACCGTGTACCTCGCCCAGCGCGACGGTACCGGGCCGCTCGTCGCGGTCAAGGCGATCCGCGCCGACCTCGCCCGCGTACCCGAGTTCCGCGGCCGCTTCCAGCGCGAGGCCGAGGCCGCGAAGCGCGTCGCCCGGTCCTTTACGGCCCCGGTCCTCGACGTCGCCACCACGGGCACCCGGCCTTACCTCGTCACCGAGTACATCGAAGGGCCGACGCTTACCGCCGCCGTCCGCGACCGCGGCCCCTTGCCCCCCGCCGACCTCGAATGGCTCGCCACCGCGGTCGCTTCCGCCCTGCGCGCCATCCACGCCGCTGGCGTGATCCACCGCGACCTCAAGCCCAGCAACATCCTGCTGTCCCGGTTCGGCGCCCGCGTCATCGACTTCGGCATCGCCCGGGCACCAGACGCGACGACCATGATGACCCAGGGCGCAATCGGCACCCCTGCCTTCATGGCCCCCGAGCAGGCCCTCGACCAGCCGGTCACCACGGCCGCCGACATCCATGCCTGGGGCGCGGTCCTGGCGTACGCCGCCGCCGGCCACGCGCCGTTCGACGGCGCCTCGCTGCCGCGCATCCTGCTCCGCGTCGTCCACGACCAGCCCGACCTCACCGGCGTCCCTGCCAACCTGCGCCCCCTCGTCGCCCGCGCGATGGCCAAGAACCCCGCCGACCGCCCCACCGCCGACGACCTGCTCGACGTCCTCCAGCACCTCCACACCCCAGCCAACGACACCCCGACGATCACAGGCCCACGGGTCACACCCCCACGGTTCGTGGTCCCGCAGATCACACCGCCACCGGTCGCACCCCCATGGGTCACCGCCCCTCCGACCACTGGCCACACGCCCCCTGGCCCGACGACCCCACCCAGCCCAGTCGCCGCGACGGCGGGCAGCAACATCGCCCCGCCACCGCGCGGGCCGGTCCCGCTCCTACCTCAAGCCGCCGCGCCCACGCCTGGCAGCGTCGAGGACGAGGCTCCCGCCCGGGTCGGCCCGCTGGCGCCCCCCTATGCGACCGCCCAACCTCTGCAGCCCCCAGCACCACCCCACCCGCGACGGCGGCCTCTCCGCCGCGGGCCGGCCATCGCTATCGCCACCACCGCCGCGCTCGGTGTCGCCGCCGCGGTCACCGCGGCCGTCCTCACCACCCGCCACCCCGCCCCCGCCGCGCAACCCCTCGCCAGCTCGACCACCCATGCTCCTACCACCATGCCTAGCCGGCCCACGCCCCTTGGAAAGCCCCTCACCGGCCCCACCGACAAGGTGACCTCCGTGGCGTTCTCCCCGGACGGCCACACCCTCGCCGCCGGCAGCAACGACACCACCGTCCGGCTCTGGAACGTCACCAACCCCGCCAGCCCCACACCCCTCGGGAAGCCCCTCACCGGCGCCCCTGGCCCGGTGTGGTCCCTGGCGTTCTCCCCCGACGGCCGCACCCTCGCCGTCAGCAGCAGCGGCGCCATCCAGCTCTGGAACGTCACCAACGCCGCCAGCCCCATGCCCCTTGGAACGCCCCTCACCGAACCCGTCGGCGCGGTGTGGTCGGTGGCGTTCTCCCCCAACGGCCGTACCCTCGCCGCCGGCGGCGAGGACCACCAGGTCCGGCTCTGGAACGTCGCCGACCCCGCCAGGCCCGCACTCTTCGAGCGGCCCCTCACGGGAGCCGCCGACTGGGTAAGGGCCCTGGCGTTCTCCCCCGACGGCCACACCCTCGCCGCCGGCAGCAACGACCACACCACCCAGCTGTGGGACGTCACCCACCCGGACAGCCCCACCCCCCTCGCCCCACCTATGACCGGCCCCACCGGCCCGGTGACCTCCGTAGCGTTCTCCAGCACCGGCCGCACCCTCGCCGTCGGGTGCGACGACTACACCGTCCGGCTGTGGGACGTCACCCATCTGGACAGCCCGACGCTCATCGGACAACCCCTCACCGGGCCCACCAGCTATGTGCTCTCCGTGGCGTTCTCCCCGGACGGCCACACCCTCGCCGCCGGCAGCTACGACCACACCATCCGGCTCTGGGTCGTGCCCTGAACGGGCTGTTGCGTTGTGGGGCCGGGCTGTCCGGTAATTGTGTCGGGCGGTGCCGACTGGTCGTGATCGGTGCGACGATGGCGGCGAGTGTGGTAGATCGTGCTGTCCGTGTCGTCGCGGCGGTCGGGGGTGGCGTTGGAGGCGGGGCTGAGCCGCGCGCAGGTCGAGGCGCTGGCCGAGCGGCTCGCCGCTCCGGGCTTGGCCCGGCAGGTGCTCGCCGAGGCTGGTATCCACCGCGCGGACCTGCCGTGGAACCCGCAGAACCCGCGGTCGTTCTGGACGGCGGTCTCGGACCTGCTCGCCGACGGCGTCGCGGTGGATGGGCGGGCGCGGCTGCTAGCCGTGCTGGGTACGCGCTATCCGGGCGAACCGCTGTTCGCCGACAGCACGATGCACCCCTCGGAGCAGCCGGTCGACGGGGCGCCACAGGCGCGACGGGCGTTGTGGAACGTTCCGGCGCGGCTGGCACGGTTCGTAGGCCGCGACGACCAGCTCGCCGAGCTCGCCGAGAAGCTGGACGCCCGGTCCGGGGTCGAGTCGGTGGTGGCGCTGGCCGGGATGGGCGGCGTCGGCAAAACCTCGCTCGCGATCGAGTTCGCCCACCGCGCCCGCGAACGCTACGACGTCACGTGGTGGATCCCGGCAGAGCGCCCCGAGTTCGTGACGGGCCATCTCGCCGAGCTGGGCGAACGGCTGGGTCTGACACCCGGCGCCGAGCCTGGGGCGGTGTTCGCGGAGCTGACGCGCCGGAACCTGCGCTGGCTGCTGATACTCGACAACGCCGAGTCGACCGCCGCCGTGGCCCCGTTCCGCCCGACCGACGGGCGCGGCCGGGTGCTGGTGACGTCGCGACGCACGGGCTGGCGCGGGCTGGGCGACACGGTCGAGGTACCCACCCTGGCCCGGGCCGAGGCCGTGGCACTGCTGACCGGACATCTGCCGGGCGCGGATCCGGCAGAGGCGGACCGGGTCGCCGACCTGCTCGGCGATCTCGCCCTCGCGGTGGAGCAGGCCGCCGCGTTCTGCGAGCAGACCGGCACCCCCCTGTCCGAGATAGCCGAGTTGCTGACCGAGCGGCTCGACGACGTCCTCGGGCTCGGCGAGGTCGTCGAACGGGCCGACGTCACCGTCGAGACACTCTGGGAGCTGTCCACCCGCCAGGTCGCTCAGGCCCAACCGGCCGCGGTCGAACTGCTGCAGCTGCTGGCACTGTCCGCGCCGGAGCCGCTCCCGCTGGACCTGATCAGCGGCCACGCCGACCTGCTCGGCGACGGACCGCTGGCCCAGGCCGCCGCGGACCGGCTCGCCTGGACCCGAACCGTGGGCACACTCATCGGCTACAGCCTCGCCAGCAGGAGCCACGACGCGACGGCTATCTCGGTGCACCGCCTGGTCCAGGCAGCCACCCGCCGGTCGATGACCGACACGCGCCGCACCGAGTGGCTCGTCGTCCTTCTCTATCTGCTGTCCGCCGACCTGCCGAACGACATCGGCCGCAACCCGAAGGCCTGGCCCCGATGGCGGGCCCTGCTCCCACACGTCCGGGCTGTCCTGGCCCGCGCCGGCACAGACCCGGACGCCTCTCCTCCCGCGCCGACGACCGGATCCGACGCCATGTCCTACCTCTACGATCTGACGGCCGGCTACCTGCTGGAACACGGCCAATTCGCGGAGGCGCTGCCGCTGGCGCAACGAGCACTGGCCATCGACGAGGCCCTCCACGGCCCGGACCATCCAAACGTGGTCGCCGCGACGTTGACTATCGGGGAGGCGCTACGGGCCCTGGGACGGGCCGCCGAGGCTCTACCCCTTCAGCGCAGGGCGCTGGCTATCACCGAAGCCGCGCACGGGCCGGACCATCCGTTTGTTGCCAACATCCTGGTCTCCTTTGCGAAGGCTCTGGGATCCGAGGACCGCAATGCCGAGGCACTGCCGTTGCTTCGCCGGGCACTCGCGATCGACGAAGCCGCTCATCGGCCGGATCACCCTGTCCTCGCCGTCGACCTGCTCAACCTCGCGGAGACATTGCGCGATCTGGACCGCGCCGCCGAGGCACTCCCGCTGGCCGAACGGGCGCTCACCATCGACGAGGCCACCTACGGCCCCGACAGCCCCGACGTCGCCGACGACCTGACCGTCCTGGCCGCGACCCTGCAGGACCTGGGACGCGCCGCCGAGGCGCTGCCCCACGCGCAACGAGGCCTCGCCATCTACGAGGCCACCTACGGCCCGGATCATCCGACACTGGCCGTCATCCTGACCAGGCTGGCCCAGGTCCTGCGTGACCTGGAACGAGCCGACGAGGCAGATCCCCTGCTCCACCGCGCACTGGCGACAAATGAAGCCGTCTACGGCCCGCACCACCCACGCAGCACGTCCGTCCGAACACTCCTAGCAGAGTGAGCCATGTGCACTCCCCGCGCTGGTTGTCCCGCTTCGGGGATGCCACCCGGCTAGCCGAACGTTATCGGTCGGGCGGGTGCTGCTGGCCGGCGATGCGGCACACGTCCATCCACCCACCGGCGGACAGGGCCTCAACCTGGGCGTTCAGGACGCATTCAACCTCGGCTGGAAACTGGCCGCACAGATCCGCGGCTGGGCGCCGGAAACACTGCTGGACACCTACCAGGCCGAACGTCATCCGGTCGCCGAGGACGTGCTGGACAACACCCGCGCCCAGATGGAACTGCTGTCCACCGAACCGGGCCCGCAGGCCGTGCGCAGGCTGCTCGCCGAACTGATGGACTTCGACGAGGTGAACCGCTATCTGATCGAGAAGATCACCGCGATCGGCATCCGCTACGACTTCGGCGAAGGCCCCGACCTGCTCGGCCGCCGCCTGCGCGACATCGACGTGAAACAGGGCCACCTCTACGGTCTGCTGCATCGCGGCCGCGGCCTGCTGCTGGACCGCACCGAACGCCTGACCGTCGGCGGCTGGTCAGACCGGGTCGACTACCTCGCGGATCCCACCGCGGCACTGGATGTTCCGTGCGTCCTGCTACGCCCCGACGGCCACGTCGCCTGGATCGGCGACGATCAGCAGGACCTGGACGACCACCTCTCCCGCTGGTTCGGCAAGCCCGCCAACTGATTTCGCCTGAGCAACCGAAAATGAATGCGAACACGCCTGTCTCGGGTCGAGATCATGGCGGGGACTGGTTCGTGTGGTCATCCCGCATATACGTGGCGAGATGGCGAGCAGATCTGCGGCGCTGTCGGCCAGGAGCTGGCCAGACGATTCCGCGACCCACGACAGATCATGACGCCAGTTGACGTTGTGTCACCACCGGAAGTGAGACAGAGCCGTTAACTTGGCACTCCCCCTAGACAGCTCCGAGGTCGAGGAGGCGGTTTGAGTCCTGGGTGGGGGTGCGTCGGGGCGGACAAGCTCGGTGAGGTGGTCGCCCGGTGGCGGAGATGATCAGGACGTGGCGCGGTGTCGGTAGGGACGGGTCCAGCCGAATAGTTCTGGCAGCCGCGGGCCGTCGTCGAACAGCGGCGGTGCCCGTGGCCTGGTGGCTGGCGCTGGGAAGTTCCTCGGGGGTCGCTGATCGCCAGGCGGGAAGGGCTTGGCGATCAGTGTGGTCGGGCGTCTCAGCTGGAGAAGCTGTCGAGGTGGCTGCCGCCGGGGTCGACGGTGCGGGCGATGCGGCGTCCGATGTCGCCCAGCTGCCGCTGCTGCGGGCGGGTGAGGGGATCGAAGACCAGGGCGCGGACTGTTTCGACGTGCCCGGGGGCGGTCGCGACGACTTTCTCCCAGCCCGCGTCCGTGAGGATGGCCAGGGTGTAGCGACCGTCGGTGGGGTCCGGTGTGCGGCGCACCCAGCCTGCCTTCTCCAGTCGCCCGGCCACGTGGGAGAGCCGGGAGAGCGATCCGTTGGCGAAGACGGCCAGGGTGCTCATACGTAGGGTGCGCTCGGGTGCGCCGGACAGCATCGCCAGCACCTGGTACTCGAAGTGGCTGATCCCGGCGTCCCGCTGGAGCTGGTCGTCGAGTGCCGCCGGGAGCCTGATCAGCACGCTGGCCAGGGCCAGCCAGGTCTGCATCTCCTCGTCGGTCAGCCAACGCGGCTGCTGCACGTCCACACCATCATCCTAGCTTGAAGTGTCAACCGAGCCAAGACCGTTGATCACTTGACAGATCAAGCGATCTCTCCTAGGTTTGAGTTGAAGGTTCAATCCAAAAGTTGGGTGCCCGAGGCCGCGAGTCGGGCCGCGACGCGCACCCATCGCCGGTGTCGTCATCGATGCCGATCCCCAGGGAGCACACATGCGCGCACTGAATGTCCCGGCCGCGGGCGAGCAGCCCCGCCTGTCCGACCTGCCCGTCCCCGGGGCCGTTGAGGGCACCGTGCTGGTCCGCGTGAAGGCGGCCGGTCTCAACGCCCTCGACAACGCCCTGGCCGCCGGAATGATGGCCGAGATGCTCCCGCACGTGTACCCGCTCGTCCTCGGCCGCGACGCCGCCGGCATCGTCGAGGCGGTCGGAGCCGGCGTCGACCACGTCGCCGTCGGCGACGAGGTGATCGGCCACATGCTGCTGGCCCCACCGATCCAGGCCGGCACCCTCGCCGAGTACGCACTGCTGCCCGCCGCCGCCGTCACCCACAAGCCCGCCGGCCTCGACTTCACCACCGCCGCGGCACTTCCCCTCGCCGCGGCCGCCGCCAAGGCCGCCGTCGACGCCATCGAGCCCGAGCCGGGCCAGACCGTCCTCGTCGTCGGCGCCGGCGGCGGCGTGGGTTCCTACGCCGTCCAGCTGCTCGCCGCACGCGGCGTCACCGTCGTCGCCACCGGCACCGCCGACGACACCGACCGGCTGACCACGCTGGGCGCGACCACCGTCATCGACTACACCGCCGGCCCGGTCGCCGAGCAGGTGGCCGCCGCGTACCCCGACGGTGTCGACGCCCTGATCGACCTCGTCGCCTACACCCCGGACAGCGCGCCCCTCGACGTGGTCCGCAAGGGCGGCAAGGTCGCCAGCACCCTGGGCGCCGCCGCCGACGAGCAGGCCCTCGCCGCCGTCGGCCTGACCGGCACCAGCGTCATGGCCGCCCCCCTCCGCGAGGTCGTCGCGCAGCTCGCCGACCAAGCCGCCGCCGGCACCCTCAAAGTCGACGTCACCACCGTCCTGCCCCTCGAGAAGGCCACCGACGGGCTAGCCACCCTCGCCAGCGGCACCGCCCGCGGAAAGATCGTCATCGAGATCGGCGACTGACAGGACACGCCCCGCCCATTACCACTCACAGGAACGCCCGCGCGGACGCACACCGAACCGACCGGCGGAGCCCCGCGGGGCCCCCCCCCCCCCCAAAACGCCCGGGACCCCCCCGGGTGCCCGCGCCCCGCCCCCCCCCCCCCCCCCCCCCCCCCGCCCCCCCCCCCCGGCGCCCCCCCCCCCGGACGGGGTCGCAGATGTTTCCAGCACGGACAGCGAAGGTGCCTGGTCCCGACCGTCCTGTCAGCATCTGCCACCGGGTCGGGCACGAGCGCGACAGCTTCCTAGCTAGGGCGGATTCCCGGCAACCACGGATGTCAGCGCACGGCGCGCCCATTTCTCTCAATCCGCTGGTAAACGGCTCACTAGGCCCCTCGGGCTATCGGGAGACTGACATGGAAATCAAGGAGCTCGGACACCTTGTCCTGTACGTGAGGGACGTCGACCGGTCGGCCGCCTTCTACCGGGACGTGCTGGGCTGGCGCCAGATCCTGCCCGACCCCACAGCGTCGGCGTCGGCTTCGAGCCGCATCCCGGCCGCGGCGTTCTCGGCCGGCCAGAGGACACACCACGAGCTGCTGCTCATCGAGGTAGGCGAGAACGCAAAGCCGATTCCAGCCGGACGCCGCGTCGGGATGTACCACTTCGGGCTGAAAGTCGGCGACAGCGACGACGAACTGCGCGAGACACTCGCCCACATCACCACGGCCGGTGTGACGATCGCCGGCGCGTCCGACCACACCATCACCCACAGCCTCTACATCCACGACCCGGACGGGAACGAGATCGAGCTGTACATCGACGTCCCCGGCGTCGACTGGAAGACCGACCCGACTCTGGTAGGCGCCCCGATTCGCCCACTTCGCCTCTAGCCCCGGGCTTTCACCGCTGGCCGTCGACGAGCAGTCGTGATTCTGGATGACTTTTGACGTCACTCAAGTTATCTGCGCTGGTCACAGCTTTGATCGTCAGCAAATAGACAAAGGGGGAGCTGCATCGCGGGGCACTAGCCGCAAAGTGGTCCCTAGAAGATGACCCTCACGTGGTCCCATGAGCCTGGCTGATGACAATATTGTCCGCGCTTGCCCGAGCACTGCAGGAGGACCCATGACAGCGACCTCGGCGAGGACAGCCCAGGCGAGCCCGGGCTGGATGTTCGTGCTGAGCGGGCTGAAGACGTTCGTCGAGACCGGAGCCCCGCTGGTGGTCGCCCGATGAAGCTCGCCAGCTACACGCTCGTCACCTTCGTGCGCCCGGACGGCTTCCGGCCGCTGGCCCCCGAGGAGGAGCTGCGTGTCCGAGACGCGCACCTTGCGAACATGGCCGACCTGCACTCGCGGGGCCTGCTGCTCGCCGCCGGCCCGTCACGCGGCACTGACGAGAACGTCCGCGGCTTCGCGATCATGCTCTGCGACGCCGCGACCAGCGAGGAACTATGGGCGACGAACCCGAGCGTGCTCGCGGGCCGGTTCGAGGCACGCTGCGCGCCGTGGGTCGTCCCGGCCGAGATGATCGTTGCCGGCCCAGGCCTCCCCCCTCGCTCGGTGGCCGAGACCATGGCTTGACAGGGAGAGGCTCATCGGCCCGGCCCCGTCCGCGCGCGGCGGCGCCGCGTTGTCGACGGCGGTATTCCAACGGTTGGACCTGCGGGACAGTTGAAGGGCCGGCCGACCGTGCCACGTGATCGGCTGGATCGCCGCCGCGTGTGGGCGCCGGATGGAGACGACTGGAAGGTCGTCAGCTAGCTTCATTTCAAATGGCCCGCGGCTTTGCGACAAACGGATTCATTTACCTGAGCGGGCCGGGCTAGTTTGTTGCTTGCGGGCGCAAGTATCTCGGCATTTGGCGCCCTGGGCGGTGCGCAAAGCGCAGTCGCAGGTCGCACAATTCGAAAGGCATGTGATGGAACGCAACGTTCAAGAAACGAACCAGACGACACGACGTACGCTGCTGCGTGGAGCCGTGCTCGGCGGAACCGGTATTGCCACGGCCTCCCTGCTTGCCCCCGGAAGCGCGTCGGCCGCCGACGCCGGCAACGGGCTCGTGTTCCCCGGCGTCGATGTTGTCATCGACTCCTCGCACGCCACCGCGGAGGTAGCCGCGCTGGTCCGGCGCTATCTCACAAGCAAGAGTGCGCAGGACCTAGACGGATGGATGTCCTTCTTTTCGCGCGATCTCATTACCTACATCGATGCGGTCGTGGGCGCGGGCTTCTACAACTGGGACTCCCTGCGGGCTTCATTGTCCCAGTTCATGTCCAATTGGCCCAGCGACGGCAAGTCGTACCCCACGCGGATCCTGGGCGATGCGACCAGCGCCGTCGTGTTCTTCACCGACACCGCGGGCCTGTTCGGGCCTTCCGAAATCCGCGCGGTGGGCATTATCAACTTCCGCGATCATAAGATTACCCGGCAGATCGACTACTGGGATGGCCGGCATTTCGGCATAGCAAACGAGGCGGCCCTCGCGGCATACTCGACTGGGTCCCCAACGGACTTCGGAGAATCCACTGTCGGAGAAACCGCGGCGCCCGCCATGAGGGACGTCGCATCCAAGCTTGCGCAGGCCCTGCGCAATGGCGACGGCGCCAGCGCCGCGGAGCTCTTTGCGCCCGGCGCCATCTTCGAGGACATGCCAGCACACCTGCATATTGTCGGCCCACGAAGCATTGGTACCTATCTGACCAAGGCCATCTCTCTGCTGCCCTACGCCGGTGGTGGTACGGCTGTTCGCCACGTCGTCGGCAGCGCGGTGGGAGGGGGTTATGAATGGACGGCGTCCAACAGCGCTGTTCCCCGAGGTGTCGTCGCCCTTGAACTGGATGGCTGGGGCAGGATTACCCGCCTCACCGCCATGTGGGACGGCTCGCTCGTGGACGACTCCACGTTGATCTCATTGGCCCGCACGACGATCGAACAATAAGTGATGGCGCCCGTCGTCGGTCGGCGACGGGCGTCACAGCGGTGCAGGTCAGGCCGCTTCGACAGCGTGCTGCTTCTGACGTGCATGGCCAAGCGGTAGGAGTCGGAGCCGGTAACGAATACGAGCGAGCCGCGTAAAACCGCAGGTCAACCCCGGTGGCTGAGTTCTGACACCCAACAAGGCGCACGCCGTTCGCGACGGCGTGCGAGTCACCAAGCAACGCTGCCATCGTCGCGCAGGAGCGGGTAGTGCGCCTCGGTGAAGGTCATGACGTGCTTGATCTGTGTGTACTCCTCAAGCGCAAACTTCGAGAGGTCGCGACCGTAACCGGACTGTTTCACGCCGCCGTGAGGCGTTTCCGCATTGTGCAGCAGGTGGCAATTGACCCACACGGTGCCGGCACGGATTCCCTTAGTGAAGTAGGCGGACCTTTTAATGTCATTGGTCCAGATCGACGCGGCGAGGCCGTAGCGTGTTCCGTTGGCCATCGCCAGCGCTTCGGCATCGGAGCTGTACTTCTGGAGGGTCGCCACCGGCCCGAACACCTCTTGCTGCACGATTTCGTCGTCTTGCTTGACTCCCTCGATGAGGGTGGGCGCGAAGAAGAAGCCGGGCCGGTCCAGACGGGATCCGCCTGTGAGCACCCGTGCGTGCGAGGGCAGGCGGTCCAGGTAACCCTGCACGATCTTCAGTTGCTGCTCGCTGTTGAGCGGGCCGTAAAGTACATTTCTTTCGTCGGGGGCGCCGACGCGTATCTTTGCTACGGCTTCGAGAAGCAATTTGACGAACCGGTCGTAGATGCTGTCGTGGATGATGAAGCGGGTGAGCGCAGTGCAGTCCTGTCCGGCGTTGTAGAAAGCCGACATCGCCGTCATGGCAGCGATCTCCTCCACGTCCGCGTCAGGCGCTATCACGGCGACACCATTCCCGCCCAGCTCGAGATGCACCGGCATGACATTCTCAGCAGCGGACGCGGCCACGGCGCGCCCCGCTCGCGTGGATCCGGTGATTGCGACCATGCCGAGGTCGGAATGGGCGACGAGGTCAGCACCGGTTGCGCGGCCTCCGTTGACGACGTTCAGGACCCCGGGACCCAAAACCTCCGTTGCGATCTGCGCCAGAAGGTAGGCCGACGACGGGGTGGACTCCGAGGGTTTGAGCACGACGGTGTTGCCGACGGCCAAGGCGGGTCCGAGCTTCCAAACCGTCATCATGAACGGGTAGTTCCACGGCGCGATCTGACCCACCACTCCGATGGGCTCCCTGCGCACGGTCGATGTGTGTCCTGCGCGGAACTCCTGAGTCGCGAGGCCGTCCATCACGCGCGTCGCCCCGGCGAAGAACCGCAACTCCTCCAATGCCGGCATGACCTCGTACTCGATGACACTCTGCCGTGGCTTTCCCGTGTCAAGAATCTCCGCCTCCACCAACTCGCCGAGACGCGTAAGAACGCGATCTGCGAGCGTATTGAGGCGCGTGCAACGCTCCCCGGGCGTGAGCCGACTCCACCCCGTGAACGCCTTCATACTCGAGGCGACGGCAGTCTCGATGTCAGTGCCGTCCGACAGCGGCGCCTCCCCGCTCACGTCTCCTGTAGCCGGGTCGATCAGCGTTGTCCAGTTGTCGGATGCTGCAGGTTGCGCGAGTCCGTCGATGACGTTCAGAATTTTTCTTCTCACGATGCTTCTTTCGATTTTCGCTAGACAAGATGCTACGACAGCTCATCGGCGACGCGGAGCCCGGACGCGTATGCACCGCCCACTGTTCGGGGACGCCAACGTGCGGTCGCCTCTCCAGCCCAGAACAGCCGTCCGTTAAGGGGTTCGGCCAACCGATCGCGAACATCGGCTCGTGCTCCGGGCGGCGTGTGGCTGTATGCGCCTCGTGCATACGGATCGCCGGCCCACAAATGGACGAGGGCTTTGCGAGGCCTGCGGAACTTGTCACCCAGGTAGTGCTCGAGCGCCTTCTCCCCGAGCCGGAGAACTTCGGGAACGTCCTGCGACTCGATCCTCGTTGCCTCGCGACCACCGGCCCAAAGAGCGATAATTGTCTGCGCGCGGTTTTCTTGCCAGCCGTTCGACAGGATGGCTCTGCTCGGAAGGATCTCCGGATCGGAGATGTCGTCGGGAGCACCGTCCGGCCAGACATCTCCGTCGAAGACGAAGACCATCTTGACGACGGGCACGTGACTCATCGAGTCGATCGCTTCTCGCTTGCGGGCCGGCAGCGGTGGCTCGAATCGGATCCCATTGTTCTGCAGCACACCGAGCGGCACGGTGACGACGACGTGTTCGGCCGAGACGGTGACCGCCCGGCCATCATCTGTCACCGCGTTCATCTGGACCACTGGGTCGGACCAGGTGATGGAGCGGACCGCCACGCCCAACCGGATGTCGACTCCCGCTGCCAGGCGGTCCAGAACCGGTCGCCATCCGCGCTTCAGTTTGAAGTCCGCGTCGTGCAACGCCTCGCCATCGGTCCGGTTGCCGGCGACCTCGAGCATCGTGTGCAGCGCGCTGGTCTCCTCCAACGACTCGCGAGTGGTCCAGAACGCGAACAGCTTCTCCAGTTCGTCGCGCTCGGCGACGCTGCCCGCGAGCCGATCCACGAAGGAGCGGAGATCTTCGGAGGGATCGAGGCCCGCGGCTGCCTCGAGGAGCGAGTTCCACCGTTCGTCGTCGATGGCGATGACGTCGAGCCCATGGGACACCGGAAACTCTTCGTCGGCCATCCCGAATTCTGCGATCGCGCGGCGGATCGGCGTCGTCGAGGTGTGGATCCACTCCGCTCCGAGTTCGACCGGCTGATCCGCGAGATCGGTGATCGTGTGCACCCGCCCGCCGATGCGACTGCGGGCCTCGAGGACCACGACCTCCCTTCCTCGCTGTGTCAGGGCATGGGCGGCGGCGAGTCCCGCCGTGCCGGCGCCGATGATCACGATGTCGGCGTGGGTGTGGTCAGCGATGTCCGCGCGCTCCGCCGCATCGCGTGTCACGATGCGTCTCGCGTTGCTTCGAGCAGCGAGTCGATGGCAGACGCTCCAGCTCGACCGGACTCAATGGCTCCTTCGATGGTGCTCGGCATGAACTCGGCGATGTCGCCGCCCGCGAAGTGCACTCGGCCGAGCGGTCGGCGCGCTTCCGGCAGATACGCAGTCGGGCCGGTCGCTGTCGGTGCCATCCAGGTTCCTCGTGCGAAAGCGTCTCGGTTCCAGTCGTGCCCGTCGACGCGGAGGACCTTCGCGTCGGGCACGAAAGCGCGCACCGCTTGCTGGACGCGTTCGAGGTCGGTGAGGTCGAAGTCGACATCGTCGCCGAAGCCGACAAGCAAGCTCGTGCCGTCTTCGAAATCACGCTCGGTGCGCAGGTAGGCAAGATCACCGCTGCCTGAGACGCCGCGGAACAGCCTCGGTACATCGCGAGCCAGAATCCACGCCTTCAGCGAGTGTCCGACGTTGCCTCCCGATCCGATTTCTGCCTGGATGCCCGGCATCGGCGGCTCGAAGCGGATGTCGCTCCACGTCGTGATCGGCACGGCGATCAGCGCGTAGCGGGCCACGAACTCCGCATCCACGCTTTTCACGCGCACCAGGCCGTCGCTCTGCTCGATCTGTGTCACCCGCGTGTCGAGGCGAAGATCGGTTGCGGCGTCGTCGAGCATCCGGCTGATGAGTTCGGTGGTGCCGCCGTGGATGCTGGTGGAGTGCTCGTCGACATCCTTCATGAGCTCGATCGTCACCTCGCTCATGTCGCCGCGCAGGATGTCAGCGGTGATCTCCTCGGGAGAAGCGCCGCAGAGGTACCGCGTCCAGGCTCGCCCCCAGTCCCGGGCCTCCGGCGAGAGCCCGGCGAGGGCCGCGCCGAGGTTCCGCGCATCGGTCCGCGAAAGACTGTCGAACTCGGCGGCTATCTCCGCGGGCAGCTCTCCCCAGGTGAAGGCAGAGCCACCGATCAGGGTCACGAAGTTCGCGGGTGCCGGGGAGTCAACGGTGGTCATCCCGTACCGCGCAAGCTCCTCGAGGACGTGACGGTCCGAGGCCGGGAGGATCCAGGTGCCTCCCATCTCGATCCGCAGCGTCGATCCGGCGAACCTCCGCAGGAACGTCCGCCCGCCGACCTGGCCCTTGCCTTCGACGATCAGGACGTCACGCCCCGCCGCCGCGAGATCCCGGGCGGCACCAGCCCCTGCGAATCCCGCGCCGACGACGACTACGTCGTAGATGTGCTCCGTCACTGGCTCACGCCGCTTGCCAGGCGGTTGAGTTCGATCTTGGTGCCGCCTCGACGGCGATCCAGGAGGAGGAAGATCGCGAACAGCACCGCGATCGCGATGAAGGAGATGAACGGAATCGCGGCGTAGATGCCGGACAGGCCCTCGACGAAGGTGAACACAACGAAGGTGGTGAATCCGATCGAAGCGACGAAGACGGCCACCCAGGACACCACCTCCGTGCTCCCGGTCCGGCGGAGCACCACGACGGCCGCGACCGCTGTCATCACGTAGGGCACGCACCAGAAGTACGTGATCGCACTGCTGAAATAGAGTCCGCCCTCGATCGGTGCGGTTCCGGCGGCGACGACGAGGATGATCGGAAGAATCGTCTGCAGGACAGCAAGCATGATGATCGCGACGTTGGGTGACTTCGTCCGGGCGCTGATTGTCGCGACGAAACGGGGAAGCAGCCCGATCTCTGCCGCCGTCGCGAAGATCCGGCTGCCGTAGGTGACGAAGGCGACGCCGCCGGCGAACTCGCCGAGCGTGAGCAGGATGTCGAGGACCGTGCCCATCCAGGGCAGGTGCGCCGAGGAGGCGACGATCGAGATCGGGGACGTTCCTGCGGCGAGCAGGTCGGCGTTCGCCGCCATCGAGGACGTCTGGAGGACGATCGCCACCAGTTGACCGACGAGGAGCACGATCACGACGGTGAAGATGATCCGAGGGATGCTCCGCTTGGGGTTCTTGGTCTCCGCCGCGACCGTTGCCATGTCGTCGAACCCGACGAGGCCACCCAGGGTCAGCGTGACCCCGAAGACGATGTTGTGCAGATTGGTGTGGCTGAAGTTGACGAGGGCCGGCAGATCGACGCCGGTGTTGGCGGCCGCGCCGACGCTCAACGCCACGATGAACGGGACCACACCGATGCTGAAGATCAAGGTGACGAGGGCGACGCCTTGGACCCCGAGGCAGGCGAAGAGTCCGGTGGCAACTCCGACGATGAGCAGGATGACGACTTGCGTGTTGGTCGCGAAGGCGCCGGAGAACCCCAGATCCGACAGCGCACTGGAGGCGAACACCACGACGACCGACGCGACCGCCGCCGTGGCCGCGACGTAACCGAGGATCAGGGCAGCACCGGTGAGCAGCCCCCACCTTCGCCCCAGCCCGTGGAGTACGTAGCTCATCAGCCCGCCGCTGGTGACGTACTTCGTCGCGAAGATCCGGATCATCTCTGCGATGGCGAGGATCAGGATCCCGCCGATGAGCGTGCCGACCCAGGACGTGGCTCCCGAGGTGAGGAAGACGAGACCCACGTAGAGCGCGAGCACCGGTCCGACCTGCTGGGCACTCAACCCCAGGACGATGCCGCGCCGGACACTCAGCGGCTTGTGTTGGCTCAGTTCACGCTCGACCTGGTCACCCAACGCCACGGTCGTTGTCGCACCACGGTGACTGCCTTCAATCGACATGCGCGCTTCCTCTCGCCGTCGCACGCACCTGAGCCGGGTGGCTGGGTGCGCCAGTAGCGGGACTGTACCGCACGTCCGGTATACTAACTGTTAATGTGTGGGTTCATGTCGATTACAGGCCTTCCCAGGTCAGGCCGGTCGCGGCAAGGAATCCGAAGATCAGGTCTGGTCGGTACTGGGTCTGCTTGAGGCCGTGTTTGACGGCGTGGAGTACCTGGTCGAGGCCGCGGGCGGCGAGGTTGGCCAGGGCAGTGCCCTTGAGCTGGGACCAGATGGCCTCGCCGTCGCGCTCGGTGGCCCGGCGGGTGGGCTGCTGGCACGACCAGCCGTACCGCTCAAGCAGGTACCACACCCCCGGCCTCGGTGTAGCCCACCCCGAACTCCACGGCGATCACCTGCCGGATCCGGGCCAGCGTCCAGCGCTGGTCGTCCCAGCCGTACCCCCCGGGCCCCGGCGCAGCAACGCCTCCAACCGGGCCAACTGCCGGTCATCCAGCCGGCACGGCGACAACGCCCCCCGCGACCGCGGCGCACCGGCACCGCCGTCCTCCCAGGCCCGATCCAGCGACTCACGGTCTTCGGCGTCACATGGAACTCCCACCTCCGCCTGGCCCACCCCCTGGGCGAACCGGTCGGCGGCAGCCAGCCGGACCGCTCGCGTCGTATCTGCTCGGCGGGCGTCAGCCCGCCACCGGGTCGCATACCTCACCCCGGCGAGCTACCCACCCCACCGGCATCATCACGGACCCCCATGACCTCAAGGATTAACGACGGGGTAGCAGACCAGGTTTTCGATGGGGTTTTTCGGGGCTCGAACAGCCGTGCGCGATGCTCGTCGCGACGCCCAGATGGCCGGGCGAGTCGCCCTGGTTGTTAGTATCGGCAGGTGGCAAGCCAGAGTTCGACACGAGGCGCCTTCACGCCTCAGCGAATCATCGAGTCAGCGCTCACGATCGTCGCGCGCAACGGGCCCACCAGCTTGACGGTCGACGCCCTGCGCGCCGAGACGGGCCTCTCGCGCGGGGGGCTCGCCCACCATTTTCGGAGCCAGACCGAACTGCTCGAGGCGACGATACGTCATTCCCTCGACGCCTACCGGGGCGCGCTGGAGCGCGAGGTCTCAGGTGGCGGCGACAGCATCGCGGGATACGCGGACGTCACTCTCGGCACCGGGATGCGCTATCGCTTGGCCCTCATGCTTGGTCTCGCGCAGGACCCCGGACTTCTGACCGAGTGGGCCGCGTTCTTCCGGCTACAGGACGCGAATCCCGGTGGATCGGAACTGGTGTCCACCGCGTGCCTTCGGCGACTTGCCATTGACGGTTTGTGCTGGACGAAGATCCTGAATCCGCATCGCTTCAGCGCGCAGCGCATGGAGCGACTCGCGACCGAGGTTCTCACGTGGTCTCCCGAGCCGATCGACGTCGAGAGCCTCCCGACCAGCCCCAGTCGACGCCATCGCGGGGCGACGAAGGAGCGCATCCTGCAGGCGGTGCGGCACGTCGCGCTCAAGCTCGGCGGCTCCAGCGTGACGATGGAGCGTGTTCGCAACGAGTCCGGCATCAGCAAGAGCGGCATCCTGTACCACTTCGACTCGAAGGGCGCGATGCTGCAGTCGTTCTTCGACGAGATCGCAGCCGGCAGCGCGGAGATCAGCCAGGCTGGTCTCGGTGAGCGCGGATGGGACCTCAGGACGCTCGCGTACGCGCGCGCGAACATCGCCCACTCCGACGCAACAATGACCCTTCTCTGGATTCTGGCGATTTCTTCGGCGCCGCATCTCAGCAGCGAACTGGCAAAGAGCAGCCGCATCATCGACTCCGCGGAGGACGCTCTGCCCGAACCGCTCTGGCTCGACGTGCAGTTGCGCCGGCTCGCGCTCGACGGGCTGTGCTGGAGCGACCTGATCGACCCACAGCGCTTCTCGAGACTCGACCGGGACGGACTGCTACGTCGTCTGGTCGGACGGACTCAGGACGAACTGTTCCCTCGGCTCGCAACGACGCGGTCCGTCCGTACCCAGACAGGACCGCAGTGATCACCCGTCGAGTGGTCGTCCGAGGACGACCTCGACGAACGTTGGTCGACCTGGCGTCGCCGCCACCAAGCGCGAGCCCGCTGGTTCCACCACAGAACACGCCTCGCGAGGCTCGGATGGTAACCACCTAAATCACCACAACATGAAAACCAGTCATACATCTCGAAATGCGGCTGTCCTACGAGGAGGCGCGCTCGACGGCATTCTCGAGAACCGACAGACCCTCGTCGAGCACAGCCGGCGGGATGACCAGCGGTGGCAGGAGACGGATGACGTTCTTGTGCGTGCCGCACGTGAGCACGACGACCCCGGCGGCGTGGCAGCGAGCGGCGACCTGCGCGGTAAGGCGCGGGTCGGGCTCATCTGTGCCGGGCCGCACCAGCTCGATGGCGAGCATGGCGCCACGGCCCCGGACGTCGCCGATGGCCGGGGTGGTTTCGGCAAGCCGGTGCAGGCGTGGAAGTGCGGAGTCCGCGATCGCCCGCGCGGCAGCGTCCAACTGCTGCGTGCGCAGGGTTGCGATCGTGGCCAGCGCCGCCGCGCAGGCGACCGGGTTGCCGCCGAAGGTCCCGCCGAGTCCACCCAGGTGCACCGCGTCCATGAGCTCGGTGCGGCCGGTGACGCCCGCCAGGGGCATCCCGTTGGCGATGCCCTTGGCCGTCACCACCAGGTCGGGGACGACGTTCTCGTGCTCGGAGGCAAACCAGTCGCCGGTACGGCAGAAGCCGGTCTGTATCTCGTCTGCGATGAACACGACGCCGTTGTCCCGACACCACTCGGCGATGGCGGGCAGAAAATCGGGCGCGGGCACGACGAAGCCGCCCTCCCCCTGGATGGGCTCGATGAGCACGGCTGCGACGGAGCCGGCGCCGATCTGCCTGTCGATCTGGTCGATAGCGCGGGCGGCAGCCTGAGCGCCTGAATAGCCGGCGGGGTCGCGGTACGGGTAGGACATCGCCACCCGATAGACCTCGGGTGCGAACGGACCGAACCGGTGCTTGTACGGCATGGCTTTGGCGGTCAACGCCATGGTGAGGTTGGTGCGCCCGTGGTAGGCATGGTCGAAAACCACGACCGCGGGGCGGCCGGTCGCATGACGGGCGACCTTGACGGCGTTCTCGATCGCCTCCGCGCCGCTGTTGAGCAGCAGGGTGCGCTTGTCGTGGTTACCCGGGGTGAGGGTGTTGAGCTCCTCGCAGACGCGCACGTAGCCCTCGTAGGGAGCGATCATGAAGCAGGTGTGGAGGAATGCGCCGGCCTGCTCGCGGATCGCCTCGACCACGGCCGGCGCGGCACCCACGTTGGTGACCGCGATACCGGAGCCGAGATCGATCAAGGTGTTGCCGTCGACGTCGGTGAGCAGCCCGTCGCCCGCGGAGGCCACGAAGGCCGGCAGGGCGCTGGAAACCCCGCGCGCCACGGCGGCCGATCGGCGCCGGGCGAACTCCTGGGAGCGGGGGCCCGGGACCTCGGTACACAACTGCCGCGCGATGGCCGCAACGGCGTCGCCGGTCACGCCGCGAGGTGCGGCGGGAAGAAGCGCACCGGGAAGGAGCGCGGGGGAAGGGGACGCGGCCGTCGGATTCGTGGCGGCGGGGTCAGTGGCGGCGGGGTCAGTGGCGGCGGGGTCAGTGGCGGTAGACATGCGTGCAACAGTGCGCGGCATCCCACACTCGAGGCGAGTGCCAAACTGGCTATGTTGATGATGATCCTACGCCGTTGTGTAGAGGTCGCGATCGAAGATAGCCATGATAGGGGGCACGGATGCCGTTGACGCTGCGTAGTCTTGTCAGCGACCGCTCGCTGGACCTGTCCGTTCTCGCCGGCGAGGCCAACCTGGACCGGCCGATCGCCTGGGTGCACTCCACCGAGCTGACCGACCCCACCCCGTTCCTGCAGGGCGGCGAGCTGCTGCTGACCACTGGCTTGGCCCTGCGGCAGGACCCGGCCACGTGCGCCGCCTACGTCGCCCGCCTTGGCGACGCCGGTATCGTCGGGCTCGGCTTCGGCATCGGGCTCAGCCACGACACAGTTCCGGTCGGGCTGTCGGAGGCTGCCGAGGTTGCGGGGCTGCCGCTCTTCGAGGTGCTGCGGAGCACCCCATTCATCGCGATCAGCAAGGCAGTGTCGGAGGCGGTCGCCGCGGACCAGTATGCAGCGGTGAGGCGTACCAATGAAGCCCAGCACGTACTCACGCGAGCAGCCGCCGGTCCGAACGGGTTTGCCGCGCTCGTCGACCGCCTGTCCCGCCTGCTCGGCGCCTGGGTCCTGCTGCTCGACTCCGCAGGTAACCCGGACGAGGCGGCACCCGCGTCGGCCGCGGGGAAGGCGGTCCTGCTCGCCCCCGATCTCGACCGGCTGCGGTCGGCCGGCACCGTCGCCAGCGCCGGGATCACCGACGGAGTCGACGAGGTGTTCATCCAGACGCTGGGCGCCCGGGCACGCGGGTTCCTCGCCGTCGGTCGCCTTGCCCCGCTTGACCTCACCGATCGCCAGATCGCCAACACCGCGGCGGCCCTGCTGACCCTGGCATTGGAGCAGTCACGAACCCTCGCCACGACGTACCAGCATCTGCGGACCGGCCTGTTCCACCTGATGGCCGCAGGCCAGGCCGAGTTGGCGCGCGGGACCGCGGCGCACCTGTCGGGGGCGTTGCCGGAGGAGCCGTTGCTGGTCTACGCCCTCGCTGGGCCGGTCGCGGCGCGCGCGGCAGCGGCCGACTTGCTGGAGATTGCGGCGCGCCAGCCCGGCAAGTCGCTGTTCTTCGCCGAGTTCGGGTCGTACGTGGTCGTCCTGACGGGCGAGGGCGATTCGGGCCCGACGTGGCTGTCGTCGCTGTCGCGCCGCGTCGCAGGGCTGCGGATCGGGGTCGGCGAGCCGGTCGGGTACGGGACGTTGGTCAACGGATACCGCCAGGCGACGCTCGCAGCGGAGTCGGTACCCGCCGCCGGCGCCCCGGTGATGCGCTTTGCCGACCTTGCCGGGCAGGGACTGCTGCGGCTGCTACCGGGCGCGCGGGCGCGCGGTTTCGCCGAGGCGCTGCTGGCACCGTTGATACACCACGATGGGGACGGCCGCGCCGACCTGGTCGTCTCGCTCCGGGTGTGGCTACAGCACCACGGCCAGTGGGACCCGGCAGCGGCGCGTCTCGGTGTGCACCGCCACACCCTGCGCAACCGGATGCGTAAAGTGGAACAGCTCACCGGGCGCAGCCTGGACGCGCCCGGATTCCGCGCCGAGTTGTGGTTCGCGCTGCACCTGCTGGACGAGACGGTGCCGGCCGATCCGGAGTGACGTTTTGGCGATTCTGACCGTCCCCGCTGTACGGACCGGCATGAGCCTTGACGCTTGTTGGCATCTAGTCTCGCGGCATGAACGCCGTGAGGAGGCCGTGTATGGAGGAGTCGGTGGCCAGCTACTGGATCGCCGGGCGGGCGAGCGCCAGCTCGGACGTTGTCGAGGTGCGCCACCCATACGACGGATCGACTCAACCGCGGCGGCGACCGCGCCCTCAACCGCGCGATCCACACGATCACCATCAGCAGGATGCGGACCTGCCCGACCACCAAGGCCTACGTCGCCCGCCGCACCGCCGAAGGCAAGACGGTCCCGGAGATCCGCGCTGCCTGAAACAATGCATCGCCCGCGAACCCTACCGAACACGGTAACCATGACCGCCGCGGCCACCTCCAAGAAGCCAGATCCGATCAAGATTCAGGGCCACAGTCATGCCATTTGACGATCTATAGAAGCGTCTAGGTTAGGCCGAGGAGCGGAGATGACCGATTTTCCGGGCTTGGCAAATTTTGTCGAGGCGCTCCCACTGGCCGCAACACAGGCAGCAGATCTATTCTGTCATGTATGTACACACCGTTATCCGCTAGTTCGGCGCCCGGCGAAGCTGACACATTCGACGGCACGGTGTCGATGTCAGTCTGGAAGCGCTGGGTGCTGGTCGCGGCGGTGTTCCTCGCAGCGCTCGCGGTGTTCTGGGTGGAGATGCCCGCCCGCGTGAGCGGGACCTTGTCGGCCGCCTCGACCCTGGCCGCGCTCCTGTTCAGCTTGGGTACCGCCGTGTGGACCATGCGGCGGGCGCGGGCGGCGGAGCTTCGCTGGCGGCTGCTCATGGCCGTCTGGGCACTGATCGGCGCCATCGGGTGTGCCATACCCCTGGTGTACCTTCGCTTTTTCGGCCTGAGCGCCTCGTGGACCGCGGTCTCCTACAGCGATTTGTTCTTCCTTGTCGCGCCACTGCCTGCCGGGGTAGCGCTGGTACTGTTCCCCACGTCCCCGCTCACCCCGGAAGACGACGGCGACGCGGCCGAACCAGCCGGGAAGATCACTCCACGATCGCTGGTCGTGGTCCTGGACGGATTGTTGATCACAGGATCGGTCTTCCTGATCGCCTGGGCCGCGATCCTGAAAACCGTGATCGTTTCCGGTCCTCCCGGCATGATGCAGTACATCATGGCCGTGCTCTATCCGATCATCGCCATGACCCTCGCCGTGATCGTGGTCCTCCAGGCAACATTCCGGCGGCCGGCCAATCCGCGAGCGCTGCTGCTGCTTGGCGTCGGCCTGGCGGCTCAGATCATCACCCACGGCGCCTGGATCCGCACCATCAGCACGGGCGGACGCATGCTGGGCCCCGAGTACACCGCCTTCGCCATAGTCGGGATCATGCTCATCGCGCTGGCGGTCGGCGTGCCCAGGCCGGACCGGCGCGGCGACCGCGGTCACCGTCATCACGGAGTCCTCACCTGGGCCTACGTGTTCCTGCCTTACGCACCCATGGCGGTGGCCGTGGTCCTGGTGGCAACGCTCGCGGTCGGCGGGCGTCTTGACTCGGTCGAGATCGCGGTCAGCATCCTTCTGATCGTCTTCGTGGTGGTCCGCCAGATGATCATTCTTACCGAGAACACCGTTCTGTTGTCCCGGGTCCGACGGGCGCGTCAGGAGCTGCACTACCAGGCATTCCACGACCCGCTGACCGGCCTGGCCAACCGGCTGCTGTTCAACCGACGACTCGAGGACGAGCTCGCCGCCCAGCGAGGCGGAGCCCCTTCGGCTCACGACGAGAGGGCGCCCAACCACGGCGAACAGCGCTCACTCCCACCTCGGCAGGCCGCCGTCCTGTTCTGCGACCTTGACAAATTCAAGGCCGTCAACGACACCCTTGGCCACGCCGCCGGCGACGAGTTGCTCGTCGCGGTGGCCCGCCGGTTGACCGGCTGCGTCCGCGACACCGACCTCGTCGCACGCCTGGGCGGCGACGAGTTCGCCATCGTGCTCGCCGGCGACGCGGAGGCACCTCACCATGTGGCCGACCGGGTTGCGGAGGCGCTACGGAACCCGTTCGTCTTCCACGGCCGGACCGAACACGTCGGCGTCAGCATCGGCATGGCCACGATCCGCGCCGACACCCGCCCGGATGACGCCGACGAGCTGCTACGCCGCGCGGACGCGGCGATGTACGTCGCCAAGCGGCGGACCGACGGGCAGGTCGTCATCTTCCACCCGGACACAGGCCCGGCGGACCTGTCCGCCTCCCCGTTCGACGGCGCCGCCCTGAGGCCGACACACCAGGACGGACCGGCCGACTTCCGCGTGGACTACGAGCCGATCGTCGCGCTCGCCGACCATCGCATCGTGGCGTTCGAAGCCTTTCCATCCTGGTCGTCCACCCCCGACACGGCGACAGCGACCCGGGCCGCCGCAGGCCGATCGGGCCCAGACCAGACTGGCGACGCCGGAGCAGTCCTCGACGGCTACGTCCTCACGGCGATCTGTGCAGACCTGCCCGCATTGCGAAACCGGTTCGGCGCCGAAGTCGCTGTGCACATCGACATCGCCCCGCCACGGCTAGGCGGGCCCTGGCTGGTGGAGCGCGTCGTCGCGGATCTGCGCCGTCGCGCCGTGCCGCCCCCGGCACTGGTCATCGAGATCAGCGGCACGACCACCGGCCCTGATCTCGACGCCGCCGCGCGCGCATTGAGCGAACTTAGCCGGTGCGGCGTGCGGATCGCGCTCGACAACATCGGCGCCGACTCCAGCGGCTTCGCCGGCCTCCGCCGGCTACCAGTCGACATCATCAAGGTCGATCAGGCACTGACACTCGACGCTGCCACGAACACAGGTCAGACCCAGATCGGACCGACAAGCTTGATCATCGGCCTGGTCCGTCTCGCCGACACGCTCAAGGCCACCGTCATTGCGCGAGGACTCGCGAACCAGCATCAAGCCGACATTGCCAAGGCGGCCGGCTGCCACTGCGGTCAAGGCCCCTACTTCGGCCCGTCAATCGCCGTTCACCACCTCGCCGAAGTAACGACAACCCGATGAACCGCGACCAGGCAGCGCACCTCGGGAGGGTCTGTCAATAAAACTTGACACTCCAGCCGAAGACCGCGCTCAACGTCGTCGGGGCACCGGTACCTGGCTGCGGTCGTCGCAATCGCGCGTCCACGCCCCGGCAGCGCCCGGCGGTGCGTGGGACTCATCCGTCACCGCTGGGCACATCAGACCCCACCCTGTCAGCCGGAGGTGCCGTCGGCGCAGACTCGTTTGCGCACCAGCTGGAAGGCCGCGCCGCCGGGAGCCACCTGGACGAACGAGTAGCAGGAGAGTGGTTTGCCCGAGTAGTCGCGTAGATCGACGGGTTCAATGAGTCCGTCCGCGTCATAGGAGGAGACGCTGCGCAGGGCCTTGATGAAGCTGTCGCGGGTGGGGCAGGGCCCGGCCAGGTAGAGTCCGCGCAGGAACAGATCAGTGTTGATGTAGGTGAACATCGCGAACTGCTGGTCGGCGTCCCGCGCCTCCGGAGCGTAGCGGTCCATGGCGCTGTGGTATCTCTCGATTGCTGGGCCGCCCGCTTCGAACGGACGGAAGAAGACCGGCATCGACACGCCGGCGAGCGCCTGGCCATCCGCTGCCAGCACGCTATGGTCGTAGCCCGCGAGCACGACGCTGACCGCGAGGTGCGCACCCGCCGCGCGCGTTGCCTGTACGACCTGGCCAAAACCTTCCGGAGCGATGATACCCAGCAACGCATCAGCGCCGAATGCCATGATCTTGCTGGCCAGCTGGGCGGGACTGCCGCTAGCGACCGCATAGGGAAAAACCTCGACCGCGCTGACCCCCGCGGCCCGCAGGCCCTGTTCATACAACGTCACGTTCGCGGCGGAGTCGGCCGACTGACCTGCGGTGATAATAGCAACCTTGGTGCCGTGGGCTTCCCGGATGTAACGCCCGACAACTGCCTGTGAGGCGGAGTAGATGAAGGAGAACATGTTCTCGCGCCCAGCCCAGGCAGGATCGACCGCGAGTCCGGCAACGGGAATTCCCTGTTGCGCCAGACTGTCCAGCGAGCCGCCGAGGGAGGCACTGGCCGCTACCAGGCCGAAGACATGCTCCTGTTGAACGAGCTCTTCGGTCGCGCGTGCGGTGACGGATGAAGTGTTCTCGTCGTCTCGCCACTGGTAGGTGATCCGTCGGCCGTGCATGCCGCCCTGCTCGTTCGCGAGGCCGATCCTGGCATCGATGCCGGCGCGAGCCGCGGACAGCGCGGAACTCGACGCACCTGACGCGGGATAGATGAACCCGAGCGTCACCTGGCTCGGGGTGACTCCAGGCGAGTCGCAGGCCGCATTCGTGCCGCTTCCGCCGCTTGAAGATGCGCAGCTGGCAGCCGTGGCGACCAGGGTCGCCATCGCTAACCCTAAAGATACGAGTCGTGTGCGCGATAACATATGATTCCTTCATACCGGCTCCCACCCGTCTCACCCCGCCTTCGTACGAGGTGAACGGGTAGGCGCCGAATCGGCGCCACGCGATGAGCGCGGCCCAGGAGCAGCAGGACGACGTTGAGCTGGATCATCTGACACATCGTTCGGCCGTGTTTGGTCGCCTGCGGGCGGGCCCCGGTCCCCCACCACCCACCGCCGCGCACGCGAGCGCGGGCCGGATCTGCCCACCACCCTCGCCGAGTACCTCCCGCTTGCGTCAGCCTGCTGCTCGCCGGGACGTGTCAGTCGGCGTGCAGCGCGGCGCGTACATCGGCCGCCGGTGACCGGCCGAGCACGGGTGTTTCGACGGTCACGTCGTGGATTGCCCCCCGCCATGGGAAGGGCGGGACGTAGTCGTCGCACACGGGGAACCCTCGGTCATGGCCCAGGCAGAGGTGCGCGCCGCCATGCTGCATGACAAAGGGCACGCCAACGGTCATCGTGGCCGATCCGAGTGTTTCCCCGTCGCAGGCGAGTGTGAGTTCCCCGCCCGGACCATCGGGGCTGAAGGTGACGGACAGGCAGTGCCGTCCGGGGGAAAGGGGGGTGGAGGCCTTCACGGTGACCGGGTCCCCCGCGGGGCAGAGGGTGAACCGGAGCAGGCCGTCGACGGCGTACAGCGCATAGCCTCCGTTCCAGTCGCCCAGTGCCAGCAGGACGCCCTGGGCCCCTTCGGGTGCCACCTCAGCTTCGACCGACATCCGGAACCCGAAGGAGAGGTTCGGGATACTCTCGTCGAAGATCGGTGAGCCTCCCGGCCGGAACACGGCCTTGTTCCCCGGCGAATAGTCGGCCGGGACGATGGCGCCGATCCGGTCGGTCAGGCCCTCGGACATCGGCATGACGTTGTTACGGCCGGCCTCGATCAGCCACACCTCCTGCAGCCTGCGCACCGTCTCAGGGTGGACCGCGGCGACGTCCGCCGCCTCGGAGAAGTCCTGCTCCAGGTCGAACAGGGCCCAGTGGTCCGCGGCGAAGTCGCGGCTGCCGGTCATGAGCTCTTCTTCGTCGACGACGCCGCGTGCCACGTGGTCGGTGGTCGCCTTCCACCGGCCGTTCACGATCGAGCGGGACCCGAGCATCTCGAAGTACTGGGTCTGGCGCGCGGCCGGCGCGGTGGCGTCCTCGAAGCTCGCAGTGAAGCTGGCGCCGTCCATCGGCTGTTGGGTGACGCCGTCCACCGCATCAGGGGCCTCGACGCCACAGACGTCAAGGACCGTTGGAAGGACATCGACGGCGTGGCAGAACTGGCCACGGATCTCGCCTCGGGAGCGGATGCCGGCGGGCCAGTGGACCACGAGTGGGACCCGCGTCCCGCCGAGCCAGGTGTAGCGCTTCCACAGCCGCAGGGGTGTGTTGCCGGCCCACGCCCACCCCCACGAGTAGTGGCTGTAGGACCGGAAGCCTCCCCAGTCCTCCAGGCTGGCGAGGTTTCCCTCGACCGTCTCCCGGACGCGGTTGGAGAAACGGTGCTCGTTGACGGTGCCGTGCTGCCCGCCCTCGGCACTCGCGCCGTTGTCGGACATCAGCAGGATCAGCGTGTTGTCCAGGACACCGAGGCGCTCAAGGGCGTCACACAGGCGGCCGATCTGGGCGTCCGTGTGGCTGAGGAAACCGGCGTAGACCTCATGGGGCCGCGCGTGCATCCGCCGGGCGTCGGGCGTCAGCTCATCCCAGCCCGCCACCCACGGCGGCCGCTCGGTGAGAACGGTGCCGGCGGGCACGATCCCGGCGTCGATCTGCCGGGCGAAGACCTCCTCGCGCCACCGGTCCCAGCCATGGTCGAACTGGCCCTGGTAGGGGGCCACCCACTCCGGCGCGACCTGGTGCGGCGCATGCATCGCGCCCAGGGAGAAGTAGAGCAAGAACGGCTTTCCCGGCGCCGCGTGCTGCTGGTCGGTGACCATCCGGATCGCCGTGTCGGCGAGATCCTCGGAAAGGTGATAGCCGTCCTCGGGCCGCCGGGGCGGGTCGATGTACTGGTTGTCGGACACGAGGTTCGGCGTCCACTGGTTGGTGTCGCCCTGCAGGAATCCGTAGTAGCGCTCAAAGCCCATGCCGAGCGGCCAGCGGTCGAAGGGGCCGGCCGGCGAGCGCTCTCCGCGCGGCAGGACGTGCCACTTGCCGACGGCGAACGTGTTGTAGCCGGCGTCGCGCAGCAGGCGTGGCAGTGCGGCCGCGGACTTGGGGATCCGGCCGGTATACCCGGGGAACGCCAGCGGGACGTCCACGAGGAAGCCCATGCCGACGGCGTGGTGGTTGCGGCCGGTCAGGAGGCTCGCTCTCGTCGGTGAACAGAGCGACGTCACGTGGAACCGGTTGTAGCGGAGCCCGCCGGCCGCCAGCCGGTCGATGTTGGGGGTGCGGATGTCCGATCCGTAGCAGCCGAGCTGGGCGAAGCCCATGTCGTCGAACAGGATGACGACGACGTTGGGAGCGCCAGCGGCGGGCTTCGGCGCCCGCGGATAGCTGGGGACGCTCTCGGCAACCGTCATACCGAGCTGCGGGCGGGTCTCGACGGGCACAGGTTCTCCTTCGGAGCCGGTGGTCAGCGTCTCCTGGTCAGGTGCGCGGTCCAGAGGTCCGGCACGGGAATCGCACAGCTGGTGGAGATGTCAGGCGTCGGCCACGCCCGTGTCGGTCGACGGCCCGACCCGGGCCGGCGCCGCTTCACCCACCAGCGGTCAGGGCCGCCGGCACGCGGGCGGAAGCCTGCCTGTGTGACAGCGTGTCTGTGCGGTCAGGCGGTGGTGTCAGGTCGGTCTCCGAGCGTCAGGACGCTCTCACCGGCCAGCCGTGGCCCGTCGCTGTGGAGATGGCAGTAGGTGGTAACGCCGTCCTCGGTTGTCGTGGCGGGCGGATCGGTCTGGGCGCACACGGGCATCGCCCAGGGGCAGCGGGTCCGGAACCGGCATCCGGACGGCGGGTTGGACGGGGACGGGATGTCGCCCTGCAACACGATGCGCGGTCGTGATCGTTGTCGGGCGGGGTCCGGGATAGGAACGGCCGAGAGCAGGGCCGCGGTGTAGGGGTGGCGAGGTCGTTCATAGACCGCCGAGACCGGCCCCGACTCGACCACTCGACCCAGATACAGCACCGCGACGTCGTGGCTGAGGCGACGCACGACGGACAGGTCATGCGAGATGAACAGGTACGCCAGGCCTGTCTGCGCCTGCAGGCTGTGCAGCAGGCTGACGATCTGGGCCTGGGTGGACACGTCGAGTGAGCTGACCGGCTCGTCGAGAGCGACCAGCGACGGGGCGGCCGCGAGTGCCCTCGCGATGGCGGCCCGCTGCAGCTGGCCGCCGGACAGTTCCCGTGGGTGGCGGCTCAGGAGGGACGGGGACAGTCCCACCTGCGCCATCAGCTCGGCGGCGGCCGCGAGCCGCTCGGCGCCGCGCTCCGCACGGCCCCGCAGCGCCTCGGAAAGGCTGTCGGCCAGCGACGCGAGCGGGTCGAACGAGGAGTAGGGATCCTGGAACACCATCTGGGTCTGCCGGCGCAGCGCGCGCAGTTCCCGGCCGTGCACCGCCGTGACGTCGTGGCCGTTCAGCAACACGCGACCGGACGTGGGCTCAAGCAGGCGCAGGAGCACCCGAGCCGCTGTGGACTTGCCGGACCCGGACTCGCCGACCAGGCCCAGCGTCCGAGCGGGCATGATCGACAGGCTGACGCCGTCCACCGCGCGCACGGTCGCCGTGCGCCCAGGCCATCCTCGGCGGGTGTAGTGCACCTGTGCGTCGATGATCTCGGCCGCCGGCGGCGCGGCGTACGCGGGAGCGTTCATGCGACACCACGCAGCGTCAGTTCGGCCGCCCGGTGACAGCGCTCGTACCGGCCAGATTCCCTGACCAGCGGCGGGTCCACGGTCCGGCAGAGGTCGATCGCGTACTGGCACCGTGGATGAAAATGGCAACCCGCCGGCCGCCGGCCGAGAGCGGGCACGCTCCCGGTGATGGCCGCGGACTCGCCGATAGCGTCCTGCGCCGACCGGGAGGCGCGCAGCAGCCCCTCGGTGTAGGGATGGCGGGGACGCGCGAACAGATCGTCGATCGGCGCCTCCTCCACGATCTGGCCGGCGTACATGACGGCGACGCGGTCGCACAGGTCCGCGACGACCCCGAGGTCATGGGTGACGAACAGGACCGCCATCCGTTCCCGCCGCAGGCGGCGCAGGAGTTCCAGGATCTGCGCCTGCACGGTGACGTCGAGGCCTGTGGTGGGCTCGTCAGCGATCAGCAGACGGGGCCCGCACACCAGTGCCATCGCGATCATCACGCGCTGGCGCATGCCGCCCGACAGTTCGTGGGGATAACAGCGCATGCGGGCCGCCGGGTCGGCGATGCCGACCTCGACGAGCATCTGGACCGCCCGTTCCCGTGCCGTCCGCCGGGCGACACGTTCATGCAGCCGCACGGCCTCGGCGATCTGCTCGCCCACGCGAATGGAGGGATTCAGGCTGGACATCGGGTCCTGGAACACCATCCCGATGTCACGCCCCCGGATTCGACGCAGTTCGCCAAGATCCATCGACAGCAGGTCCTGGCCCGCGAAGGTGACCTGCCCGGCGGCGACCGCGGCGGGCGGTGAGGCCAGCAGGCGCATGATCGCCATGGACGTCAGCGACTTCCCCGAACCCGACTCGCCGACCAGCGCGACGATCTCGCCTTCGCCGATCCGGAGCGAAACGTCCTCGACGGCGGGCACCGGGCCTGCGCTCGTGTCCAGAACGACGCGCAGCCCCTCGACGGACAGCAGTGTGTCCCGGGACGTGTCCCCGTCCGGGGACCGCGGGGCAGGCGGCGCCGTCACGGGCCCGCGGTCGACGCGGGTGAGACCACGCGAGAGTCTCGATTTGCCCCAGCGCCGACGACGTCCGTTCGAGGGCCGCCCCACCCCGAGCGCCGCGGCAAGCCCGTCGCCGAGTGTGTTGAACGCCAGCACACCTGCCGCGATCGCGGCACCCGGGACGACGAGGCTCCAGGCGTGGGTGAACAGACCGGTGCTGTACGCCTGCTGCAGCATCGATCCCCAGCTCGGTGACGGCGGCTGGGCGCCGAGGCCGACGAAGCTCAGCGCCGCCTCGGCCAGCAGGGCACCGCCCAGGGTCAGCGACGCCTGAACGATGATCGTCGAGACGACGTTCGGGAACACCCGCCGGGCGACGATCAGCACTGGCGGGGTGCCCAGGGACCGGGACGCCTCGACGAACGTCTCCTCCTTGACGGCGAGGGTCTGGCCCCGGATCAGGCGGGTGAACGCCGGCATGAACACGATCGCCAGGGCAAGGGAGGCGTTGTTCGCCCCGGGTCCGAGCGCGGCGACGACGGCCAGCGCCAGGACCAGCGGCGGGACGCTCATACCGCCGTCCACGAACCGCATGACGATGTTGTCCGCCTGCCCGCCGCGATATCCGGCGAACAGGCCCACGGGTATCGCCAGGACGAGCGCGAGCGCGACCGACTCGAAACTCACCTGGAGGCTCGACCTGGCTCCGTACACGAGCCGGGAGAACACGTCGCGCCCCAGGTCGTCGGTGCCGAGCCAGTGGGAGGCCGATGGACCGCCGAAGCTGTGGAGCAGGTCCTGGGCGGCCGGCGCGTGCAGCGTCACCCAGGGCGCGAGGATCGCGGCCAGAACGAGCAGGAGAAGCCAGCCCGCCGCCACGACCGCGCCCCGCTGCCGCGCAAGCCGCCGCCAGGTGCTGGCGGAGGCGGGACTCGCTTCCTCGTCCGCTCCTTGTCCGGGCTGTACTAAGGCGGCCGTCGCCTGGCCCTCGTCGACTGGTGCCTCGTCGACTGGTGCCTCGCCGACCGGGGCCTCGCCGATCAGGACCTCGTCGACCGAGGCCACATCGTCTCCGGCCCGAGGCGCCGTCACCTCTCTCATGCCACCCTCACCTTGGGATTGAGGTACCCGTAGCTGAGGTCGACGAGGAGGCTCATGGCCATCTGGAAGACGACGAACACCAGCGTGACGCCCTGGACGACGGGCAGGTCGTGACCGGTGATCCCCTGCAGCATGTAGGTTCCGAGCCCTGGGATGGAGAAGATCTGTTCGATGATCACCGCGCCACCCAGCATGAAGCCGATCTGGACACCGAGGACCGTCACCGCCGGGATCGCCGCGTTCTTGAGCGCGTGCCGGACTACGACACGGGTCGTGCCGGCGCCCTTCGCCCAGGCGGTCCGTACGTAGTGGGATTCCAGGACCTCGGCCAGCGAGCGCCGCAACTGCCGGGCGACGCCCGCCGCCGGCGCGAGTCCCAGTGCCACCGCCGGCAGGGTGACCGTCTGCACCCAGCCGGTGAACGATGACGAGATCGGGGTGAACCCCGTCGGCGGGAAGACCTGGAAACGGACCGCCAGCAGGGATACCAGGATGACCCCCAGCCAGAAGTTCGGGACCGCGAGCCCGAGGCTCGAGGTCACGCGCGCCGACGCGTCCGCCGTGCCCCCCGGCCGCAGGCCTGAGACGGCCCCGAGCGGCACACCGATGACCACGGCCACCAGCGTGGCGGCGATCACCAGGCTCAGGGTGACCGGCAGCCGCGCGGCGATCTCGTGGGCGACCGGTATGCCGCTGAACAGCGACCTGCCGAGGTCGAGCCGGGCAATCCCCGCCAGCCAGTGCCAGTACTGCACCAGCAGCGGGTCGTCGAGACGGAGCTGTGCACGGACGTTCGCGATCGTCTCGGGTGTCGCGCTGGCGCCGCCGGCAAGGGTGACCGCCGGGTCTCCCGGCACCAGCGCGACCAGAAGGAACACACCGAACGAGACCACAAACAGCATCGGTAACAGAACCAGCAGCCGGCGCAGCACTAATCGAATCACGTGCCCCTCAGCCTCCTCGTCATCACTGGCGGCCTACACGGACGGTGTGATAATCGGGCACGGGCACCAAATAGGACGTGACGAGGTTGAGGTCGGCCAGGCTCGGGCTGACCGCGGCGGCCGTGGGAAGGAAGTCAAGCCAGATCGCCAGGGCATCTCGGGAGATGATGCTCTGCGCGTCGGCCCAGAGGCTGGCCGCGGCCGGGCTGTTCGGCGCGATGCCCTGCAACTGGGTCGAGATCTTGGTGAGTTCGGGGTTCTCGTAGCCACAGAGGTCGCCGACATTCCCGGGGGTGAGGGTCTTGAACTTGTCCACACCGGTCCCGATGGCGGGGACGATCGAGGTCTGGCCGAGATGGTTGATGTAGAGGTCACTGACGAAGTTCGACGACTGCTTGATCGTGACGTTGACGCCGATGGCCTTCCACGCCGACTGGATGATCTGCGCCGTCTGGCTCGCGACGGGAGAGCTGGGCAGGAGGACGAGGGTGAGGTCGAAGCCACTCGGGTAGCCAGCCTGGGCCAGGAGCTGCTTCGCCTTTGCCACGTCGAAGGCGTATTTCGCGGGAAGACTCTTCGGGTAGAAGACGCTGTCCTTCGGCCAGAAGGAGACAGCCGGCTCGCCGGCGCCCTGCAGCACCGCCTGGTTGATCGCATCCCGGTCCACGGCGTAGCTGAGCGCCTGCCGGACCAGCGGCTTGTCCAGGGGCGGCTCGGACTTGCACAACGGCATCCACAGGAGCGAGGTGTCGGTGGTGTGGGTGACCAGGCGCAGCGAGGAGTCCGAGCGGATCGCCGGGATGTCGGCCGGCTGGACGAGGCTGAAGTTCACCTGGCCCGACTTGATCGCGTTCACCTGTTGAGGCCCGGCGCTGACACTGACGATGTCGATCTCGGCGAGGTGGATGTCCTTCGCGCCCCAGTACCGCGGGTTCTTCTTAAGCACCATCCGCTGCTGCGGCACGTACTGGGCGAGCATGAAGGGCCCCGCCCCGACCGGTGACCGGGCCAGATCGGCGCTGGCGGGACTGACGAAGGTCTCCGGCCCGGCGAGCAACGCATAGAACGCGCCCGCGTTCGGCTTGGACAGGTGGATGGTCAGTGACGTGGGCGAGGCCACGTCGATCGTGGAAACGTTCTGGAGGACCGCGCTGAGTTGTCCGTGCTGCGGCTCGGCCTTGTTGCGGAGGATGGACGCCTTGACCGCGTTCGCGTCCAGCGTCGTGCCGTCGGAGAACACCAGCCCAGAGCGCAGTGTGACAGTCACAGTGGACGGGTCGGAGATCGTGGCACTCGTCGCCAGCCCAGGGACGAGCGCGCCGGACGTGTCGTAGTGCAGCAGCGAGTCATAGATAGGCAGCTGCCACGCCACCTGCGCGCCCGCCGCCGTGCCCCCGGCGGGATCGAACGTGACCGGGGTGGCGGTACCGCTCAGGTCGAAGGCCATCCGCAGAACGCCGTTGTCGGTGTTCGCGCCCGGGGCTCCCGCCGGGCCACCGCCGGATCCACCGCAGGCGACGACCGCGAGGAGTGAGACGGCAGCCGCGACGGCGCCGCCTAAGACCCCGCGCCGGCTCCTGCGCCCCATCATGCCGCGGCCTGGAAAAAGGGGCGATCGCCAGCAATCTCGACCCGGCGCACGACGCGAACCTGGGGAAAGTGGTCGGCGGCGCTGCGGTGGTTCGTGCTGCGCTCGTCCCAGATCGCCAGGTCACCGGGCTGCCAGCGCCAGCGGCACTGGAAACGGGGATCCTCGATGTGCCGGGCCAGCAGGTCGAGCAGCGCTCGGCTCTCGTGCTCACGCATCCCCTCGATGCGCCGCATGAACCGACCGCCCAGGAAAAGCGCGCGCCGACCGGTCTCGGGATGGGTCCGCACCAACGGGTGCCTGACCGGCGGATAGGCCTCCCGCAGCCGCGCCACGAGCACTTCGAGATCGGAGGTGACGCCCTTCCTGCGCATACCCTCGATGAAGCTCTGACAGTCATGCACCACGTCCAGGCCAGCAAGCAGACGCTGCATGGTCGGTGACAGCGCGTCGTAGGCAGCGGTCATCGAGGCCCACAGGGTGTCGCCACCACGCTCGGGCACAACTTCCGCGTGCAGCAACGCGTACTTCGGTGGCTCCGCCGCCCAGGTGACGTCGGTGTGCCAGTAGTCGGCCTCGGGCGGGCTGTCAGGCCCATCGCTGATCACCTGGAGGGTCGGCTCCGTCGCCCCTCGCAGCCGGGACAGGGGGAAGATGCTGACCTCGCCGAAGCTCTCGGCGACCTTCAGGTGCTCCTCGGGCCCCAGCCGAGCCCCGCGGAAGAAGATGACCTCGTAGCGGTGCAGCTGGTCGCGAACCTCGGCGATCTGGCCACGGCCCAAGGAACGAATCTCGACGCCACGGATCTCGGCGCCCAGCGCGCCTGACACAGGCAGAACATCCACATCGGCCTCCTTCGTTCTGGGCTCTGAGAGTCTCCTCCGACGTTCCATTCGTCCAATAGAAGTTGTCGCCCGGGTTCATGCACGATATAGATAGATCGTGGAGTTGCATCAGTTACGGTGTGTCATCGCGATCGCCGAGCACGGAACTTTCACCGACGCCGCCAGCGCGCTGCACCTGAGCCAGCCGGCCCTCTCACATGCCGTCGCGCGCCTCGAGAAGGAACTGGGCTCTCGGCTCTTCCATCGCAACTCGACCGGCGCCCGCCTGACGGCCGCAGGCGAGGCCCTCCTCACGCCAGCGCGCCGAGCGCTCGCCGAAGTGAACAGCGCCCAGACGGCGGTCCAGGCGGTGGCGGGCCTGCTCAGCGGCCAGCTCAGTGTCATGGGAGTCCGGACAGCCGCGGTCGAGACCGCCGATCTCGTCGTCCGGTTCCACCGGCGTCACCCCGGCGTCCGACTGCTGGTCGAGCAGCCAACTGACGACCGAACCGTCGTCGAGGCCGTCCGCAACGCCCGCTGCGACATCGGAGTCATCCACGGCACCGAGGTACCCCCCGATCTGCCACACGTCCCGGCCGGCACCCAGGAACTGCTCGCGCTCTTCCCCGAAGGCACTGCGCCACCCGGCGAATCGGTCACAGTGCGCTACCTCGCCGAGGTGCCGCTCATCGTTCCCTTGTCCGGGACCTCCACCCGCACGAGGCATGACGCGTTCTTCCGGAACCTCGCCCGGCGGCCAACCATCGCCGCGGAATGCTCGGACCACAGCACCGCGATCGAGCTGGTCCGCGGCGGCCTCGGCGCCACGCTCATCTCGGGATCACGCCATGCCCGCATCAGCACCGACGGCGTCGTCGCCCGCCGGGTCCGCCCCGACCTCAGTCCCGACCTCGCCGCGATCCGCAGGCCACACGGCTCCCCCGCCGCCGAGGCGTTCCTTCGCATGCTGACGACCTGACAACCTCGAGTCGCGGCCGAGGTCGCCACGCCGCCCTCGGCCAGACGGTCGAGACCCGGGCCGGCAGCCGAAGTACGCGGTGAACCGGTGCCCGAGCCAGGCCGACGCGAACACGCCCGCCGGTCCGGTCCCTGGTGGATCGCGCTCGGGTGGCGCCGACTAGGAACGATGTGGTTGGTCCTGGTCGAAGTGGACGGTCAGGTCGGGGTCGTATACGACCGGCCTGCCTGTCTGTTCGCGCTTCGCTGTGTACATCGCCAGGTCGGCCTGATGGAGCAGGGTGTCGGGGTTTGCTCGCCGCGCGGTGCAGTCAAGGGAGACAAGACCGAAGCTGGCGCGCGGGATGTAGGTCTGGCCCGCCAGTTGACAAGGCGCCTGAACCGCGGTCGCGAGCCGCTCGGCGACCTGGATTGGCCTGTCTGGGCCAGCGTCGGCAAGGATGACGGCAAACTCGTCGCCACCAAGGCGGGCGACCGTGTCGGTGGCGCGAGTTCCGGCCCGCAGCCGCGCCGCACTGATCTTGAGGAGTTCGTCGCCGACAGCGTGCCCGAACGCGTCGTTGACCCGCTTGAACTGGTCCAGGTCAACGAACAGAAGGGAGACGACGGCCTCTCGGCCAGTGGGTGCGCCGTCAATACTCGGATCGGCGCCGGGGTCGACCATTCGCTGCAGGCGCTGGCTGAACAATGCCCGGTTCGCCAAACCGGTCAGTGGGTCATGAAACGCCTGATAGTGCAGCTGCCTCTCGCGCTCCCTCACCTCGGTGAGCAGGTGGGTGTTCTCGGCGAGGGTGATCATCTGACGCGCGAGCGCCAAGACCAGCAACGACACCGTGCCATATGCCTCGACCCAGTCGAACGGTGCACCCGCCGCCAGCCTGCCGAGAATCAGTAGGCCGGCCATGCCGAGCAAGGCATACGGCAGGGCGGCATGCGCCCACGTCGCCCGCGGGCCGGGCGGGGCCGAACCGTCCAGGTCCACTCGGGCGCGGGCCGGCACCAACGCGGCGAGAGCGATCAGCAGAAAGGAGACGACGTACGAGATCAGGCTCCACGCGGGAAGGTCGTAGTGGCCCTGAGCCACGCGATAGGTCACGACGCCGTTCGTAAGGGCGTAGACCAGCAGGCCGCTGCCTAGCAACGCCAACGTCGCCGGGGACCGCGGCCGGCGGAAGGTCGCGATCAACAGGACAGCCGCCGCGAGGATCAGCGCAGTTACCTGGTGCGCGAGGGCGAGCAAGAGCAGCGAAGGTTCGGGCGCGCTCGCCCGGACGACCACCTCCAGCCCCGTCCCCCATTCCAACAGAAAGACCGAACCGACGATCAGCACGCTGTCCAGCACGATGATCGCATGCCAACGAGTCGTGCCACCCCTCCGCCCACGCTCGCCCCGGGCCTGGACTGGGTAGGTGGGCAGGCATAACAGCCCAACCAGAGCCAGCCCGTAGATGGGAAACAGGGCCAGATACTCCGACGTCGAATGGGAAGCGACCGAGCCATCGTTCAGCAACGTCACCACGGCGACGAGGGCGCTCCCCGCCACGCCAGCCGCAAACACGCCGACGAGCACCCGCCATCGCCGGTCACCGGCCGCTGCGTGCCGAGCGCTCCAGAAGCACGCCACCGCGGCGGCAACCTGAGAGGCGAGCGCGGCAACCGCCGTCGCGATCAGGACAGAATCCGGGCCCAGCAGTGCCATGAGCACGGCTGCCAGCCCGACGAGCAGCATGCCACCCACCACCGCGCCCCGGAACAACCCCGGCCCGTGGGACCAACCGGCCGAACGTCGAAGGCCTGGCACTGCGCCCCCGACAACGCGGAGCCTCGCCACCACTCCCCCCAACCAGCCCATCGTAACTGCCTGGATGCATACCGCGACAGCTCGACCGCGCCATGGCCAACCGAGGCGCTGCGCCGCCATCTGTTGGATTTCCCGGCTCCCGTCCGCCGAACCGACGGCGACCTCTCCGCGCGGACGGCGTACGGCTCTCCCGCTGGCACGCTGGATCCGATCGGCCCGCAGAATACCGTCCACGATGGTGCGTTTCTCCAACTCCAACAGGTGCATGATGATCGCCGAGAGGTCGGCCGGCACCGCCGGATTCACCACCGACGGCGCCGCCGGCACCCGCGCGAGATGGCCGTGAATGATCTGCAACGGGTCGCCGACGCCGAACGGCGGCGCGCCGGTCGCCAGCTCGTACAGCGTCGCCCCGACCGCGTACAGGTCGGCCCGGGCATCGACCTGGCGACCGGTCCGACCGGTCTGCTCCGGCGCCAGGTACGGCAACGTCCCGACGATCTCGCTGTGGTGCACGAACCCCGGCTGGACCACCGCGAAGGTCGTCGCCAGCGCGAAATCAATCAGGCAGGGCGCGCCGCGCTGCCCGATCACGATGGCGGATCATGGCTCGGTGCCGTGCGCTGGAATCCCATCTGCCACCTCACACCGCCCTACACACAGCCCACCTCCCCAGCCTTCCCACGATCACGACGGCGCAACAGGGCGACCGGGCACGGACTCAGACCGCGACGAGGCGGATGCGACGGCGATCAACCCTTGCGGGGACTCACCGTCCGAGCAGCGGGGCACGCCGGATCGCTTCCGCGAGGCCGTGCCCGCGCCGTGCCACGCCATCCGGATGACGAGCGGCCCCTAGGTGTCCCGGTCCGGAGATCTGCGATCTCCCGCCGCCGGTCGGCGGCGAGGGTGGGACTAGGAGGGTGGGACTAGTTAGTGCGCTGCCCTGCGGCGGAGCCCGTCGGCGATCGTTTCGACGTAGGTGGCGAGAAGGGCGTCCAGTTCGTCGGCGTCGGGCCGCAGCTTGTCGGCCCGCCAGGCCAGTGCGAGAAGTCCGTTCATCGTGGCCCACAGGACGGTCGAGACGCGATCCGGGTCGAGGTCGGGGCGGCTCGTCCCCGTGGCGATGCCGTCGCGCAGCACGTCCGTGAGCTTGGCGTTCTGCTCCTCGATGAGTGAAGCGATGCGGTCGAGTGTCTCCGGCTCGTCCGGCGGGTCGACCAGGATGCGGAACTCGTGGGGACGTTCCCGAGCGAACCGGACGTAGGCGGCCGCGGCGCGCAGAAGTCGCTCCTCGACGGTGCCCTCGGCCTCGTAGGCGGCGTCCATGTAGGCACGGTTCTCCTCCATGGCCATCTCCGCTACCGCGGTGAGAAGCGCGGATCGACCGCCGACGCGGTTGTAGATGGTCTGCACGGCCACGTCGGCCCGCTCGGCCACCGCCTCGAGGGTCACGGCGTCCGCTCCCTCACTCGCGATGATCTCGCGGGCGGCCTCGACCACCGCCTGGCGGGTCGCGGCCGCCCGCCGCTGGGCGCGGGTCCCTGTCACAGCCGTCACGCCCCGAGTGTAACCCGTTCTACAGATCGAACCTGTTCCAACGTTGGAAGGCGTTCCATATAGTCGACTCCGTGAACAGAGCTGACGTGACCTTCCCCTCCGGTGACGGCACCTGCGGCGCCTGGCTCTACCGGCCCGACACCGGCGCACCTGGACCGATCATCGTGATGGCACACGGCCTCGGCGGCATCAAGGAGATGCGCCTGGACGCCTACGCCGAGAGGTTCATGGGCGCGGGATACGCCTGCCTCGTCTTCGACTACCGCCAC
Organism: Pseudofrankia coriaricola; assembly: GCF_032027725.1. NCBI lineage: Bacteria > Bacillati > Actinomycetota > Actinomycetes > Frankiales > Frankiaceae > Pseudofrankia > Pseudofrankia coriaricola. Next base: position 25,775 of record NZ_JASNFO010000008.1, on the reverse strand, counting down.
TTCGGCGCGAGCAGCGGCGAGCCGCGACAACTGATCGACGTCGACCGGCAGCTCGAGGACTGGGCATCGGCGGTCGCCCACGCACGCACACTCGACCTGGCGGATCCCGACCACGTAGCGCTCTGGGGAACCTCCTTCGGCGGCGGGCACGTCATCCTCACCGCCAGCTCGAGGGATGACCCCGACCACCCGAAAGAAGGACCATGCCTCGCTACGACCTCGCCGGACGCACGGTCGCCATCACCGGCTCCACCGGTGGCCTCGGCACCGCCCTCGCCGACGCCCTGCGCGCCCGCGGCGCCAATCTCGCCCTGCTCGACATCGGCCAGGATGCCGTACGCCAACAGGCGGACGCGCTGGGAGGCGACACGGTCGCGCGAGGGTGGGCTGCCGATGTCCGTGACTTCGACGGCCTTCGGCACGCCATGACCGAGGCTACCGAGCACTTCGGACGCCTCGACGTCGTCGTCGCCAACGCCGGCATCGGCACCATGGCACCGCTGGCGACGCTCGACCCCGCCGCCTTCGAGCGGGTCATCGACATCAACCTCACCGGCGTGTGGCGCACATTCCGCGCCGGCCTGCCCTTTGTGCAGGAGCGCGGCGGCTACCTCCTGGCGATCTCATCCATGGCCGCCTTCGTCCACTCCCCCCTCCAGGGCCCCTACACCGCCAGCAAGGCCGGGGTCTGGGCCCTGTGCGACTCCACCAGGCTTGAACTGCGCCACCTCGGCGTCGGCGTCGGCAGCGCCCATCCCACCTTCTTCCGCACCCCGCTCATGGACCAGGTCAAGGCCGACCCCGCCGGCGAAATTCTCGGGGGAGGCAATGAGAAATTCCTATGGAAGACCATCCCGCTCGACCAGGTCGTCGACGACATCGTCAACGGCGTCGAACGCCGCGCCCACGTCATCGTCAGTCCGCGGAAGAACGCCCTGGTGGCCCGCGCCCCCGGCGTCTTCCGCCCCGTGATTGACCGCATTGGCTTCCACGGGTCCACCGTCCCCGACGCCATCGCCCACGCGTCGAGCACCGGCTGGAACTGAGCGCGTCGTCCGTCATCGCCGAACATGCCGTCAACCCTCGCTGGTCAGATCGCCCCACTCTATTCAGATCGCCCCACTCTATGGAGAGTGTTCGACGCGCGGTTCTGTCGCACAGGGGGTGTCAAGTTAACGGTCGGGTAGCCCGGGGCGAGATCCCCCCGGGCTACCCCACCGGCGGCCGGACAGTCTCCGGAACCACCCGAGCCTTCCTTGAAGACGGCGCCGGCTCCCGGGAAGGGTGCGGTCGGCGAAGCGCCGATCCGCCGGCTGGAGCATGATGCCGATGACGGAGGCCGGAATGGCCTTCCGACGCCGTAGGCGAAGCCGTCGCGGCAAGACTTGAGGACCCTGAAGAGGATCACGACAGCGACGGGACGACCGGTCCGTTAATGCCGAACTGTGCCGTCACTGTTCCCCCGCGGCAGGCCGCCTTGCGGGAAATGTGCGGCGGACTGCCGCGGGTGGGCGTGAGCGTGCGGGATCCAGGAGGGGAAAGGGGTTTCTGGCCAGTCTGGTTCAGGCCTTCGCCTGCCAGAGCTTGAGGTAGGCGCTCCGCCAGTCCACGTCGCCGTCCCAGGGGATCGTGGTGAGGTTGTCCTTGGTAATCAGCTTGAACGGGCTCGGCACGGAAAGCGGGACGTCCTGCTTGTTGAAGATCCGGTTCATCTGGTCCAGGGACTGGTAGGCCGCCCACTCGGTGGGGGCGGCGACGTCGGCGGTCTGCACCTGGCCGGCCTTGATGTAGCCGAGGTTGGCGGCGTTGCCGTCGGAGGACACGAGCTGGATCTTGCCGCCGTTGGTACTGCGCTGGATGACAGGGAGGATGGCGCTGGCCGCGGCGTCGTAGGCCGCCCAGACCATGTCGGTGTTGGGATGTGCGGTGAGCGCCGCCTGGAACTGGGTGGGCAGGCTGGTTGACAGGCCGGCGATCTGATAGCTGATGTCGTCGGTGACTTCGCATCCGGGGCAGTACTTCTTAAGCGCCGCCAGCACGCCCGCGTGGTACTGCACGACGGAGGGGAACTCGGGGTCGTTGACCAACATGATCTTGCCCTTGCCCTTGGTGGCGACGGTCATCTGGGCGCCCATCACCAGGCCGTACTCGTAGCCGTCCGGCTCCACGGTGGTGTCGAACTGCCCCTCCTTGAAGGGGCCTCCATCGAGATCCACGAGTGCGAGTCCCGCAGCCCGGGCGTCGTTGAGGGCGGGCTGGAGCTGATCGCCGCTTCCGGCCACGAAGAAGATGCCGTCAGCCTTGAGTCGTATCGCGGTCCCGACAGCGGCGCGTGCTTTGTCGGGGTCGCCCGCGGGGTCGATCATCTTGGTCTTCCAGCCGACGGTCTTGGCGGCTTCGGCGAAGGCGTCGACTCCGCGCTTGCAGTTCTCGGCCGCGTAGCTGCACGGGACGGTGATGATCAAACGCCCAGGTTGGACCGGCGGGCTGGAGGCGGGTATTCCTGCGGACGTTAGATTGGCCTGGTACTTAGCGACGAACGTCGTGGCTTCTTGGAGCCCGGTCGCCGAGAAATCTCCGGATGGGCCGGCCGACGACGAGGAGCAGGCGGACAGCACCGCGGTGAGCGTGGCGACGGTGAGCAAGGCCAAGGGCGCGCGGGATCTGGGCAAGGGCATGTGGAGTTTCTCCTTGGAACTGGGAGGAACGGCAGGAAGGGCAGGCGGCCAGGTGGAAGCGTGCGGTTGGCAGGGCAGGAACCGCTGGGGTCAGGTCGAGGCGCGGGCGGTCCGGCTGCGGGTGAGTAGGACGGAGGCCGCGACCGCGACGATGAGGGCTGCCCCGTTGAAGAGGTTGGTCACCCAGGTCTGGGCGCCGAGGAGGGTCAGCCCGTTGGAGCCGACCGCCAGCAGGAAGACGCCGACGACCGTGCCCCAGACGTTGAAGTAGCCGGCCTTGATGGTGGTGGCGCCGAGAAAGGCCGCGGCATAGGCGGGGAGCAGGAAGTCCGGTCCGATGCCCGGTGGCACGCTGCCAGACCTCGACGCCTGCAGGAGGCCCGCGAGCGCTGCCAACGCGCCGGCGGCCACGAAGGCGGTGGTCAGGAAGCGGCCGGTGCGGACTCCGCTGAGCCGGGCTGCGTCCCGGCCCATGCCGGTGGCTCGCAGATACCGGCCGAACGGCGTGCGTTCCATCGCGAACCACAGCACGACGGCGAGGGCGAGGAAGTAGGCGAGCACCACCTGCATTCCACCGACGCGAGTGATGGTCAGCTGGGCGAAGGAATGCGAATCGAGGGTCAGCAGCGAGCTGTTGGTGAGGTAGAGATTGCCTCCGGCGAGCAGGGTGCTGACGCCGAGGGTGGCGATGAACGCGTTGACCCTGACCTTGACGACCAGGAACGCGTTGAGGCCTCCGATACAGGCGCCCAGCAGCAGGGTGAGCAGCGCGACGAGCGGCCATGGGAGACCCCCGTTGGAGGCCCAGGTGGCGAAGATCGCGCTGAAGCCGAGCACCCCGCCGAGGGAGAGATCGAACTCGCCCGCGGCAAGCGGGAGGATCGCGGCCAGGGCAAGAATCCCGGGGATCGACTGGTCGGCGAGGACCGCCTTGGCGTTGTCCCAGGTGGGAAAGGTCGTAGGAGCCGCCACGGAGAACGTGGCAGCGATCAGTATCAGGAAGATCAGGGCCCCATAGCCGGACATTGCGCTGCCCGCGACCTTGCGCCACGTGCGCCGGGCTGCGTCCCGGGGCGACGTCGGGGTCTGCGCGGGCTGTTCCGTCGTCGCCTCCATCGCTGACGTGGTCATGCTGGCTCCTTGAGGTGGGCTGGAGCTTGCGCCCTGGTGGACAGGAGCGTGAGCTTTTCCTCGGTGATGTCGTCGCCCTCGACCAGGGCGACCTGCGCGCCGCGGTCCAGGACCAGGACCCGGTCACACAGGGCTGCGAGTTCCTGGAAGTCGCTGGACGCGAGCAGCACGGCGGTGCCGTCGGACGCCAGCGATCTGATGGTGGTGGCTATCTCCTGTTTGGCCAGCGCGTCGACGCCCTGGGTGGGCTCGTCGAGCAGCAGTACCCGGCCTCGGCGGCTCGCCGCCCGAGCAACCACGACCTTCTGCTGGTTGCCTCCGGACAGGGTGGCGATCGGCCGGGTGGGATCAGCGGGCCTTACCGAGTAGTCGGCGATCAACCGGACCGCGTCGGCGTTCTCCGCGTCCCCGAGGAGCAGGCCGGGGCCAGTGACGAAGGTGCGCAACCGCCCGAGAGAGAGGTTCTCTCGCACGGTCATCGGCAGGACGCAGCCGTCGGAGTGCCGGTTCTGCGGTACGCAGGAGACACCCCGGGCAACGGCGTCGGCGGGCGAGCTCGGCGCGTAGGGCAGGCCGTCGACCGTCATCCGGCCGTCGCTGGGCTGCTCGGAGCCGGCGAGGATCCGGACCAGCTCGCTGCGGCCACAGCCGACCAGTCCCGCGATGCCGAGGATCTCCCCGGCGGCAAGGCGGAGCCCGACACCGGTCAACCGTCTGCCGACCAGATCTTCCGCGGCCAGCACGGCGTCTCCCGCACCGCTTCCCCGGCTTGGGGGACGTTCGCCGTTCGCTTCTTGGGCGAATCGTTGGCCGATGATGAGGGAGACGATCCCCGTCGAGCTCAGGCCCCCCAGCTTTTGGTCCGCGACGAGCCGTCCGTCGCGTAGGACGACCAGGTGGTCGGCAATGCGGCGTACCTCGTTGGTGCGGTGGCTGACGTAGATGACAGTGCCGCCGGCGGCCCGCAGCCGCTCGAGGGTCCGCAGGACCCTGTCCACCTCTTCCGCGGGCAGGGAGGCAGTCGGTTCGTCGAGGACGAGTACGTTCCTGCGGAAGCTTTCCTCGGTAGAGCCGTCCTGGTCCTGGAAAGCCCGGGCCGCGCCGACCATGGTGCGGGTAGTCGGGTCCAGGGCTGAGATCAGGGTTCCGGGATCCCGGTCGACGCCGAAGAACGCCAGAACCCGCGCGACGTGCTCGTGCTGCGCCCGGCGGTCGATTGCCCGCAACGGGCCGCGCGTGCGGAACCTGTCCACGAGGGCGAAGTTGTCCGCGATGGACAACGCCTCCACGAGGCCGACGTCCTGGTGCAGGAAGCGCAGACCGCGGACGTGTGCCTGGGCCGGCCGCAGGGGCAGGGCCACCGGCTCGCCCGCGATGTGCAGAGTGCCGCCAGGGTCAGGCTCGTACACGCCAGCAAGGATCTTGATCAGCGTCGACTTGCCCGAGCCGTTCATCCCGAGCAGAGCGGTGATCTCGCCAGGGGGGACATCGAAGGACACGTCGGCGAGCGCCCGTTGCCCCGCGAAGGACTTACTGATGTGCCGGAGGCTCAGCGCCGGCGCTGGTCGGTGGGCTGCGTCCGCGGGAGGGTCGTCAGCTGGCATAGTGATCTACCTCGCTCGATTCGGGTGATCCAGACGGCACCCTGGCTCGGCCTGCCGATGCCGGCGTCGCGGTCGGCTGTCCGCCGGTTGGACTCAGGGCTGGTGGCAGATGGTGGTGGTGCCGGGATAGGCAATGACGGTGTCCCAGTCGATGAACAGTCCGGTGTCCTCGTCGACGGCGATGCCCTCGGGAGATTTCCAGGCGGCTTCGGCGGCCTCGTCGCTTTCGAAGACGTAGACGGAGATGGCGTCGTAGTCGCACCTCTGGCCGTGCCATTGGTAGTCCTCACGCAAGAGCGTCTGTCGATATTCGACAAGGCCGGGGAGCTTGCGGGCCAGTCGGGCGTGAACGGTGTGGTAGTGCTCGGCGAACTCCTCGCGGGTAAGGCCGGGCTTGCGCTTGGTGGCGAAGACAATGGTGTGGGGCACGGTCACGACGGGCTCCGTTGCTGGGTTCATTTCAGGAGGACGGCGGTGACGCGGATCTCGACGCGCATTTTGGGGTCGCCTAGGGCCGGGACCCCGGTGCACGTCCAGACCGGGGCCTGGTCGGGCATGTGATGGCGGAAGCGGTCGGCCATCACCTGGACCGTCTCCTCGTCCAGCGGCAGATGGTAGGAGTTCACGTGGATCACGTCCTCCCAGCCAGCGCCCGCCATGGCAAGGGTCCGCTCGACGTTCTCGAAAGCGCGAACGATCTCGTCCGCGATCGCCTCGGGGAACTCCCAGTCGTCGTTCCAGCCGCCCTGCCCCGAGATCTCCACCCGGTTGCCGACCTTCACCGCCTGCGAGTAATGGAAAAGCTCCAGGTTCCTCTCCCCGTAGCCGGGTGTGACGAAGAACTCAGGCTTGCTCACGATGTTGCTCCTGTTCCTGCGTGTGCGAGGGCCGTCCACGGCTGGGTCCGGTTGCCGTGGCCAGAAGGTAGTTGCCTGCAGCGGCCTGGAGCCGGCGTTCCAGGCACCGCGGAGTCGGCGTTTTCAGCACGGCGGGAGCCACGGGAGGTGTGACGCAAAGTCCGCGCAACGCGTCGTTCATCCGGCTGGAACCTGTTGTGCGGATGCTGCCGGTGTGAGCACCCTGACTGCCGCAAGCGCCGACGAATGGGCGCAGATCTGCAGCGACAGCTTCGCGCCCTGCGGCATCGACCGCGTCGCGTCGGATTTCCGCGGAACCGTCGACGTCACCGTCTACTCGCCCGCGACAGCCTTGGTGCGGCTCGCCTCGCAGTCGATGGATGTGCTGCGCTCACGGCGGCATGTGACCGGAGCCCCGAGGTCCGACTACATGCTGCTGCTGCACCAGCAGGGCGGCCCCGGGCTGCTGGAACAGGACGGGAGGTGGGCCGAGGTCCGTGCCGGTCACGCGGTGCTGTGGGACGCCTCGCGCCCGTACCGGTTCAGGTGGCCCACCGCGATCGGCCAGACGGTGCTGAAGGTGTCCCATGACGAGATGCGGCACTGGTTCGGCGATCCCAGTGAGATGTGCGCCCGGTCGCTGCCATCGACGCTTCCCACGTTGCGCGTGCTGTCGGCGTTCCTGAGGGAGCTCGGCGATGTCGAGGACGAACTCCACGACACGCAACAGCGTGCCGAACTCGCGCACACCGCGGGCGAGTTGCTGGCCACGGCTCTCCGATCGGCAGACGGCACCGCGGCGCCGCGGGCCGCGGGTCGGGAGGCACTGCTGCGTATGATGCGCGACTTCGTCCGGGAGAACCTCGCCGATCCTCGCCTCGGACCGGAAACGATCGCTGAGCGGCACTGCGTATCGGTGCGCTACGTCAGCTCGCTGTTCCGTGACCTCGGCACCTCTCCGGCCGCCTACGTCCGTGAACAGCGGCTGGAGCGGGCGCGGCGGGCGCTCGACGACCCGCGCCGCCGTGAAGTCGGTATCGCGACGGTCGCTGGACTGTGCGGTTTCACCGACGCCACCACCTTCTGCCGGGCCTTCCGCCGGGCGTACGGCCTCACGCCGGCCGAGTACCGCTCCGCCGGAGCCGGACGAAAGGCGCCGCGAGCCCGGGACAGCATGACCATCGCCGCCTCGCGGTCGTCCACGCTGGCCGGACTGACGCAGACCGCCAGCACGGTGTCGACGAGCAGATGACGCTTGATGCCGTTAACTTTCTTGCCACCGTCGTAGCCATGCGGCCCGCCCCGGTCGGTCGCGTGCACACTCTGGCTGTCCAGGACGCCCGCCTCGGGCGAACGACAGCGTCAGCTGGTGCTGCCGTCGGCGCACATACGCTCTCGAACCGGCTCGAACGCCGCGCCGGCGGCGGTTACCTGGACAAAGGCATAGCAGGAGAGCGGCTTACCCGAATAGTCATGCAGGTCAATGGGTGCGATGAGGCCGCCGGCGTCATAGGCGGAGACGCCGCGCAGGGCCTCGATGAAGCCCGCGCGGGTGGGGCATGGCCCAGCCAGGTCGAGCCCACGCACGAACAGGTCGGTGTTGATGTAGGTGAACATCGCGAACTGCTGGTCCGGGTTCCCGGACTCCGGGGCGTAGCGGGTCATCGCATCCTGGTAGCGCTTGACCGCCGGACCGCCTGCTTCGAACGGGCGGAAGTACACCGGCATCGACACGCCGGCGAGCCCCGGGCCAAAGGTTGACAGTAGGCTTTGGTCGTAGCCGGTGAGCACGACGCTGACCGCGAGGTGGGCGCCCAACGTGTGCGTCGCCTGCACGACCTTGGCGAAGTCGTCCGGCATGGAGAGGCCCAGCAGGGCATCGGCGCCGAAGTCCACGATCTTGCTGGCCACCTGGTCGGGGCTGCTGCTGCCGACTACGTAGGGGAACGCCTCGACCGTGTTGATCCCGGCCGCCCTCAGGCCCCGCGTGTACGCCGTCGTGGTGTCGGAGGTCACCGCCGACTGGTCGGCGGTGATGAGGGCGACCCTGCTACCGCGAGCGGCCTGGATGTAGTGGCCGACGACTTCGGGTGAGGCCGAGTAGATGAAGGAGAACATGTTCTCCCGCCCGGCCCAGGACGGTTCGACGGCGACCCCGGCGACCGGCACCCCCTGCCGGGTCAGGCGGTCCATCGAGTTGCCGAGGGCGGCGGTGGCCGTTACCAGGCCGAAGACCTTTTCATGTTCGACGAGATCTTCGGTCGCTGTCGCGACGACCGTCCCGGAGCCCTCGTCGTCTCGCCACTCGTAGGCGATCCGTCGGCCATGCACACCGCCTTCGTCGTTCGCGAGGCCGATCCTGGCGTCTATCCCGGCTCGTGCCGAGGACAGCGCCGAATTGGACGCCCCCGAGCCGGGATAGACGAACCCGAGCGTCACCTGGCCCGGTGTGACCCCGGGCGAGTCGCAGGCGGCGGCCGCTCCATTCCCGGCACTCGACGAGGAGCAGCCGGTCGCCGCGACGACGACGACGAGGATTGCGACCGCCACCTCTAAAGGTGCCCGTGACGTGCGTAAGCGCATGTAAATCCCTCACTAGCACCGTGCTTGACCGGATTCATTTCCCCGCGTCGGCGCCGGCCGGCCCCGGACCCGGACCGACCATGTCCTGGCCGACAAGGCATACAGCTCGAAGGCGAACCGCGCCTGGCTACGCCGGCGGGGCATCGGGTGCACGATCCCGGAGAAGGCCGACCAGCCGCCCAGCGCCGTGCCCGCGGCTCGAAAGGCGGCCGGCCGCCCCCGCTTCGACCACCAGGCCTACAAGCAGCGACACGCGGTCGATAAAACCGGCTCAAACATCACGGCGCCGTGGCCACCCGCTATGACAGGCTAGCCGTCCATTACGAAGCAACAGTCACCATCACCGCGATCGACGAATGGCTCCGCTGACCAACTTTGAAACAGGCTCTACCCGCTGACGTCAGCTGACCGGCGTGAATTCGAGATGCAGCTGCGTCAGGCCGCGGAGGACGTAGGTGGGGAAGTAGTCGTAGTGACGATCACCCGCCGGGCCGTGAAACCGCTCGGAGATCCGGATGTCGTTGGTGCGGTCGAACAGGCGCTCAATACTTACCCTGGTCTCGGCCCGGGCGAGCGGGCCCCCAGGGCATGAATGGATGCCACGACCGAAGGCCAAGTGCTCGCGGGCGTTGGGCCGATCGACCCGGAACTCGGCGGGGCACTCGAAGCGGCGCGGGTCGCGGCTGGCCGCACCGTTGAGAACCATGACTGTGGTCCCCGCGGCGATCTCGACTCCACCGATGGTGGTCGCTCGGCGGGCCAGCCGGAAATCGCCCTTCACCGGGCTCTCGTGGCGGAGGACCTCCTCCACGAAGTTCGGGATGCGTTCGCGCTCGTTCCGCAGGAGGCGCTGCAGTTCGGCATCCTCGCCGAGGCGCTGGAGCGCGGCGCCGAGGAGTCGCACCGTCGTCTCCTGCCCCGCGGCGAAGAGGTTGGTCGCGACGCGCGCCGGGATGTCCACCGGTGGGAGGGTGCCGTCCGGGAAGGTCGTGTTCGCGATGGACGTCAACACGTCCTGGCGCGGCTCACGCCGGCGGTCCTCGATGTAGGCCCTGAACTGGTCTTGCAGCGACTCGAGCGGCGAGTGCTCCATGGACATCGACGTGCTGCCGACCATCGCCGGATAGTCCTCACCACCCCGCTGCTGCGACTTCGTATTCCACGGGTCCCACTCGTCCTCTGGCATCCCGAGCAGGTCGCCGATCACGGCCATCGTGAACGGGGCGGAGTACATGCTGATGAATTCGCATTCGCCCTGATCGGCGAAGCCGTCGAGCTGGCGGTCGGCGAGCCGCCACATGGCGTCCTCGTTCTCCTTCAAGCGCTTCGGCGTGAGGAGCCGCATCAACAGGGACCGGAAGTCGGTGTGCTCGGGCGGGTCGAGGCACGTGATCTGATCCGAGAAGGGAAGCTGGTGCCGGTATTGCTCGATCAGGCCGCTGACGTCGTCGCCCTCGAGCGGCACCGGGAAGCCCGGGAACGGCCCCGAGACCGAGTTGCACGACGAGAACGTATTCGAGTCCTTGTAGACGGCGGCAGCCTCGTCCCATCCCGTCACCATCATCACGCCGTGGTGCGGCTCGCTGGTCACCGGGCAGCGGTCACGCAGGTGGTCGAAGTAGGGATACGGGTCCGAGATGAAGGAGTTGTCGCGAAAGAAGTCGAGTGCGTCGAAGTCGGTCACCAGGCAGCTCCTGTGGGGCGGCGGATGAGAACGCGCCGCTGACTGTAGCACACGGATCCCAAATCCGTTGACTCACTCACCGATTAGCGGACGGCGCTGTCCGGTCCCGGCCGCCGCAGGTTCCGCGCGGCCAGCCTCGCTCCGCCGCGGCGAGCCGGTAGCGCCTGGCGGGACGATCGTCGTGCCGGCGGCCGGCCGCCGACCGCCGCCCCGCTCGAGCTCGACTGGGGCTTGCTGTTCAGCAAGAAGACAAGGGTCATCCCGTCGGCTGCATACTGCTCCCACGACGGCCAAGGAGATACGGACGCCGCCCGACCGCTCGTCTGCGAGCCGGAGATCGTGGATCACCTGATCATTGACCGCTTCCCGCTTGAGGACGCCCAGAGGCGTTCCGAGCGGCGACCGACCGGACGTCGGGTGTCGTCCGCCTGATGACCGACCCGACGTGGGCGGCTCGAGACCTCCCCGGCGCGGCGACACGACCCGCCTCCCACGGTGTCCAACTTTCGGAGAAATGGTTGACGCAGTCCGATGTTGGTCGGAGAGTGGGGCGCCTAGGCTGGCATCGTCGAGGAGCTCCCGAACTGGCCACGCTGCTGCAGCGGCGCGGGACCCGGCATCGGGCGGTTTCTGGATCGGTTCGCCTCGCCTCGCTGAACGGTGCCAGCCGAACGACCACGAGGTGGAGGAGCCCATGAACGTACCCGACCTTGGAGGCATCCCGATCACGTACACGCATGTGTGCTACGTGACGGCAGACCTCGAGCAGTCCATCGCCACCTTCGCCGCCCTGGGCGCCAAGGTCGTCGAACGGGTCGAGTTCTCCATCGGGATCTACGCCATGGCCCAGGTGCCGGACGGCACGACGGGGGTGGACGGCGCCTCGAGCTGGATCATGGTCGAGCTGCTGATGCCGACCGAGGAGGGGAATCTCTACAGCGACCATCTCGCCAAGTACGGGCCGGGACTGCACCATCTCGGGGTCACCGTCAGCGACTTCGACGCCTGCCTCGACGCGCTCATAGCCGCCGGCTGCGTGCCGATGACGGAGCACCGAGCGCCCAACTACGACATGTGCTACTTGGACTGCGGCGCCATCGGATTCCCCATCATCCAGATGGTCGCCAGCTGAGGCCTGAAGTCGACACTGACCGACAGACCGTACTCTACGCGATCGAGGCGCCTGCCCCCGAGGTGGGAGCTTCGCCGGTTGAGTCAGTCAGTTGACTTGAGTCAGTCAGTTGACGCAGTCCGACATTTCCGCGCGATTCGCTCTTCGCACTGACCGACGCTGCCGCGCTTCGCGCGAGCGGGCGGTACCGGGTGCTCACGCCGGGCCCAGTCCATCGAGGAGCTTCAGGCCGTGACTGACTCGTTCCCGATGCTCCCTCCGATGCGCGGCGCCCTCCCGCCGGAACTGGCCTGGGTGTCACCGCGGCGGCTGAAGCGCTGTAGGTGGTCACCCGCCGGTTCGGGCGCTAGACAACTTACTGAGTCAACTCTATTATGCGGTACCACTGCGACGCCGCCACCTCGGGCGCCGTCGCGGCACGACAGCCACCCACTTCGATCCCCGACGTCCGGTGTCGGGGCGGACTTTCCCGGTCGGGCCGGCGCCAGCCGCCTCGGGCCGGGCCGCCGGCTCTGGTCCCCTTCGGGCTGGCGCTGGGACCCCGGGAGGTGTGCCCGGCCGCTGGGCGGCGGCGGGCACGTCTCCCGGGAGAACGCCGGCGCCCTCTGAAGACGTCGGCATCGAGCCAGTCGCGGGCGATTGACGCCTGCTCCTGAACAGCAGAGACCTCCCGCCCGGCCCCAGGTCTCGCCCGGCGAGGCAGCACCCTCAGAGGCCGCCGCAGCAACGGTGACATCAGGTGGAAAGGGGCAACCCGAATGAACTCTCCCAAGGAGCCCGTGTTAGGCAACCTCGGCCGGGTGCTCAAGCGCTACTGGATATTCCTCGTCATCGGGGCCGTCGCCGTCGTTCTCATCGGCGTGGTGCCTGCGCTCACCCACTCGGACGACGAGGAGGCGTCGACGCCGACATCCGCGGCGGCCGGCGGCGCGCCGACGGCCGGCGCCTCGAGTGCGCCGGACTGCGATCCCGAGACGGGCAAGCTCATGATCCCGAGCCGGTTCTTCGCGCCCCCATGCGTCTCGATGTGGACGGCCGACGACAACAACGGCGGCGCGACGGCACGCGGGGTGACTGCCACGGAGATCAAGCTGGTCGTGAGGGTGCCGCAGTCGATACCGCCCGGCACGGGCATCTCCGACACCACCGACCAGATCAAGGCTGATCTCACTGACTGGGTCAAACTCTTCAACCGTCACTTCGAGACGTATGGCCGCACGGTGACGTTGAGCTTCCAGACCGGTACTGGCGAGGACGCGGCCGGTCAACGTGCCGACGCCATCCAGGTGGCGTCGGAGCAGCCCTTCGCCACGATCGCAGGGGGCACGACAGGTCAGACCTATGACAACGAGGCGGCGGCGCGCGACATCGTGACCTTCACGACCTTCGACACTCCGCAATCGCTGTACGAGGCGCGGGCGCCGTATCTCTGGGGCGTGCGGTCGGCCTCGGAGCAGCAGCTGCTCACGATCCTCGCCCGCTACGTCGGCAAGCGGCTCGCGGGTCACGACGCCCAGTGGGCGGGCGATCCGGAGATGCAGTCCAGCACCCGCAAGTTCGGCCTCCTGTATCCCGCCGGCATGGACCAGAACGCGCTCAAACTGTTCAACCAGGAGCTCGGCAAGTACGGCGTGAGCATGGTCGACGAGATCGCGGTCGCTGCCACGGACCAGACGAACGGTGCGGACCCGCAGACCTCCGCGCAACAAGCGCAGGCGGCGATCGACAAGCTGCGTGACGAGGGTGTGAACGTGGTGGTGCCGTTCATCAACTACAGCGCGCTGCTCACCGCGCAGCGAGAAGCCACCGCACAGCACTACTTCCCCGAGTGGGTCGTCACCCCGTACGGCTACAACACCACCACCGCGCTCGCCCGGTACCTCGATCCGGCCCAGACCGCTCACATGTACGGCCTCAGCATCGCCGCTCCCCCGGTCACCGAGGGTGAGTCCGAGCCCGAGCGGCTGTTCCGGTGGGAGTACGGCCGCCTGCCGCAGGCCAAGTCCTTCGGCACCCACGTCGCTCCGGGCGAGCTCTACGACCTCTTCCTGGGGATCCAGATGGCGGGGCCGAACCTCAACCCGAAGACGTTCCAGAGGGCATTGTTCGACCTCCCGGCGTTCGGCGGCGCCACGCAGAGTTTCGTGACGACCGAGACGTGGTCGTACGGGCCTGCCGCGAACGAGTGGCCGTTCGACAACTACACGGGCGTCGCGGACGTCGCGGAGGTGTGGTGGGACCCGGGCGCGACGGGCATCGACGAGAGTGGCCATGCCGGACAGGGGATGTTCCAGTACGCGAACGGGGGCAAACGGCTTGCCCTCGATGACATCCCATCCGGCGAGCCCAACGCCTTCGACCCGCGCGGAGCCGTCGTCAGCTTCGGCACCATCCCGCCGGCCGAGTTAGCGCCCGACTACCCCAACCGACACTGCGAACGCAGGTGCTGACGTGAGGACCCCAACAGACCCTGCGATCACAGGTGCTGGCGCGGACGTCCGGCCCACGCTGGCCAGCGCGATGAACGCCCCACGTGTTCGCGGCGTCCTCCGCGCGCTGGCCTGCGTCGTGGTCTTCCTCGCCGTCCAACGCGTGCTGTGGCCGGCGCCGGCAGGCGTCCTCGTGAAGGGCGTGATCCTCGGGCTGCTGTCGTCGCTGCTGGCGCTCGGCCTTGCGCTCGTGTACCGGGCGAACCGCGTTGTCAACTTCGCCCAGGCCGGCCTGGGGGTCGCTCCCGCGACCGTGATGGTGCTGCTCATCGCCAACTACGGCTGGCCCTATCCGGTCGGTTTCGTGCTGGCCCTGGCATCGGCGGGCGTGGTGGGTGTCGTTGTCTACGTCATGTTGATCAGACAGTTCTTCAAGGCACCCCGACTCATCCTCACGGTGGTGACCATCGGGGTCTCACAGATGCTGTTGGGCCTGTCTGCCCTCGTCGCCGACTGGCTCGACGGCTCCTCGTTCACCCGCGTGGAGCCGCCGTTCTCGTTCCGTCTGACGATCTCCCCGGTCACCTTCAACGCCTTCCACCTGATTGCGGCGATCGCCGCCCCCGTCGCGATCGTCGCCCTTTTCGTCTTCCTCCGCCGCAGCAGAGTCGGCCTGGCGATCCGGGCGACGGCCGAGAACGCCGAGCGAGCGGCCACTCTGGGCGTGCCGGTCGAGCGCATCCAGACTGTCGTCTGGGCAGTCGCCGCGACGCTCTCGGCCCTCGGCGTGTTCCTCGCCAGCGGGGTCGGCGGCGAGGCCCTGGGCACACCTGGTGTCGTGGCGGGACCGGCGACGCTCCTGCGGGCGCTCGCGGCCGCCGTGATCGGGCGCATGGAGCGCCTCGGCGTCATCGTGGCCGCCGCCGTCGGCCTCGGCATGCTCGATCAGGCGATCTTCTGGCACACCGGCAACGGCCAGCTCGTCGAGCCGATCATCTTTCTCGTGATCCTCGGCGCGCTGCTGCTCCGGCGGCGGCGCGGCGGATCGCGTGTCGAGGACAGCGACACCTCGAGCTGGCGCGCCGTCGCCGAGGCGAGGCCGGTTCCCGTCGAGCTCGCGGGCCTGCCCGAGGTCCGCTGGACCCGTCGGGCGGTGGTCGGGGTCCTTGCCGCGGTGGCTCTCGCCGTGCCATGGATGATGGGTCCGGGCCGTACGAACCTCGCTGCGCTCGTCCTCATCTACATGCTCGTCGGGCTGTCACTCGTCGTGCTCACGGGGTGGGCGGGCCAGGTGAGCCTCGGTCATGTCGCCTTCATGGCGATCGGTGCCGGCGTCAGCGGGGCCATCACCGTCCACTGGCATTGGGACCTGCTCGAGTCGTTCCTGATCGCCGCCGTGTGTGGTGCTGGGGCCGCTGTCCTGGTCGGGTTGCCGGCACTCCGCATCAAGGGTCTGTTCTTCGCGGTGACCACGTTCGCGCTGGCCGTGACGACCTCGACCTACCTGTTGAACGCAGATGTGATCCACTGGCTCCCCGGCCCGAACGACCACATCGATCGCCTGCCGCTGTTGGGTCGATTGGCGATCGACTCCGAGCGCCGTTTCTACTACCTCTGCCTGGCCTTCGTCGGCATCGCGCTGTTGATGATTCGGGGGATGCGACGAAGCCGCACCGGGCGTGCGCTGATGGGTATTCGGGACAACCAACGGGCCGCGGAGTCATACGGCATCAACGCTTCGCGCGTCACTCTCACCGCGTTCGCGGCGTCAGGCGCGCTCGCAGCCGTCGCCGGCGCCCTGTTCGTGCACAGCCAGCAGACGTTGGACGCGACGCAGTTCGGCGTCACCGACAGCCTGCGGGTGTTCACCATGGTCGTCATCGGTGGTCTCGGGTCCGTCCCCGGTGCCGTGATCGGCGCGCTGTACCTCAACGGCGTCACCTGGTTCCTGGTCCTGCTGCCTGATCGGGGCCCGATCCAGTGGGGCGTCGAGGTCCTGGCCACCGGAGGTGGCCTCATCGCGGTACTCGGCCTCATGCCCAACGGGCTCGGGTCGCTGCTGTACGGCGTGCGCGACATCGGACTGCGGGCCGTCGGCAGACGGCGGGGACTGCTGGTGCCAAGCTTGATCGCCGACGCCGCCGGAACCAGGACGGCGGACGACGCGGCGAGGACGCGCAAGATCGTGGCGCCCCCCAAGCCGCAGCCTGCGATCCGGGTTGCCGAGCCAGCACCGTTGCTGGCAGTGCGTAACCTCGACGCCGGCTACGACGGCGTGCAGGTGCTCTTCGGTGTGGACTTCGAGGTCCAGGCCGGCGAAATCGTCGCCTTGCTCGGCACCAACGGCGCCGGCAAGTCGACCCTGTTGCGCGTGGTCGCCGGCCTGACCCGCGCCAAACGCGGGTCGATCGAGCTCGACCGAGCGGCCCTCCGGGGAAGAGCCACCAAGATCGCTTCCTGTGGTGTGTCGCTCGTTCCCGGCGGCCGAGGCGTGTTCCCGTCACTGACGGTGGGCGAGAACCTGCGCGTCGCGACATGGCGGCTGGACGGCGACGCCGCCTCGGCCCACCTGGCCATGGAGGACGTCCTCGGCCGGTTCCCCGTGCTCCGGCGGCGGTGGGCGACTGCCGCCGGCAACCTCTCCGGCGGCGAGCAGCAAATGCTGACGCTCGCCCAGAGCTTCCTCCGAAAGCCGCGGCTGATCCTCATCGACGAGCTCTCGCTCGGCCTTGCGCCCGTCGTCGTCTCGGAGCTCATGGATGCGGTGCGGACGTTCCGCGACGAAGGCGCCACCGTCGTGCTCGTCGAGCAGTCCGTCAACGTCGCGCTCACGATCGCGGACGAGGCATATTACATGGAGAAGGGCGAGGTCCGCTTCCACGGCCCCACCGCCGAGCTCCTCCATCGGCCCGACCTCCTTCGCAGCGTCTACATGGAAGGCGCAGCCACTCGCGGCACGACGCGCGGCCACGCTGAGCAGCCCGAGAGCCCGCGTCGAACGAGCAACAACGGACCGACGTCCACGGTGCTGGAGGTGGCGGAGGTGTCGAAGCACTACGGGGGCATCCTCGCCATCAACGGTCTGTCGCTGCGCCTCGAAGCAGGCCAGATCCTCGGAATCATCGGCCCCAACGGCGCCGGCAAGACGACGCTGTTTGACATCATCTCGGGCTATCTCGTTCCGGACTCCGGGGCCATCATCCTCAACGGCGCCGACGTGACCTCCTACGGTCCCGACCGGCGCGCCCGGCTTGGCCTGGGCCGCTCGTTCCAGGACGCACGGCTGTTCCCCAACCTCACGGTGAACGACACCATCGCGTTGGCCCTGGAACGGAGCATCGAGATCAAGGACCCGGTCGCCGCCGCACTGAACCTGCCGAGCGTCGCCGACAGCGAGCGCAAGATCGCGGCCCGAGTCGCCGAGCTCGTGGAGCTCATGGGCCTTGAGGCCTACCGCGACAAGTTCATCCGCGAGCTGTCTACGGGAACCCGCCGGGTCGTCGACATCGCGTGCACCTTTGCCCACCGGCCTTCGGTCCTCCTCCTCGACGAACCCTCCTCCGGCATCGCGCAGCGCGAGACCGAGGCACTCGCGCCACTGCTGCGTCGCGTGCAGGTGGAGACCGGAGCCAGCCTCATCGTGATCGAGCACGACATGCCCTTGCTGAGGGACGTCTCCGACGAGCTCATCGCACTCGAATTCGGTCAAGTCGTGACCCGGGGCAACCCGGACGACGTCCTCACCGACCCCCGCGTCGTCGCCTGCTACCTCGGGACCGACGACGCGACCGTCTATCGCTCCGGCGCACTTGGCGGGTGATCGAAGAGCCGCGAGGCTGCATCGAGCTGATGGAAACCCCTGGCCTCGCGGGCTCTATACGGTCGACTGAGTCCACTATATTATTGAGGGCAGCGCCCCGCACAGCGCGAAAGGGCAAGGCGGCGGCGATCCACCAGAGAAGAGGGCAATGTGCTCACAGGAACGGGTATTTGGTCGACGGCGCTCCGCTATGGTGACCCGGGGTCGGTCCCCGACGCCGCCGCCGAGCTCGAGTCGCTCGGGTACACGGCAGTGTGGGTTCCCGACTTCGGTGGCCCAGTCTTCGACTCGCTGGACGCCCTGCTGCGTGCGACCTCGACCATCACTGTGGCAACGGGTGTCATGAACGTGTGGATGCAGACGGCCGAGGCAGCCAACACGTGGTGGAACGCGCTCTCCTCCGACCATCGGTCCCGTGTGCTCCTCGGCCTGGGTGTCAGCCACGCGCCGCTCATCGGGGAAGCGTGGGGTCGGCCGCTCGCCACGATGGAGGCGTTTCTCGGCGCGCTCGAGGTGCCTCGGGAGCAGCGGTGTCTGGCGGCCCTCTCGCCGAAGATGCAGCAGCTGGCGCGCGAGCGCACCGCGGGCTCGCTGCTCTACCTCGTGACGCCGGAACACACGGCGACGGCCCGGGAGAACCTGGGCGAGGGCCGGTTCCTCGCTGTCGCGCAAAACGTCGTGCTCGACAGCGACCCGAGGTCGGCGCGCGACATCGCCCGCCAGGAGCTGGCGCAGGTCTCGAAGTTGCCGAACTACGCCAACAACTGGAAGCGGGCGGGCTTCACTGACGACGACATCGCGTCACTCAGTGATCCCCTGGTCGATGCCGTGTTCGTCTGCGGAGATGTGGACGCGATCGCCGAGCGTGTGGCACAGCACCGGGCCGCGGGTGCCGACCACGTCTGCCTCCAGGTCGCGCCGGGCGGTGAACTTCATCCCGACGCGTGGAAGGCACTGCGCGGTGTCTGACAGGCTGCTGACCCGGCCGAACCGAGCGGCCAACACCATGGCCGCTCGGTTCGCGGGTCGTCACCCGATCAGGTCGACCACCAGGAGGTGACCCAACTCGGACGCTTCGTTGTACGCCGCCGTGGGACGGACCAAGGCCTCCCAGACGGATCTTGCCTTGGACGAGTCCTGGGTGGCCATGGCCTCGACGAGCTCCAAGAAGGCCTGCCGCCTACGGACGCTATCCAGGTGACTGAACCTGGCTCCCTCCGGCGTCTGGGTAAGGGTCGCAGTGATGCCAACCCGAACCCACTGGAGCATCTCGGCGACGACCGCGAGTGCGGGGTTGCGCGTGCTCGCGAACGCAGCCGTGATGCCGTCCCGCCAGACCTGGACGAACCGTGGCCTGTCATCGACGCACGCTGCCATGTCGGCCTCGATGGCGCGGAGCGTCTTCAGGGAACTGCGGCTTACACGTGACGCAGCCAGCTCTATCATGGCTGGCTCGATCAACTGCACGGCTCTGGCGAAGTCCGCGACCGTCGTCTGCTGAGCCTCGAGCACGTTTCCGGCGAGCTGCGCAGCGCGATCGCTGGCCGGGTGTCGAATCGAAGGCCCAGCACGGTCGCCGGGGCGAAGGTCCAGCAGCCGTTCCATCTCCAAGATCCGCAATGCTTCGCGCAGCGTCGGTCGGGAGACGCCGAACTCCTTTGCCAGTTCCATGATCGGCGGCAGCCGGTCCCCGTCCTGAAGACGGCCATCGGCGATCCGGCATCTGACCTCGGTCGCCACGACCGCCGCTGCTCGTTGCGTCGGCTCCTCACCGACCCGGGTCGCCTGCGCCGTCCACAGCGGCGTGACGTCGATGGGATCGCGACTCTCGCGTCTGCGTAGGACGAGCCTGCTCGTACTGATGAGGTAGTCGCTCCATGCCTCCTTGGCGACGGTGGCATCGCGTCGCAGAGCAGCGTCGAGAAACGAGCTGTGTCCGGCGACCACCGTCCGGGCGACGCGCGCCGCCGAACGGGGATCTGTGGCGCCGACCGCCGCATAGACCTGGCCGGCGTAGATGTCGCGGAGGACGCCGGCGATGACGGCGATGGAACGGTTGCCGCAGACATCCGTCATCGCCTGGTCGAAGGCGACGACAGCCGTCGCGAACGAGAGAGGGTCTCCTTCGGCGCGCCGTTCCTCGTCATGGAGCGCCACGAGACGGTCGAGCTCGTCGTCGCTGGCCCGGATCGCGACTTCCAGCGCAGCGCGCGGCTCGATGACGGACCGAGCCTCCTCGAGGTCCGCCACTGTGGCCTTCCGGACCTGCAGGAGCAGGGCGACGTACCGGCCTACCGATGCCAGTCCTGGCCGGCGAACCACCGCGCCGCCACTGCGGCCGCGGCGGATCTCGATGAGCGACTCGGACTCGAGGATCCGCAGTGCCTCTCGAAGCGTCTCGCGGGAGACCTCCAGCGCCGCTGTGAGGTCAGATTCCGTGGGGAGCCGTTGGTCGGCGACCAGCTCGCCGCTCAGGATCTGTCGCCGAAGATCGGCGGCCAGGAGATGCGAGGTCTTCCAGGTTCGGCGAGGCGTATTCCACGACGGGCGGGGCAGAGCGTCCAGTCGTCCGGCCGTGGGTGCGAAGCCCGATTGGGCCGGCGTGGCCTTCATCAAGTCGATCGCCACTGATGCGTCGATCGCCACTGATGCTGAGCGTACTGGCGCACGCGCACCGTCCTTCGTTCTTCGCGGGTTCCGATCAGGGTGAGAACACCCAAGTCTATGCGCTCACAGGCGAGGTACTGGTGAAGCCGGCGACCTAGTCGGCGAGATGGTCGAGCCTCGGCACGTCGCGGGCCAGGTAGCCGGCCGGTCGAGGTCGCCTGTGAGGTAGCCGACATGGAGGCAGGTGGCGGTCGGACTTACCAGCTGGAGGACCCGCGGCGAGCCCGGCACCTGATCGTCTCCATCAGGCGAACTTGGGCCGCACTTCGCGTTCAAACAACCGGAGCGACTCCCATGCCAGCTCTGGGGGAATACCACCGCACATCGGGTGGAGCGTCACCAACGGGTCCGAACGGGTATGCAGTTCTTCGACGTACTGGGCGGGCGTGAGTATCCGGTATCGCCCGTTCGCCCGGAGTACGGCGACGTCGGTCTCCGGTGTGAAGGTCTCCTCGGCACCGTAGAACCAACACGACACGTACGAGTTCCAATCGTGGAGCAGGTACGGCCCCAGCCGTTCCCACGCCGCCTCTGGGTCGTCGGAGAGCGTGACGTGGCTGCCGTCGCCCGTGTCCGTCGGGCCGGGGTCTGGCTTTCCAAGCTTGGAGAGTTCGTCACGATAGAAGTCCCAGGGCCCCGGGTTGCTGGGCACGAACCCGTCGGCGATGCGCGCTGCCCGGCGGGCCGCTCCCTCGCTGTCCCCACCCATGACGACGGGAGGGCCACCAGGCTGGCATGGCGTGGGCGTGACCCGGACGGTTCGGCCACGGAACTCGAACGGCTCGCCGGTGAACGCCTGCTTCAGGGTGGTCACGACCTCCGTGACGCGCTTGGGACGCTCCCGCATCTCGACACCGAACATGTCGAACTCGTGCCGAGCCCAGCCGCCCACGACGATGATGTCCAGGCGTCCCCGCGCCAACTGGTCGACGACGGCGATGTCCTCGGCCAGCCGCAGAGGGTCATGGAAGGGCCCGATGAAGGCGGCGATGCTGAGCCGGACCTGCTTCGTCCGCGCCGCCATGGCGGCGGCGACTGGCAGCGGGCTCGGCAGGAGCCCGTCAGGCGATCCGTGGTGCTCGGGCAGGAGGATCGAAGTGGCGCCGAGGTCGTCGGCCCACACGGCCATCTCGATCGCGGCCGCGAAACGGTCGGCGAGCGGCACACCGGCGAACTCCGGACTGCGAAAATCGAAGCGAAGCGAGAACCTCAACGGAGATTGCCTCCTCACGGCAGCGATCGAGTGCTTCGAGCGTCGTGCCGTCGCGATTCCGTGGCGTCCTGGGACGCGGACCCATGTGAAACCCCACGTACCGAGGCCACACGGCTCTCAGACTATACAGTTGACTCGGTCGACTGTCTAACCCGGGCGCCTCGCGAGATGGCGAGGTCGTCCGGCGGCGCGGCATCCGTAGCCCAACAATGAGTTGACGCAGTCGCATGTTATCTGGGACGATGCCGTACATCGACAGCCGGATCGGCGCGGCTGTCGGGTCCACGCTTCGGGCATGGTCCGAGTGAAGGAGAAATCGATGAGTGCCAACCAGGCGGACGAGCCGGTCATCCTCGTGTCCAACGACACGCATGTCGGGCCGAGGCTCGTCGAGGATCTCCGTCAGTACTGTCCAGCGAAGCACCTTGATTGACGACTACGACGCGTTCGCGACGACGAACGGCGCACACACGGTGCCGGACTTCCTGCCACCCCACCCGAACCGTAGGACGCCCGGCCACTATGACCACAAGGCTCGGATCGCCGACTATGACTACGACGGCGTCGCCGCTGGTGTGCTTTACCACGGCAGTCAGAATCTCGAGCCGGTCCCGTTCACGCCGTCGAACTCCGGTGACGCGGACCACAGGGGCGAGCTGGTCGCGGTTGGTCAGGAGATCTACAACCGATGGCTGGCAGATTTCGTCTCTCAGGCACCGCATCGTCACGTTGGCTTGGCCCACTTACCGATGTGGGACATCGAGGCTGCGACGGCGGAGCTGGTTCGCGCACACGACTCCGGGCTCCGCGGTGTCAACTTCCCAACGTTGCGCGAGGGCATCCTTGAGTACACCGATTCGGATTGGGACCCCTTCTGGTCGGCGTGCGAGGAGCGCGGGATCCCGCTTGTGACCCACGTGCCCATCGGCGCCGGGTCGACCGCCAAGGTTCGTCGCCCGGGGTGGTACCTGTCGATGGTGCACTCCATGGAGACCGGCGGCTGGATGTCGAGGCGGGCCATCTGGTGGATGATCTTCGGAGGCGTGTTCGAACGGCATCCCGGCCTCAAGCTCGTGATCACCGAGTCCCCCGGCAACTGGTGGCCCTGGCTCGTCGCGGAGCTCGACGGCATCTACGAGATGACGATGGGGGCGGCCCGTAAGATGATGCCCGAGTTGGTCGAGAGCCTGCCCCTGCGTCCCAGCGAGTACATGGACCGCAACGTGTTCTTCGGGGCCACCTTCACCTCCCCGGTCGAGGCCAAGGCGGCCGTCGACGGCGGTTTCTCCACACAACTCATGTGGGGCACCGACTACCCCCACATGGAAGGCACGTTCGTCTATCCCGACGGCACCGACATGCCCTCGGTGACCAAGCTGTCGCTTCGCAACGGCTTCTCCGGTATCCCCGAGGAGTCCACGCGGCGGATGGTGGGCGAGAACGCCATAGAGCTGTACAACCTCGACAGGGCGGCCCTCCAGGCCGTCGCCCGCGAAATCAACGCCCCGACCGCGGCGGAGCTCGCGAGGCAGGTCGATGCCGTCCCCGAGGGAGCGGCCAGCTTCGCGTTCCGCACCGGGTCGAGTTGGGCCTAGCCCTGCTGTTCAGCCAATTCCAGCCGATGTGACGGATCCGGCCGGTCCGGTGACGGGAAAGTGCCCCTGGCCTGGGACGATACGGGCGTCTGACGTCCGATCATCCGCAAGATCGAGGGGCACTTCCCAGGTGAAGTATGGGGACTGGCCGAGGGGCTTTCCGCGAAGGTCGGTGGGGCCAGTGGAAGGGTATCGTCTTTGGCGGAACCACGGCACTTGCCGACGCCCGAACGGGGAGTCCGGTACGGGACGATCACGTAGCTCATCGACCCGTCACGCCGATTCGAACGGCGTCATGGGCCATGCCGCTGGAGGATTCATGCAATTACCCAAGGAACTTGGCGACATTCCCGTCACCTTCACGCACTTCTGTTACCTGACCCGGGACCTGGAGCATTCGACGGCGTCGCTGAGAGCGCTCGGTGTGAGGGACCTTGAGCGGGTGGATTTCGGGATGGGTGTCTACGTCATCGCTGAACTGCCGAACGGTGCTGGAATGGCTGGCGAGGCGTCGCCAGGCGCACTGAGGATCGAGCTGCTGTCGCCGACGTCCGAGGGAAACATCTACAGCGACCACCTGGCCCGTTACGGACCAGGCCTGCACCACATCGGCATTCTCGTCCCCGACTTCGACCAGTACCTCGAGGCGTTCACCAAGGCCGGGTGCGAGATCGTTTTCGACATGCAGCGAGAGGCGCTTGTGGCAGCAGCCGACTCTGTCGACGGCGCGTCGAAGGACGCTTTCCTCGAGAACCACCCGACTTACAAGATGTGCTACTTGGACTGCAGCGCCGTCGGATTCCCCACCATCGAGATGGTGAGCCTCTGACCTAGTTTCGCCAGTCGAGCTGCTGGAGATCGTCGATGTGTTCTCAGCTTGATCGACATCGAGTCGAGGGTCATTCTGTCGGTTTTCGGGTGCGCCAGTTCGCCGCTGCCGTCCCGGTTGGTGACCTCACCGGCGCCTCGGAATCGGCCGGAGTTTGGGCTGGCGCGTCCTCATGGGGCGGGCCCGGCCGGGCCGTCCCCGAACCGTCAGGGCTGTTGGTTCAGGGCGGTCATCTGCTGCGGGGTGATGACGTCGCCGCAGATGGCCGTGTTGCTGGCCGGCTGGAACCTGGACCCGTCTGGGCTGATCTTGATGGCGTAGTAGCAGGTGGAGGTCTGGCGGTAGTTCGTGGACAGGTCGATGTTGGCGTCGGCGGTCAGGCCTGCGCCGTCGTAGTTCCTGACGGCGCGCAGTCCGGAGATGAAGGACTCCCTGGTCGGGCATTTCCCGGCGGCCTGCAGGCCGCGGATGAACAGGTCAGCCGAGGTCCAGCCGTTCACCGCCTGGTCCTGGGTCGGTGGCTGGATCTCGGGGACGTAGTCGCTCATCGCCTGCTTGAACTTCTTCTGCGTGTCGGTGTCGAGTTCGAAAGGCTGAACGTCGGTGAGGATGGACGCGCCGGCGAGCGAACTGCCGTATCTCGCCAGGCTGTTGTCGTCATAGCCCAGCGGCATCAGCGCGGCCTTGAGGCCGCCGCCGACGGTGAAGCCTATCTTGGCGAGCTCGGGGAGCAGCTGTGCGGCCGCGTCGGGGAGCAGCACGCCGGCGAGGGCGTCGATGTCGTTGGCCTTGATCTGCTGGGCGACGGTCTCGTAGCTCGTGATCTGGCTGACGTTGAACACCTTGACGATCTTGACGCCGGTTGCCTTCAGGCTCGCGACGACCTGCTGTGCGTAGTTATCGCTCGTGGAGCTCGCGCCGATCGTGAAGACGGCGGCGCGGGTGCCGCCCTGCTCGCGGACGTACTTGCCCAAGGTGGTGCTGGAGCCGTTCCCGAGGTAGAACCACGAGAACATGTTGTTCATGCCGAGCCACGCCCTGTCGCTGGCGATACCCGCCACCGGGATGTTGCGTTCCTGCAGGAGCGCGGCCGAGTCACTGCCGCCGCCGGGCGCGTAGATGAGTCCGAAGATCTTCTCCTGGTCGAGGAGCTCGTGGACCATGCGCACGTTGAGGGCGGGATCGGCCTGGTCGTCGCGCCAGGCGTAGGTGACCTTGCGCCCGTTGACGCCGCCGTCCTCCTCGTCGAGAACGTGGAGGCGGGC
Organism: Pseudofrankia coriaricola; assembly: GCF_032027725.1. NCBI lineage: Bacteria > Bacillati > Actinomycetota > Actinomycetes > Frankiales > Frankiaceae > Pseudofrankia > Pseudofrankia coriaricola. The sequence continues at coordinate 288 of NZ_JASNFO010000008.1, read as the reverse complement.
GTCCACGCCCGCCCGGAAGGCGCGCATGGTTTCGGCTCCCGGCCCTGTGTCGTTCCAGACGACGCCGGCCTTGACGTCGGTGGGCGTGATGCCGGGCACCGTCGACGAACACGCCGCCCCGCCCGCCCCGCCCGCGCCTTCGCCACCACAGGCGACCAGGGACGCGGCCAGGCCGCTGACGCTGACCGCGAGTGTAGCTGCTCTCATTAATCGGTTGTTCGCGGGAAGTGACATGCCGCGGCTCCTTTGTCATCATCGCGGCGGTGCTCACCCAGGTGGGTGAGCACC
>NZ_JASNFO010000007.1:0-82623 GCF_032027725.1 Pseudofrankia coriaricola | reverse complement strand
GGGGGGGGTCGCCGCCGCGCCGTGTCCTGTTGCCCCCGGGGGGGGGCCCCCCCCCGGGGGGGGGGCCCCCCCCGCCGCGCGGGAGGCCTCCGCCGACACGGCCTCAGTCTTGCGCCGAAGAAGGGCGGGAATGCCTCCCCCTGTGTCGCCCGAATGTACTGCGGGGCGCTGGGCAAGACCGGTAACTGCCGCGGTGGCCGGATGGGTGAAGTCCATGGCCTTGGCGAGTTTTGACCAAGCCTTGATCCAGATCTTGATTTTCGATATCTACAGAGCCCTGGCAGCACAGTGCGCCCGCTGTCGGAGGAGTCCGGAGCGATTTACCGGCCAAGGCTCTGGCGGCCGTACGACGTGGGTTCGGAAGACGGCACCTTAACCCGAAGGTCGGCTGACCGTACATGCACCACGTGCTGGCCCCTTTCGCCGCCGGCGCTCCGGCCCGAGGGCGGAGACTACCGGCGCCGCCGTTCAAGAGCGACGGTCCATGACCGACATCCGCCGCGGGACCAATATCCGCGTCGCCTTGTCAAGGCTCAGCCGAGGGTCGCGCGGGCATCGCCCGCGGAGCGGCGGACGGCCATGTCCGTCAGCTCCTTCACCTGCCCCGCGGGTACTGGAACTCCCGGAGTTTCGAAGAACCAGCGCTGCGTCTCTTCCTGGTCCATTTCCTTGGGCCGTGTCGCAATGTAGGGCTGGACGTAGACCGGGGTGCCGGGTTCGCTGCGCCAGCTGTCGGCGAGCGTGCCGATGTCCACCGCGTCGTAGCCAAGCGTATCCAGCAGCCGGGCCACCTGCGCCTTGGCCGCCCTATCGTCACCAGCGATGGGCAGGGAGCTGCGATCCGGGGCGTCAGCGGGCCGGGCGAGCAGGAACAGCCGCCGGAAGTCGACGTTGTTGAAAGCCTTGACCACCTGGGATTCGGCTAGGTGCCGCTGCACCAGGGCGCTGGAGGTAAGCGTCCCCGCGTCCAGCTCCGCGATGCGGCCGTCGCGCTCCGGATAGTAGTTCATCGTGTCGATCACGGTCTTGCCCGCAAGGCCCGCCGCGGGGAGCCGCTCGTACCCCGCCAGCGGGACGGTCGCCACGACCAGATCGGCAGCCCAGGCGGCTTCGGCCGGGGTGGCCGCCCGCGCGTGCTCGCCGAGTTCGGCGACGAGGTCGGCGAGGGTCTCGGGGCCACGGGAGTTACTCACCACGACCTCCAGACCGGCGCTGACTGCGAGGCGGGCCAGCGCGCTGCCGATCATGCCGCTGCCGATAAGCCCGAGAGTTTTGGCCACCGTGCGATGCCTCCGTTCCAGCCAGGCGACGCGGCGTCGTAGGACGGCCGTGCAGGGCCTGGAATATAGATTCGATAACGACGCTAAATCGAAGAGATGAAGCTGCGTGTCAAACTAGCAACCTGGGGTCGCTTCTGCAAACCGGGTCCGGGACCGAGGGCAGGGTCGCGAGGTGACCGAAACAGCGCGCCCGAACACGCGGGGCATCACACGGGCCGCCGTGCGGGCCAGGCTGGGCCAGGTGGCCGTCGAGCTGTTCCGCCGCGGAGGCTTCGAGAACGTCACCATCAACGACCTAGCCGCGGCCGCTGGCGTGTCCCGCGACACCTTCCTGCGCTAGTTCGGCAGCAAGGAGACGGCGTCCTGAGCGCTTCGACGCACAGGGCTACCCTGTCGCCGACGCCCTGCGCGCCGCTGATGAGGACGACTGGACGGCACCACGGCGGGCGCTGGACACCGTCATCGAGCCTTACCGTCGGCCGGGAACGGCTGGGCCTCAGGCGAGCTGCGTGCCGCCGTCCACGGAAAGGACATGGCCGGTGACGAACGCGGCGGCATCGGAGGCCAGGTAGACGACGGCGGCACCGATCTCAGCCGGGTAGGCGAAATGGCGCCGCAACAGGGTGCGACGGCCGATCGGGTGCATCTCCTCGGTTCCGGTCGCGGCGAGTCGCCCGAAGACCCCGCCCGGGTGCCAGCGGCTACCGGAGCTGATGTCCTGCCCGGGGTCCTGCGGGAGTGTGCCGTAGGTCGCGATCGCGTTCACGGTGATGCCCTGCTTGCCGACTTCCTTGGCGAGGACCTTGGTAAACGCGTACACAGCGCCTTTCATCGCCGAGGAGACCGCCAGCAAAGGATCGCCGATCATACCGGACGTCGACCCGATGTTGATAATCCGCCCGCTTCCCTGCGAGATCATCCCGGGGAGCACCGCGTGGGTGCAGTTCAACGTGCTGATGATGTTCAACGCGATGTCCAGCTCCCACGTCGTGGGACCTGAGTCCACGAACGCGTCCAGGTCGACGTTGCCGCCCACATTGTTCACCAGCACGTCGACCCCGCCGAACTGCTCGCGCACGGCCATGACCACATCGCCGACCTGAGCGCGGTCGGTGACGTCGGCGGCCTGCCAGAGCACGTCCTTGGCGCCGTACTCCCACAGCTGCTCGCATACCCGCCGGCCCTGCACCTCGTCGCGACCGACGATTACCACGCCTGCCCCCTCGGCAGCGAACGCAAGGGCTGTCGCCCGGCCGATATTGGCATTCCCGCCGGTGACCACCACCGTGCGGCCAGCTAACCCGGTCTTCACCGTGCTCTCCTTTGTCAGCGGGTCGGGAGGTCGACGAGAACCTTTGTGCGCCGGCCTTCGCGTAGGTCGTCGAGGACGTCATGAAGCTCGTAGAGGCTGACCTGCTCGACCCAGCCCTTTGCCGGATAGGCGCCCTTGGCGATGAGCTCGATCACGCGGGGGAACACGCCGGGGGCGTACCCCAACGATCCGGTGAGCTCGATCTCCCCGCGGGTCAGCACCCATGGGGTGAAGGAAACCGCTCGATCCGAGAAGCCGATCCCGACGTACCTCCCACGTGCCCGTAGCACGGCCGGGGCGAGGCTGAAGGTGGCCTCCGCCCCGGCACAGTCCACCGCGACGTCGACACCCCGGCCCGCCGTCCGGTGGCGCACCTCATCCGTGACATCCGACGTCGCCGGGTCGATGACGTCCGCGACGCCGAGCGCCACGATCGCCGCTCGTCGAGCCGGCGCCGGCTCGACGAGCAAGATGTCCTCCACCCCGACGGCACGCAGGCCGAACATGACGCCGATCCCGATCGGCCCGGCGCCGAACACGAGAGCAGACTGGCCGGGCTCGACGCCGGAGCGCAGTACCCCGTTGAACGCGACCGACATGGGCTCCACGAGCGCGCCGTCGGCCAGCGACATCGACGCCGGGAGGTGATGCACCATCGCGCGTGGCACGACCGTGTACTGGGCCAGCCCACCCCCAGGGGAACAGATCCCGTGCGTCGTGACCAGGCGGCACAGCTGCCGCAGCCCCACGCGGCAGCGATCGCAGTCGCCGCACGAGTACAAAGGCTCGACACAGACCCGGTCGCCGACGGCGACGTCGGAGACGTCCGCTCCGACAGCGGCCACCACCCCGGCGAACTCGTGACCTGGAATCTGGGGCAGTACGCCGCCGGTGAGCGGGTGCGGCGTGTTCGTGCAGGCCCGCGGCCCGCAGAAGATCTCGGCCAGGTCGGTGCCGCACAGCCCGTTGTGGGCGACGGCCACCTTCACCTGGCCCGCGGCCGGTTCCGGTTCGGGAACCTCCTCGATCCGAATGTCTTCAGGACCATGCAGCCTTGCCGCGATCATGCCCACCGCCTAACGAGGGGGATTGCAGGTCAGACGACCTAGCCGAAACATGCCGGGAGTCACCGGCGGGAGTCACCGCCGGTCGCGGTTGCCGCGGAAGAAGTGCCGGGTGTCGAACACCAGCCTGCCGTTCGCACGGTCGGCGGCCTGCACGGCGGCCGCCGCACTCGGCAGGTCGCTGATGGCCATCATCGCCAGGAACTCCACCTGCACCTGAATGCCGGCATCGGCCTGTGAACGCGACGGACCGCGGCGTCCCACACCCTGCGCCCCAGGTCCCGGGGGCGTGATGCCGCCTCCTCTGTCAACGCCACGTCCAGTGGACTCAGCGACAGCCGGCCGAACCCACCTGTTGCCGCTGGTGCGAGTCGCGCCTCGAGCGGGCTCTGTAAGCCCAGGTCCCGGGCCGCACCCAGCCGATGCCGTCCAGTGCCTTGGTCATCTGTCCCCCCTCGTGTCTTAGGACGAGCCCGGGACGCGGACCACGGAGGTCGGCACGCACTGGCGCCCGCAGTTGTGATCATGTGTCCATCGGGACTCGTCCGGGACTCTATGCCGAATCGTGCACTCAGTTCCACCCCTGATAGCGGGGGCCAGTTGTGGCGATGCGGGGACACGACCGGTCTACTCCGCTCGACTGCGGCGCGGTGGGGTGATCGCCCGAGGTGCTGTCCGTCGGCCACTGCCAACGGGCATCCCCCGATGGTGCAGACCACCCTGAGCAGGAGCTTTCTCGAGAAGCCGCCGACTCAACCAGCCGACGCGACGCCGGACGCGGTCCGCCGCGAAGGCCCGGCCGAACCCGAAGCCCCGCTGTGGCGACAAGGCCCATACGCTCAGTCAACGACCCTGAGTCCTTCGCCGACGGGTAGATACAACGCTGCCAGACGACGTTCGGTATCCCCTTCGAGCTCGTCGCCACCCCCGCGTGGTTCAACGGGCGGCCTGCCACCATCCGCGGCGCCCCGGAGTTCAACGAGCACCGCGACACCCGACTCGCCGACCTCGGCCTCGACTGGGATACGGTCGTCGACCTCAAGGTCCGTGGTATTGTCGCCCAGCAAACAAGCTCCGGTGCTCGGTACGATCATCGATCCCCGCAAGGATCATCCGCTGTGGCGACCCGTTCCATCCCTCGAACCAAGACGAGCGCTGCCGTCGCGGACTACATACTCGAGCAGATCTTCGAAGGGCGCCTCAAGTCAGGCGACCGGATCGATCTTGACGAGGTGTGCCACAAGCTCGACGTTAGCCGGCTCCCGGTCCGCGAAGCCATCGTGATGCTGGAGCGGGACGGCATCGTTACCTCGACGTATCACCGGGGGGTTTTCGTCGAGCCGTTCGACGCCAAGTCGATCATTGACGACTTCGAGATCATCGGCCTGCTCAGCGGCGTTGCCGTCCGACGACTCGCCGAGGAGCAGGACCGGGGAGTGATCCTGGCCCTCGAAGGCCTGATCGACGAGCTCCGGGCCGTGCCGCCGAACGACCGGGATCGCATGGTCGAGCTCGTGCGCACGATCCTCACCACCGAGCACCGCGCCGGCGGTTCGCGCCGCCTCCGCGCCGAGCTCCGCGCCTTCACCGGATACCTGCCGCTGGTGTTCCGCATCAGCATCAACCGCAGCCACGACGACACCGTGAACGCACACGCCCGCGTCGTGCGCGCCATCGCCGTCGGCGACGGGGAGAAGGCGGCCCGCTACCGAGTCGACGACTTCCGTGACGCCGGCCAGCACGTCGTCGAGGAGCTCGAGCGACGCGGTGTGCTCAGCGGCGACGCCGGATCGTAGATCCGTTCGGGTCAGGCGCGTCTTTGATCCAAGGTTTCTGCGGAACTTCGCGGCATGGACGATGTCTTCGATCTGACGGGCCGGGTCGCGATCGTGACCGGTGGCGGTACCGGCGTCGTGGCCGCGACCGGTCGACCGGACGAAGTGGCCTGGGTTGTTCTCTACCTCGCCAGCGACGCGGCGTCGTACGTCACCGGGCAGACCCTCTCGGTCGACTGCGCACCCCACCTCGGCGGGATCGACGACGTCTGATTCCGGTGGCGAGCGGGACGTTCAGCCACCCCGCTCGTCGACGAGGCGCCCGCGGTTGACCTTCATTGCCTCGCTGCGGGGGACGGCGTCGACGATCTCGAATGACTTCGGCACCTTGTAGGGGAGGAGCCGGCTCCTCACGTACGCCTTGACCTCGTCGAAGGTCGGCGGGTCGTTCCGGTTGGCCGGCTCGACGATGGCGTGCACCCGCCGCCCCCACTCGACGTCCTTCAGGCCGACCACCACCACGTCGGCGACCTTCGGGTGGTCGATGAGAGCGGCTTCGACCTCGGCCGGGAACACGTTCGCGCCCCCGGTGACGATGAGGTCCACCCGACGGTCGGCGAGGTACAGATAGCCGTCCTCGTCGAGGTAGCCCATGTCGCCGTAGGACCCGAAGCCGTCGTCGGTCCAGGGGATGTCCGGCACGTCACCGAGGTAGGTGGCGCCTCCGTACCCGTCCGGCGGCCGCATGAAGACCTGGCCGATCTCGCCCGTCGGCAGGTCCGTGCCCTCGTCGTCGAGGATGCGGATCTCCGCGCCGCGGAAGCCGCGTCCGACGCTGCCCCGGTGGTCCATCCACTCCGTGCCGTCCAGGACGGTGAGCCCGAGGCCTTCAGTGCCGCCGTAGGCCATGATGATCTTCTCGGCGCCGATCAGGTCGGCCCACCGGTGGACCAGCGATGGCGGCATCGGTGCCGCGCCCTGCAGTATCCACTCGAGGCTGGACAGGTCACGCTCGTCGACCCCGCGCAGGTCCGCGATCCGCTGCAGCATCGTTGGCGTGGCGGTAAACGTTGTGATCTGGTGGCGGCCGACCGTGTCCACGATCTGTCCGGCGTTGAACTTCTCCACCACGAACAACTGGTCGCCGGTCAGCATGCTGTGGATGGTGGCGAACGCGTTGACGTGGTACATGGGCGCCAGCACGAGGATGCGCTGCGGCCGGGTGATCGCCAGGCCCCACTCCTGTGCGATCGGGATGCTGAACATCGGGTTGAAGACGGCTGGGGCGTGCAGGAGGATCACCTTCGGGGTGCCGGTCGAGCCGCTGCTGCAGATGCCGTTGACGTTCGGCGAGATCACGGGCGGAAACCGCGGCACCGGGTCGCCTGTGGTGTCACGAATCCAACCGAGGTCGTCGGCGCTGATGTAGAGCGCCGGGTCGATCGCCTGCTTCAGGCGCTCCAACTCCCAGTCGGGGACGTCCCACCGGACCGGCACCGGGATCGCCCCCAGCTTCCACGTGGCCAGCACCGAGAACACGAGCTCCGGGGAATTGCGGACTCCCAACCCGACGAGGTCGCCAAAGCCGACGCCCCGCCCGGCAAAGGCCCCCGCAACCTGGCTGGACCGCTCGTCCAGCTCGTGCCAGGTGACCGATCGCCCGCCGCCGTCCACGGCCAGGTGGACGTAGGCCACCTCGTCCGGACGTGCCGCCGCGAGCGCCCGCAGGCGCTCGACGTTGCTCGTCGGCTCGTCCTCCGTGCCCTCGTGCTCGGCCACTGCCTGCTCTCCCATTCTCTCGTCAGTCCCCGGGCCACGTGACGGTCGGGATCACGACGAGCACCGGCTCGAAGATCTCCTGTTGGACGATTGTCACCTGTCTTCCCCGACGCCGCCTCGACGAGCTCGCCCCGAGGAGCAGCCTCGCGTCCTTCGCACGCCGACCGCGAGCTGACCGACCGCGGGCCGCGAGATCACTGCGCCCTCCCGTCGGGGCCGAGCAGGCGAAGGGGGTCGGTGCCGTCCCAGGCCGCGGACGCCCGCGCGAGTTTGCTCAGGTTGGCCAGGAATCCGGGCGTGCTCTCGATCACCTCGGTGTAGAACCCGAAGTCCGCGACCGTGTCGACGTAGGCGACGCGGAACCTGCCGGAGGACCGGCTCTCGGCGGCGATCTCGTAGCCCAGCTCCTGGTAGTGGGCCTTCTTCCCGTCGTAATCGGGGGTGACGGTCGCCAGCTGGTGGAACGCGCGGGTTCCGTCGCGGCTCCACTCGCGGAACACGCTGGGGCGGTCGCAGAGCTGTTGGATCAGCTCGATCTGGACCGGGCCGGTCTGCGCGACCGCGACCCGGATCGTGATCGTGGCCTGGGTGCCGCGGTAGGTCGCGTGCTGGTCGGAGGCGGGCATGACGTGGAACGGGCCGACGCCGAAGACCCGGGCCCACTTGGCCGCGGCGGCGAGCACGTCGTCGACGAGGAAACCCAGCTGGAAGAACCGGTAGTCGCCTTCGGGCCACGGTTGCTGGAACAGGGGGTGCTCGATCGGGCTCATGGCGCGGTCACCGGGAGCACAAGGACCTCCTGCATGACGGTGGCAACGAGATGACCGTCGGCGTCGTGGATCGCCCCGTGTGTGAGGCCTCGGTTGCCGGCGATGGCGAGCGTTTCCTGGGTGTGAAGGTGCCATCGGTCGAATCGCGCTGGTCGGTGGAACCAGATGGCGTGATCCAGGCTCAGGCCGTTCGACCTGCCCGGCCCGGCCGCTCCCGGGTGCGCTCGGAAAACCATGTCCATCAGGAGGAAGTCGCTGGCGTAGGCGAGGAGCGCCGTGTGCAGCAGTGGGTCGTCGCCCACGGCGCGCGGGAGCCGCATCCAGTGCGACCTCGTCGCGCTCGCGGTTGTGGGAGCCCGCGGTCCGCCGAGGAACGAGGGCGCCTCGCTGATCCGCATCTCGACCGGCGGAGGCTGCTCGATCCAGTGACGTCCGTGCTGTCGCATGTCGGCCGGGAGTTGACGAGCCCACTGCTGCAGGAGCGGCACGTCGTCCGGTGGGGGTGCCGGAGGGGCGGGGGCGGTCGCGCTGGACTCGGCGCCGCCGTCGTGGAACGAGACGATGGCGACGAGCAGTGGCTTGTCGTCCTCGAGCACGGTGACCTGCCGGGTGGACATCGAGCGGCCGTCACGCACGCGGTCGACGGTCAGGTCCAGCGGACGGCCCGGGGTTCCGGCCCGGACGAAGGCGGCGTGCAGCGAGTGCGGGGCCTTCCCGCTCACCGAGCTGCCGGCGGCGACGAGGGCCTGTGCGAGGAGCTGACCGCCGTAGACCCGTCCGGGCGCGCGGACGGCGTCGGGCGGCACTCGGAAACGATCTTCGGTCAGCCGTTGCGGCTCGAGGGCGCCGAGGAGGGCGTCGAGTGCGTCGAGCAGCGCTGTGTCGAGACGGGGATGCGCGGGCGAGTCCACACGACTAGTCTAGGCCATCTTGGATCAAAGATCAGAGATCCATCGAGAGGGGCGCGGATGCTGAGTGGCGAGAAGATCCTGATTACCGGGCCGGCAGGCCGCATCGCCTTCGGTCTCGCCGAGACGCTGGCGGCCGACAACGAGGTGTGGGGCGTCTCGCGCTTCGGCGATCCCGCGGCTCGTGCCGAGGTCGAGGCGTTGGGAGTGACGACCCGCGCCCTGGACATCGGCGATGGCGACTTCGGTGATCTGCCGTCCGACTTCACGTACCTGTTACACATCGCCGCGGACTTCGGGAACGACTACGAGCGGGCCCTACGGGTCAACGGCGAGGGAACGGGGCTCCTGCTGGCGCACTGCCGCACGGCGAAGGCGGCGCTGGTGATGTCGACGTTGACCGTCTACAAGCCGCATGCCGATCCGTGGCACCCCTTCCGGGAGGACGACCCACTGGGCGACGCCGGCCTGCCCGAACCGAAGCCATACTCCATCGGCAAGATCGCCGAGGAGGCGGTGGCCCGTTACTGCGCCCGGGCGTTCGACCTTCCCATCACCATCGCCCGGATGGGCAGCGCCTACGGCGACCGCGGCGGTCTTCCCGCGTGGTACCTGCACGCCATCGCCGCGGGCCGGCCGGTGGTGGCCCGTTGGGACCCCCTGCCGTACAGCCCGATCCACTATGACGACATCAACGCCCAGTTCGAGTCGCTCCTCGATGCCGCCAGCGTGCCGGCGAGGATCGTGAACTGGGCGGGCGACGAGCCGGTGACCGTACAGCAGTGGTCGGCGTACTTCGGTGACCTGCTCGGCGTCGACGCCAAGGTGGTCGTCGAGCCCGTCCCCGGCGCATCGCTCGGCTCCGTAGGTGACCGCACCACGCGGTCCGCCATCACCGGCCCCTGCCGGGTGGACTGGCGCGACGGCTTCCGGCGCATGGCCGCGCACATGTATCCCGATCGCGTGAAGGCGAGCTGAGCCGATGGGGCGCTATCCCTCCGCCGACCAGCTGCTCGACGAGGCCGCCGAGCAGACCGGGCTGTCCGACTTCGGCCCCGGCGACTTCCGCGACGGACTCACGGTGCTGCTCGACAGCCTCGAGCGCGACGGCGACCTGAGCCCCGGCGCCGACGCGGCCGTGATCGGTGACTTCCGCCGGCGGCTCGTCAATCGCCTCGAGGTCGAGGCCTGGTACCGCGAGCACCCCGAGGTCGACGACGTCCCCGTACGCGGGCCGGTCGACATCAGCGGCCTGCCCCGCACGGGCACCACGGCGCTCGCCGACATGCTGTCGCTCGACCCGCAGTTCCGCTGCCTCCGAGGCTGGGAGCAGACCAAACCGTGTCCACCGCCGACGCGGGACGACGAGGCCGACGACCCCAGACGGCTGGAGTTCATCGCCGCCCAGGAGCGCCGGTCGACGGAGCACCGGGCGATGCACATCCTCGAGATCGACGCCACGATGGAGGACACCGAGCTTCTCGGCATGGCCTTCCACGGCCAGCAGATGGTGCTGCCGGTGCCCGGCTACCGCGACTGGTGGCGGGAGGCCGACCTGACCTCGACCTATCGGTACCACCGTCGCGTGGTGAAACTGCTCGGGTCGCGGCGCCCGCCGGACCTGTGGCTGTTCAAGGCGCCGCACCACAAGTTCCACCTCGACGGGCTGGCGGCGGCGTATCCGGACATCCGCTTCGTCATGACCCATCGCGACCCGGCCAAGGTGGTGCCCTCGTACACGAGCCTCGTGTCGTCGATCATGCCGCCAGCTGACGGCGGGCGCGATCCGCATGGGCTCGGTCGGGAGATCTGCGACCACCTGCGCATCGGCATGGAGCATGCCATCGAGGCCCGGGGGCGGATCGGCGAGGACCGGTTCCTCGACGTCCATCACCGTGACCTCGTGTCCGATCCGAAGGGCACGATCCGGCGGATCTACGAGTGGCTTGGCTTCGACCTCACGCCAGCGGTCGAGCAGACGATCCTCGACTGGCAGCGGGCCAACCAGATGGGCGCCGCGGGCGCGCACCGGTACACCGCCGAGCAGTTCGGCCTGAGCGCCGCTCAGATCCGATCCGACTACGACTTCTACATCCGGCACTTCGACGTGGCGTTGGAAGGCTTGAAGCGATGACCGCGCTCCCCACATGGACCGACCAGATGCGGGCACTCGAAGGCGTGGCCGAGAACCTCACGGCCACCTGGCGGCCGGACGGCGCGACCGAGGCCGAGGCGCAGGACATGAACAAGCTCGCCCTGTCGATCCTCGCGTGCGGCTACCTGTGCCGGGTCTACACCGATGCCCGCCGGCCAGTGTTCATGCCGCTGTGGAACTACGCGTGCAACCAGGGCGGACCCAACCCCGACTACGTGTACCTGACGACGGAGGTCGACCCGAACGGCGTGTACGAGATCTCGGGCTACCGCGGCACGACCCGGTTCGTCGAGATCACGCAGCAGGAATCGGACATGACCAGCCCGAAGCACTTCGAGCGCCGGGACACGCCACCGCTGCGGGTCACCAACGACCTCGACGAGCTCACGATCGGCGACGACGGCTCCTTCCGGATGATCCTCAGCGCCGCGCGTCCGGACGGTTATAGCGGCGACTGGTGGCCGCTCGATCCCCGTACGCGCAAGCTCCTCATGCGGAAATGCGCGTGCGACTGGACGCACGAGGTCGACGCCCGGGTGGCGATCAACCGCCTGGACGACCCCGGCGAGGACATGGCGCCGGCCGACATCGCCCGCCGGTTCTCGGACATGGCCGAGTGGATCGACGGGATGATCCGGTTCGACATGCAGCTCGTCCGGTACTACCGGGAGCACCACGGCATCAACGTCCTGCTGCGCTCCCAGTGGATCGAGAACGCCGGCGGCCTGGCGAAGCAGGCCTACTACGACGGCATCCACCAGATCGCCGACGACGAGGCCCTGATCGTCGAGTTCCCCGTACCGACCGAGTGCCGCTACTGGCAGATCCTCGTGGCCGACGACCGGTTCTCCACCGTTGACTGGGTGAACCGCCAGTCGAGCCTCAACGACGTGCAAGCCCGCGTCGACGGCGACGGCTGGTTCCGGGGCGTCGTCTCAAAGCAGGACCCCGGTGTGCACAACTGGCTCGACAAGGCCGACTTCCCATGGGGAATCCTCCAGGCCCGCTTCTACCGGGCCAACGAATATCCCGAGGCCACCGTGACCAAGGTGCCCGTCACCGACGTGCGCAAGCACCTACCACCTGACACCGCACCGGTCACGCCAGCCGAACGGGCACAGCAACTGCGGATCCGCCGCGAGGGCGCGCAGCTACGGCGGATCTGGTGAACACGGCTACGCAGACCCACCTCCAGCGGTTAGAGGCCGAGAGCATCCAGATCCTCCGCGAGGCCGTGGCCGAAGCGGAGAAGCCGGTGATGCTGTACTCGGTCGGCAAGGACAGCTCGGTGATGCTGCACCTGGCGGTGAAGGCGTTCCATCCGTCGCCGCCCCCGTTCCCGCTGCTGCACGTCGACACGACCTGGAAGTTCCGGGCGATGTACGAGCTCCGGGACAAGCTCACTGCCGACCTCGGCGCGGAGCTGCTCGTATACCAGAACCCCGAGTGCGTGGAGAAGGGCATCAACCCGTTCGACCACGGCTCATCGGTGCACACCGACATGTGGAAGACCGAAGGGTTGAAGCAGGCGCTGGACCACTACGGCTTCGACCTGGCCTTCGGTGGCGCACGGCGCGACGAGGAGAAGTCGCGGGCGAAGGAGCGGGTGTTCTCGATCCGCACGGCGCAGCACCGGTGGGACCCGAAGCAGCAGCGCCCGGAGCTGTGGCGGCTCTACAACGCCCGCAAGGCGCACGGCGAGTCGGTGCGGGTGTTCCCGCTGTCGAACTGGACCGAGCTCGACATCTGGCAGTACATCCACCGGGAGGAGATCCCGATCGTGCCGCTCTACCTGGCGGCGACGCGCCCGGTCGTCGAGCGTGACGGGATGCTGATCATGGTCGACGACGACCGGATGCGACTCAAGCCGGGCGAGGAACCGCAGCTGAAGTCGGTGCGGTTCCGGACGTTGGGCTGCTACCCGCTGACAGGCGCCATTGAGAGCGAGGCATCGACGCTCCCCGAGATCATCCAGGAGATGCTGCTCATGACGACCTCGGAGCGGCAGGGCCGCGCCATCGACCATGACCAGTCGGCGTCGATGGAGCGCAAGAAGCAGGAGGGCTACTTCTGATGGCCCACGCCACGGGCGAGCTGGCCGCCACCGGCATCGAGGCCTACCTCGACCAGCACGAGCACAAGACGTTGCTGCGGTTCATCACCTGCGGCAGCGTGGACGACGGGAAGAGCACGCTGATCGGCCGGCTGCTCTACGACTCGAAGCTGGTTTTCGAGGACCACCTGGCCGCCCTCGAGTCCGACTCGAAGAGGGTCGGCACCCAGGGCGGTGACCTCGACTTCGCCCTCCTCGTCGACGGCCTCGCCGCCGAGCGCGAGCAGGGCATCACGATCGACGTCGCCTACCGGTTCTTCTCGACCGAGCGGCGCAAGTTCATCGTCGCCGACACGCCCGGCCACGAGCAGTACACGCGCAACATGGTCACCGGCGCGTCCACCACCGAGCTGGCCGTGATCCTCATCGACGCCCGCAGGGGCGTGCTCACCCAGACCCGCCGCCACAGCTTCCTGGTGTCGCTGCTCGGTATCCGCCACGTCGTGCTGGCGGTCAACAAGCTCGACCTCGTCGGCTACTCGCAGGCGACCTTCGACGCCATCGAGGCCGACTACCGCGAGTTCGCGTCGGGCATCGGCCTCACCGACATCGTGTCCATCCCGATCTCGGCGCTGCGCGGCGACAACATCACGGGCCCGTCGGAGAGCACCCCCTGGTACAGCGGCCCGAGCCTCATCGAGCACCTGGAGACGATCGAGGTCGCCGACGACCTCCACGCCGGGCCGTTCCGTATGCCCGTCCAGTGGGTGAACCGACCAAACCTCGACTTCCGGGGCTTCTCTGGCGAGATCGTCGGCGGCGCCGTGCATCCGGGTGACCCGGTCCGCGTGCTGCCGTCGGGCCGCGAGAGCACTGTCGCCCGGGTCGTCACCTACGACGGCGACCTCGATGAGGGCATCGCCGGCCAGTCCGTCACCATCACGCTCAACGACGAGATCGACGTGAGCCGGGGCGACGTCCTCACCGCCGCCAACGACCCCGCCGGTGTCGCCGACCAGTTCCAGGCTGACATCGTCTGGATGTCCGACGACCAGATGCTGCCCGGGCGCCCGTACGTGCTCAAGCTCGGCACCAGCACTGTCGGCGTGACGATCGCCCCGCCGAAATACAAGGTCAACGTCAACACCCTCGAACACCTGGCCGCCAAGACACTCGAGCTCAACGAGATCGGCGTGTGCAACATCGGCCTCGACCGGCCGATCGCGTTCGACGCCTACCGCGACAACCGCGATATGGGCGGCTTCATCGTCATCGACCGGTTCACGAACAACACCGTGGCCGCCGGCATGATCCACTTCGCCCTGCGTCGCGCCCAGAACGTGCACTGGCAGGCCGTCGACGTCGACAAGGCGGCCCGGGCCCGCCTCAAGGGGCAGCGTCCGGCACTGGTGTGGTTCACAGGCCTGTCCGGCGCCGGGAAGTCGACGATCGCGAACCTCGTCGAGCGGAAGCTTCACGAGCAGGGCTTCCACACCTACCTCCTCGACGGCGACAACCTGCGCCACGGCCTCAACAAGAACCTGGGCTTCACCGACGTCGACCGCGTCGAGAACATCCGCCGAGCGGCCGAAATTGCCAAGGTCATGGTCGACGCCGGCCTTATCGTCCTCGCGTCGTTCATCTCACCGTTCCGGGCCGAGCGCCGCCTCGCCCGTGACCTGCTGGGCGACGGCGAGTTCGTCGAGGTATTCGTGGACGCCCCGCTGTCGGTCGCCGAAGCCCGTGACCGCAAGGGCCTGTACGCCAAGGCCCGCCGGGGCGAGCTGGTGCACTTCACCGGCATCGACTCCCCGTACGAGCCGCCCGAGGCCCCTGAGGTCCACATCGACGCGAGCGGCGCTGTGCCCGCGGAGACCGCGGCCGAGCTCGTGGTCGACCACCTCCGTGCTGCCGGGCTGCTGAGATCACCCGCGTGACCAGCCGCGAGGCCGCCGGCATGAACGGCCACGACGTCGCCACCGCCCTCGCCGGTGAGGCGGTGCCAAGCAGTTGCCGGGCATCGTCGCCCACCAGCCCGGCCTGAGCCCGCAGATGCGCGAGCAGGTCCGAGCTTCCCGATCGACTGCTCGGCGGACGGGCGTCGCGTACTGCGTTTGCTGTATGGCAGGTGTACGCGGTGCGGCGATGCGGCGGGCGCCGCCGAACGGCGACCGTTGACTCCGACGGCAACCGCCACCGGAGGTACAACGTGATCGAGGTGAACAACCTCAGCAAGAGGTACGGCGACAAACTCGCGGTGGATTCGCTGACCTTTACCGTACGGCCCGGGGTGGTGACCGGGTTCCTCGGCCCCAACGGAGCCGGGAAGTCGACGACCATGCGAATGATCATGGGATTGGATCGGCCCACGTCGGGCTCAGTGACGGTCAATGGGCGGCCGCACGCGCAGCACGTGGCGCCGCTGCACGAGATCGGCGCGCTGCTGGAGGCGAAGTCGATCCACCCAGGCCGTTCGGCATACCACCACCTGCGGGCCTTGGCGGCGAGCAACGGCATCGGAGCCGAGCGGGTACTGGAGGTCATCGATCTGGTCGGGCTCAGCGAGGTGGCCCGCAAACGTGCGGGGGCGTTCTCCCTCGGTATGGGGCAGCGGCTGGGCATCGCCACGGCGCTGCTGGGCGACCCGAAGGTGGTGATCCTGGACGAGCCGGTCAACGGTTTGGACCCGGAGGGTGTGCTGTGGATCCGCAATCTGCTCAAGGGGCTGGCGGCGCAGGGTCGTACCGTCCTGGTCTCGTCGCATCTGATGAGCGAGATGGCGGTGACCGCGGAGGACCTGATCGTGATCGGGCGGGGCCGGCTGCTGTCGGCGGGTCGGATCGGCGAGTTCATCGCCAGGTCGTCGAGTCGCCGGGTCCGGGTGCGTTCGCCGCAGGTGGCACGCTTGCGTGAGTTGCTCCTGGCGGACGGGGCGACGGTCAGCGGCATCGAGCCCGACGTCATCGACGTGGAAGGGCTGGATGCGCCCAAGATCGGGGAGCGGGCGGCCGATGCCGGCGTGGTCCTGCACGAACTCGTCCCCGAGGAGGCTTCGCTGGAGGAGGCGTTCATGCGGATCACGAAGGACTCGGTCGAGTACCACGGCGGCTCGGCGGGCGCGTCGTTCGCTGCCAAGGGAGGGGTACGCCGATGAGCACCGCCACGCTTACCCAGATGTCGGGCTCGCGGGTCACCTTGCCGCGCGTCATGCACATGGAGTGGATCAAGTTCTGGTCGCTACGGTCCACGATCTACACCCTCGCCGTCGCTCTCCTCGTGACGGTCGGTATCGGCACCCTGTCCACGGCGCTCGTAGATTTCAAGGCGAACGGCCCCGCCGCGAACGATCCGACCTGGGACAGCCTTTACGGGATCACGATCGCCGCGCTGGCCACGGCCGTGCTCGGGGTGCTGATGACAACCAGCGAGTATGGCACCGGCACCATCCGCGCCACCCTGGCTGCTGTGCCGGCACGCCTGCCCGTGCTGTGGGCCAAAGTGGCGGTCTTCGCCGCGGGAAGCTTCATCTTCACCTTTGCCGCGGGACTCGCCGCGTTCCTGGCTGGACAGGCGATCCTGTCGGCGCGTGATCTCGACAGCGCCACGCTGTTCGACCCAGGGGCATTCCGCGCGGTAGTCGGCGCGGCCGTCTACCTGACCGGCGCCGGGCTGATCGGGGTGGCAATTGGTAGCTTGCTGCGCCACACCGCTGGTGCGATCACGGCGGTAATCGGTGCGCTGTTCCTGGCGCCGAGCCTGCTTCCGTTGCTGCCCGGCAGCATCAGGGACACCGTGAACCCGTACATGCCGCTGAACGCGGCGCAGGCGTTCATCACGGTGAACGGTCCCGGCAGCGGCGACCTGTCGCCGTGGGCCGGACTCGCGGTCTATGCCGGCTATCTTGTCGTGTTGGTGGTCTGGGCTGCGGTCATGCTCAAGCGGCGCGATGCGTGACCGACATGGCGTGGCTGTGCCCGCGCGCCGAACGGCGCGTCGGCACTCACGCCGAGACGCTCGGTGAGCTCGTGATGGGCACGGTGTCATTGCGGCGTGCGATCCAGGCCAGCCCAGGCCTCTTCGACGCCGTGCTCGCGGCGATGGTGGCGATCCTGTCCATGGTGCCTGTGGCGGTGGGCGCGCTCGGGCGCGGCCCGTCGATCCAGGATGCCGTCGCGGCTGGCGTGACGTTCCTCCTGCTGGTGGGCCGCCACCGAGCCCCGTTGACTGTGCTGGTGCTCGCCCTGCTCGTCGCGGCGACGTCGATCGTGGCCGCGCCCACGACCATGCATCTACTCGAAGCCACCGCGCTGATAGCGCTCTATACCGTCACCGCCATCAGTCGGCGATGGCGTGCGATCGCTGCCACAGCGGTTGCGTCTGTCGCCCTGTACGCCGCCAACGCCTACGTCGCCGGCTCTGTCATCAGCGGGGACAGCGTCGGAGTGGTCGCCTTCGTCGGCATGGCCGCCGCGATCGGCGTCAGCGTGCGGACGTGGCGTGACAACGTCGCCGCGGCCGACGAACGGGCCGACCGTGCCGAAGCCACCCGAGACGAGGAGGCCCGCCGGCGCGTCGCCGAGGAACGGTTACGCATCGCCCGTGAGCTGCACGACGTCATCGCCCATCACATCGCAGTGATCAACGTGCAGGCGGGCGTCGCCAGCCATCTGGTGCGCACGCAACCCAGCAAGGCCGAAGTCACGCTCAGCCAGATCCGCGAGGCGGGCCGTACGGTCCTCGACGAGCTCGGCGCCGTGCTGTACGTACTGCGCCAGTCGGATGACGACGCCATGCCGACCGAACCTCTGCCGGGTCTGTCCCGCCTCGGGCAGTTGCTCGAATCCTTCACCGCGGCCGGGTTCCGTATCCAACAGCAGACCACCGGAAAGCCTCGGACACTGGCGATCGCCACCGACCTGGCAGCGTACCGAATCATTCAAGAAGGACTCACGAACGCTCACAAGCACGGGCCTGAGCCCCACGCCAGCCTGCTGCTGGAGTACCGCCCGGACGCGATCACCATCACGATCCGCAACCTCTTGAGCGGCGCCCACAACGCGTCAGCCGGCACCGGGCACGGCCTCATCGGCATGCGCGAACGAGCCCAGGCAGCAGGCGGCACCCTCGATGCCGGGCCGGAACCCGGCGGCAGGTTCCGGCTCCATGCCTGCCTCCCGCTGCCCGGCCCCCAGGGCAGCGGAGACGAAGCAGTCAAACCAGACGTGGCGGGCAGCCGTGACGCAGAACCTGAGCGAGGTCGGGGGCTACGGCATGTCCGTACGGCACAATGCTGACAAGGAGATGTCGCAATGACCATCCGGGTACTGGTCGCCGACGACCAGCCGGTGATCCGGGCCGGCTTCCGCCTGTTCATCGAGGCGCAGCCGGACATGGAGGTGGTCGGTGAAGCGGGAACCGGTGAGGAGGCAGTCGCCCTGGTTCACGCCACCCCCGTCGACGTCGTGCTCATGGACATCCGCATGCCCGAAATGGACGGACTGACCGCTACCCGCGTCATCTGCGGCGACCATAGTCTCGCTGAGGTGAAGGTGCTGATCCTGACCACCTTCGAGGCCGACGAGTACGTGTTCGAGGCATTGCGCGGCGGCGCTAGCGGGTTCCTTGGCAAAGGGGTCGAGCCGGCCGACCTGATCGACGCGATCCGCACCGTGGCCCGCGGCGAGGCGCTGCTGTCACCGAAGGCCGTCAAAGCGCTCATCGCCCGCTACCTGACCCAGCCCGAACCCGCGCCGACCCCCGCGCCGCCCGGAATCGAACGTATCACCGAACGGGAACGCGAAGTCCTCGCTCTCGTGGCGACCGGCTTGTCCAACGACGACATCGCCAAGCGGCTCTATGTGTCACCACACACCGCCAAGACCCACGTCAACCGCATCATGACCAAAGTAGGTGCACGCGACCGGGCTCAACTAGTCGTCATCGCCTACCAGACCGGCTTTGTCCCGAGATGACGCCACGGCGGAGCTGAGTTGAGTGTGCGAGAAAGGTGGCGTCCAGGGCGCGGCGTAAATACCGCAGCCCGGATTTCGTACGCCGCGGCGTCCTGGGGCGATCGGCTGTACCGCAGGCCCCTCGGCTGCACCTGTTCCAGCGACGGGGTGCTTCGCCGCAGCTACAGCGAGTCGCAGCGGCGTGGACTGCCAGTCGATCACCCTGAGCGCCGAGGACGCCGAGGACCGCGTCCTCCTTGCTACTGAAGTGGCGCAGAAAGGTGCCGCGCGACACATCCGCGGCCTCCGGGATGTCGTTGACCGTGACCCGTTCGAACCCCTCGGCACGAAACAGGTCGAAGGCGACCTACGCCAGCCGAGCCCGGACGGCAGCCCGCGCGACGTCCCGCGTACTCGCCTACCCCGCTCCCCTCACCCGGTCACCCTAGTCACAGTCGACCCCGACTCGCGCATATGAGCTATAGTGTCAACTATGAAACTTGGTCTCGCAGGCTCGTTGCAAAGGAGGCGGCCCAGATGAGGTTCTTCGTGCTCGGTGCCACCGGCGCAACAGGCGGTCTGTTCATCGAGCAGGCTCTTGCCGACGGACATGACGTCACCGCGTACGTGCGGAGCCCCGCCAAGGTGACGCCACGCGAGCGCCTGACCGTCGTCGCGGGCGACGTTCGCGACGCCGACGCGTTGGCCGAGGCCATGCACGGCACGGACGCCGTGATCAGCACCCTTGGCCTGGGCCGTGCGAGGAAACCAGACAACCTGATCGCCGACAGCACTCGCGCGATCGTTGAGGCCGCCAAACATTCCGGCATCTCGCGGGTGCTCATCATGTCCGCGTTCGGTGTCGGTGAGTCTCTCCGGAAGGCATCCGCGCTCGCGCGCCTCATGTACAGCTCGGGCGGCAAAGCGGTCTTCGCCGACAAAGCCGCCGGCGAACGGTACCTCACGTCCTCTGATCTCGACTGGACCCTCGCGTACCCGGTCCTGCTCACGAACAAGCCGAAGTCCGGCAAGTACCTGGCAATCGACCTCGCGGAGCTGACACGGCTGCCCGGCATGCCGCGCGTCTCCCGGGCGGACGTCGCCGCGTTCCTGCTCAGCGCGGCCAAGGATGGCGAGTGGTTTCGCCGTACAGCCGTGCTACTCGCCGATCGCCACGACATCACCTGAGCCCCCACCTCTACGGGCGATCGGCCGCGCGACCCCTACCACGGCTGCGCCGGGCGCGACGATGCCCACGCCGACGAGCGCACGTACTACCTCTGCGGACCAGGGCCCGTGCCGGGTCGCCGACGCACGAGGCGGCGGCGACGTCGGGATGGTGGCCGGCGGTGGCGTACCAACGGATCCTGAACTGGCTCCTACGGGTTGCTGCTGGTCATCAGGCGCTTGGTAGGTCGACGAGGACTTTCGTGCGCCGGCCTGCCCGTAGATCCTCAAGAGCGGCTCTGACGTCGTGGAGGTCGACGTGTTCGACCCACCCCTTTGTTGGGTACGCACCTTGGGCGAAGAGCTCGATCACGCGCGGGAACACGCCGGGCCCGTACCCCAGCGAACCGGTGAGCTCGATCTCCCCCCGGGCCAACACCCACGGCGAGAAGGAAACCTCTCGATCAGAGAAGGCGATCCCGACGAACCGTCCGTGAGCCCGCAGCACGGCCGGGGCGAGCGCGAACGTGGCAGGCGCCCCCGCGCAGTCCAGCGCGACGTCGACACCCCGACCGCCCGTCCGGCGGCGCACCTCGTCGGCGACGTCGCGCGCGTCCGGGTCAAGGACATCGGCCAAGCCGAGCGCCTCGATGGCCGCGCGTCGAGCCGGTGCCGGCTCGACGAGCAGGATGTCGTCCACACCGACAGCCCGCAGGCCGAACAGCACGCCGATCCCGATCGGGCCGCCACCGAACACGAGGGCGGACTGACCGGGCTCCGCACCGGAACGCAGCACCCCGTTGAACGCGACCGACATCGGCTCCACCAGCGCGCCTTCCGCCAGCGACATCGACGCCGGCAGGTGATGCACCATGGCGCGCGGCACGACCGTGTACTGGGCCAGACCGCCCCCGTGCGAGCAGATCCCATGTGTGATGACCAGACGACACAGCCGCCGCAGCCCAGCCACGCAGCGGTCGCACTCCCCGCATGAGTACAGCGGCTCGACGCAGACCCGATCACCGACGACTACACCATCGACCTTCGGCCCTACGGCTGTCACCACTCCGGCGAACTCATGACCCGGAATCTGGGGCAGCGTGCCGCCGGTGAGCGGATGCGGCACGGTCGTGCAGGCTCTCGGGCCGGAGAAGAACTCGGCCAGGTCGGTACCGCACAGCCCATTGTGGGCCACGGCGACCTTTACCTGACCCGCAGCGGGCTCCGGGTCAGGAACCTCCTCGATCCGTATGTCCTCACCACCGTGCAGCCGTGCAGCGATCATGTCATACCGTCCAAGGAAGAGGTTGTGAGCCGATGAGTTGGGTGTCGAAGACGGCCAGTCGTCGGCGGGCGCCGTAGCCGACGAACTGTTCCGGGACAACGGAATGATCATCCAACGTTGTGACCCATTGATTTTTCATGCCTCGCTGGCTGGATTGTGGAGCCGCCATCCGCCTACGGTTCTTCCTGAACGCGAAACTTCGAAGCGCCGACGGGAGCTGTCGCCCGGCCGATGAACTCAGAACATGCCGATGCCGGCGGCCTCGTTGCGCTTGCGCCACTCCTGGCGGGGCATGCGGGTGGTGTCGACGTCCTTGGCGAGGGTGCGCAGCGCGGCGACGGTGGCCTGCTCCTTGGGAGTGTGGGCGAACGGGTCCCAGCCGAAGAACCGGGTGGCGTTCTCCCAAGTGATCTTGTGGATCTCCTCGTCGGCGCAGCCGGCCTCCTGGAACTCGTTCCAGGCGAACTCGGGCGAGGTGGGCCACGTCGTGTCGGTGTGCGGGTAGTCGCACTCCCAGGCCAGGATGTCGATGCCGATGCGATTACGCAGCAGGAGCCCGGACGGGTCGGTGATGAAGCAGGCGAGGATGTGGTCGCGGAACACCTCCGACGGGAGCTTGCCGCCGAAGTCGTTGTGGATCCACTCCTGGTTTCGGAAGTGGCGGTCGGCCCGGTCCAGGTAGAAGGGGATCCAGCCGATGCCGCCCTCGGAGAGGGCGACTTTGAGGTCCGGGAACCGTCGCAGCGTGGGTCCGAACAGCAGGTCCTGCGCGACGATGGCGGAGATCTGGCTCGTGAGGACGATGAGGTGGTCGATGGGTGCCTCGTCCGGCTTCTTGATCAGGTCGAAGCCGGCGCCGATGTGGAGGGACAGGACCATGTTCTCGTCGCACAGCGCTTTGAGCATCGGGTCCCAGTGGCCGGACAGGAAGCTCGGGAAGCCCCAGGCGTGCGGCGCCTCGAGGAAGCTGATGGACCGGCAGCCCTTCCGCCCGATGCGGTGGATTTCCTTTACCGCCAGGTCGACGTCCCACATCGGGACGATGCCGAGTGGGATGAACCGGTCGGGGTAGGTGCCGCACCACTCGTCGATGGCCCAGTCGTTGTAGGCCTGGAGCATCACGAGCGCGATCTCCTTGTCACGCGACTCGGTGAAGGTACGGGCGTTGAAGCCGGCCATGGTCGGGAAGCACATCGATGCCAGCACTCCGTTGGCATTCATGTCCCTGACCCGTTCGTGGACGTCGAAGCAGCCAGGACGCAGCTCGCTGTAGGTGCCGGCGTTGAAGCCCCACTCCTTACTGGGCCAGCCAACGGTGGCGGCCATACCGAAATGTGTCGTCGTCTTCTCGCCCTGGAACACCCACGCGTCTAAGCCGTCCTCGTTGCGGACGACCCTGGGGGCGTCGTCGCGCCACTTGGCCGGGACGTGGTTGGAGTACATGTTCGGTGGCTCGATCATGTGGTCGTCAATGCTGACCAGGATCATGTCGTCCATGCGCATGGGCCGCTCCTGTCGCTGCGGGTGGACATGCTCGGTTGACGATCGGAACGTGTTGGCAGACGGACGCCGGTCTGACGCTGACGGCTGGCCCGATTGGCCGCGTTCACTACTGGGAGTCGCTGGTAGTTGACCTGCCAGGTGCCCGGTTGGTCGAGTAGGACGTCTTCCTTCCGGGCGAAGTGACGGAAGGAGATGCTTCGGGACATCCTGCTGGTCGCCTCGATCGTCGTCGCATCGAAGCCTCGTGCGGTTGGTTCATCGCGACGGTGAGCTGACAGTTGAGTGACGGTGAGTAGGTGGTCCGCGCGGCGCGCCGGTTGCGTTCGCGGAGGTCAGGCCCTCGAGACGCCACAGGCGTCGTAGCCGACACTGTACTCCGGGCCGCAACTGCTTCATAGTGTCGAGATTGAAACTGAGTGCAGCGTTGGGTGCGGAGTGCCGGTTCCTCGATGGCGAGCAGACGTGACCGGGGAGCGACCGGGACTCCGGTGCAGCCGACGGGCGAGAGCACCCTGACGGCGACTGGGCCGTGGCGGTGCCAGGGAGCGAGGAGCGGAGTGACTGGTGGTGGAGACGCTGAAGGTCGACGCTGAGTCGAGGATGCTGGTTGACGGCGAGCTCATCGAGGCGGACTCGGACGCGACGTTCGACAACATCAATCCGGCCACTGAGGAGGT
The DNA here is from genome assembly GCF_032027725.1 of Pseudofrankia coriaricola. Classification (NCBI taxonomy): domain Bacteria; kingdom Bacillati; phylum Actinomycetota; class Actinomycetes; order Frankiales; family Frankiaceae; genus Pseudofrankia; species Pseudofrankia coriaricola. Next base: position 58,944 of record NZ_JASNFO010000007.1, on the reverse strand, counting down.
GATCGGGCGCGTCGCCGACGCGTCCAGCTCGGAGATGCACCGGGCCATCGACGCCGCCCGTCGGGCTTTCGACGAGACGGACTGGTCGACGAACCGTGCCTTCCGCAAGCACTGCCTGGCCCAGCTGCAGGAGGCCCTCGAAACCGAGCGCGAGCAGCTGCGCGAGGAGCTGATCGCTGAGGGCGGTTGCCCGCGCGGCACGACAAACGGCCCGCAACTCGCGGTCCCGCTGGAGCACGCGTTGCGTTATCCGATGGAGCTGATGGACGCGTTCGGGTGGGAGACGGACCTGCCCGATGTGGTCGACTTCCGGGGCGTCGCGACCTCCCGGCGCGTCGTGAAGGAGCCGGTCGGGGTGGTCGGGGCCATCGTGCCGTGGAACGTGCCGTTCGAGGTCGCACTGAACAAGCTGGGTCAGGCTCTCGCGACGGGTAACACGGTGGTACTCAAGCCCGCGCCGGACACGCCCTTCAGCGCCACGCGCATCGGCCGCCTCATCGCCGAGCAGACAGATTTCCCCGCGGGCGTGGTCAACGTCGTCACCTCGTCGGACCACCTGGTGGCCGAGGAGATGACGCTGTCACCGAAGGTCGACCTGATCTCGTTCACAGGTTCCACGGCGACCGGCAAGCGGATCATTGAGAAGAGCGCGGCGACGGTGAAGCGGCTGTTCCTGGAGCTCGGTGGCAAGTCGGCGACGATCGTGCTCGACGACGCCGACCTGTCCACCGCCGTGTTGATGGGCCTGTCTGCCTGCTCGCACGCCGGGCAGGGGTGTGCGATTCAGACCCGGATGTTGCTGCCGCGCTCGCGGTACGACGAGGGTGTCGAGTTGTTGAAGACGGCTTTCGCGAACGTGCCCTACGGCGACCCACAACGGCCTGACGTCATGATGGGCCCGCTCATCTCCGCGAAGCAACGAGACCGGGTGCTGGGCTATATCGACAGGGGCGTGGCCGAGGGAGCGAAGCTGGTCCTCGGCGGCGGGCGGCCAGCGCACCTACCGAAAGGCTGGTATGTCGAGCCGACGCTGTTCACTGACGTCGACAACGCGATGACGATCGCCCAGGAGGAGATCTTCGGGCCGGTGCTGTGCGTCATCCCGTTCGAGGATGAGGACGACGCCGTGCGGATCGCCAACGACAGCGTCTACGGCCTGTCCGGTGGTGTGTACTCCGGATCGCGGGAGCGGTCGATGGCTGTCGCCAGCCGGATCCGCACCGGCACGGTCACGGTTGACGGGGGTTCCTATTACTCCGCCGATGTCCCCTTCGGCGGCTACAAGCACAGCGGGTTGGGCCGCCAGAACGGGGTCGCCGGCTTTGACCAGTACCTCGAGATCAAGTCGCTGGCGTGGCCGGCGGGCTGAGCGGCAGCGTGCGCCAATCTCACGAAAGGGGACGACACATGGGTGATCTCGACGGGCTTGGCTACCGCGGCGCGACGGTGGTGGTGACGGGGTGCGCGTCGGGCATGGGGCAGGCGACCGCCCGGGTCTTAGGCGACCTCGGTGCCCGGGTGCACGCGGTCGATGTCCGTAAACCGTCGGTGCCGCATGTGGGCTACTACGAGACCGACCTGTCGCGGCCAGAGCAGATCGAGGCGACCGCCGCGGCGCTGCGTGATGTGGGACCGATCGACTACCTGTTCAACTGCGCCGGGGTACCGCACACGATCGGCGGCCCGCTGTACTCCATGCTCGTCAACTACATCGGCACCCGGTACTTCACCGAGCAGGTCGTGCCGGCGCTGGCCGACGGGAGCGGCGTGGCCACCATCGCGTCCAACGCGGGGCTCGGCTGGCAGCGGCGGCTTCCGGCCCACCTCGAACTGCTCGCCATCGCCGACCCGGTCGAGGCGAGGCGGTGGTGTGAGGCCCGGCCGGAGGCCGTCGCGGACGGCTACACCACCTCGAAGGAGCTGCTGATCGTCTGGACGATGCACGCGGCCGTGGGGTTGGGCCACGAACGCCGCATCCGGATGAACTGCATCGGTCCGTGCCCGACCAAGACGGCGTTCATGGACGAGACCATCCGGGACATCGGCCAGGATTTTTTCGACCGGTTCCCGTACCCGGTGCTCGGCCGGATGGCGACGGCCGAGGAGCAGGCGTGGCCGCTGGTCCTGCTGAACAGCCGGATGAACGCGGTGGTCACGGGCGCATTCCTCTACACCGACCAGGGCGTCGCGGGCGGCCTGCTCACGGGTTCCATCGATCCGTCGATCATGTCTCGCGAGCCGGTGGCGGAGCCACAGGGATGACGGTCGAGCTGGGGCTGACCCCCGACTCGCGCTGGGACATCGACGTCGCCGGTCTGGTCGGGGCGGCCGGCGCAGCCGGGTTCACGGCCGTGGGGCTGTCCGTGTCGCGGGTTGACGCGGCCGGCGCGGCGGCGCTCGCCGCGGGCGGACTGCGCTGCCACGAACTGCTGGCCCTGATCGTGACCTCCGACGAGGAGGCCACTGTGAGCCACGCTGGCCGACTGGCCGAGGCGGCGGCCGCCGTGAAGGCGCGGTGGGTCCTAGCCGGTTTCCGGGTTGCGCTGGACCAGGACACCGCGCCGTTGATCAGCCGGTGCGCGGCGATGTTCGCCGAGGCCGGCGCGGGCATGGCGGTCGAGTTCACCCCGTACGGCGGGGCAAGGTCGATCTCCGATGCGCTGAAGGTGGTCGAGGCCGCCGGGGTTGACCGGGCCGGAGTGCTGATCGACACCTGGCACTTCTTCAACGGGGACAGCACCTGGGAGCAGCTGGAGCGGGTGCCGCTGGAAAGGATCGCCTACGTCCAGTTCGACGACGCGCTCCCCCCGATCTCCGGGAACGGGGTGAACGAGACGATGCACCGCCGCGCGATGCCCGGCGACGGGACCTTCGAGCTCGACCGGTTCGCCTCCACCCTGCTCGACAGAGGCTGGGCAGGCTTGGTGAGCGTCGAGGTGCTCAATGCCGAGCTTCGCCAGCTTCCGGTGTCCGAGTTCGCGCGGCAGGCCTACGAGACCACCGCCCGGTACTGGCGATGAGAACGTGCGTGACGCCCGCGACATCGCGGGAGCGGTCGGCGCGGTCGAGACGGCGCTACCGGGCTGCAGGCGGCGCTGGGACCGGGTCGCGTAAGGGCTCTACCGGCGTGTTGCTCCCGAGTTCCCGAGTGCGGCGCTGTTCCCGTCGGTCGGATCCGCATCGTGGCCCCAACCACGGCGCAGATGCGGCGAAGGTGGATTTATTCTGTCCGGCGGCTGGCCGCCCGGGCTCGTCACAAGGAAGGTCCGAGCTGTGAGTGACCTGTATTGGGATCCGTTCGACAAGGTGCTGGATGTGGATCCGTACCCACTCTGGCGTCGGATGCGCGACGAGCAACCAGTCTACCGTAATGACAAATTCAACTTCTTCACCTTCTCCCGGTACGCGGACGTAGATGGCGCACACCTCGACCCGGCGACCTACAGCTCGGCCCATGGCACGGTACTAGAGATCATGACGCCGGAGCCGATGGAGTCCGGTTACATGATCTTCATGGATCAGCCGGCGCATACAACCCTGCGGCTGCTGGTCTCCCGTGCCTTCACCCCCCGGCGGATCTCGGCGCTGGAGGATTACATCCGGAAACTGTGCGCCGAGATGCTCGACCCCCAGATCGGCGCCGGTGGGTTCGACTACGTGCAGGACTTTTCCGCGCAGCTCCCATCGAAGGTCATCTCCGAGCTGATCGGGGTCGACCCGATGGACCGTGAGGAGATCCGCCACACGATCGACGAGACGTTCCACGTCGACGAAGACAAGGGGATGATCAACGACGTCGCCTTCAATGCCGCGACGAGGCTGCACACCTATTGGACGGAGCAGCTCGAGGCCCGGCGCAAGGCACCGCGCGACGACATGATGACCGGCCTCGTCCAGGCCGAGGTCGCCACCGACGAGGGCACCCGCCGGCTCACCACCTCCGAGGCGGCGGACTTCACCAACCTGCTCGTCGCGGCCGGCACCGAGACGGTTGCCCGAATGCTTGGATTCGCCTGCGACCTGCTGGCAGCCCATCCCGACCAGCGTGCGCTCGTGGCCGCCGATCCGTCGTTGGTGAGGAACGCCGTCGAGGAGACCCTGCGCTACGAGGCACCCTCACCCGTCCAGGGCCGCGTCACCACCCGGGACGTCGAGCTGCACGGCACCACCATCCCCGCCGGCTCCAGGATCGTGCTGCTCACCGGCTCGGCTGGCCGGGACGAACGCAGGTACCCCGACCCCGACCGCTACGACGTCCGCCGCCGCTTCGACAGCCACGTCTCACTCGGCCACGGCATCCATTTCTGTCTCGGCGCCGCCCTCGCTCGAATGGAGGGGCGTGTTGGACTGGAGGAGACGCTGCGCCGCTTCCCCACCTGGGAGGTGGACCACGAAAACGTGACGCGGCTGCACACCAGCACCGTACGCGGCTACCAAAAGCTGCCAATCGTTCTCTGACCTGCGATCGTCCGGCAAGATCGACCCGTTCACGCTGACGAGAGAATCTGGAATTTCATGGACGACGATCTGGGCACGGCCGACCAGCGCTCCGAGCGTGTGGGGTCGGTCGCGTGGTGTGTCATCAATGACCCGACGGAGTGGAACGCGGACACGCGGCGCGCGCTTCGGGAAGGCCGGGCGAGCGTCAGTTCGCCGGGCGTTGGCGGGCCTGGGACGCGACCTCGGGTGAGGGGTTGAGGTGCGCGCCGCGGTCTGCCGCCGATACGGGCCGCCCGAGGTGGTCGAGGTCGAGGAGTTTCCCGCCCCGGCGCTCAAGGAGGGGCAGGTGCGCGTCCGGGTGCACGCCGCCGCGGTCAACTTCCCCGACGTGCTGTTCGTGGCCAACAAGTACCAGGTCACCGTGCCGCCGCCGTTCGTGCCGGGCAGCGAGTTCGCGGGCGAGGTGGTCGAGGTTGCTGACGGCGGGAACGGATACTCGGTTGGTGACCGGGTGATCGGCACCTGTATGGTAGGCGCCTTCGCGGAGGAAGCGGTCGTCGGCGCCCATGCCGTGCGGCGCATCCCCGCCGGCATGAACGACCAGGTGGCGGCCGCCTTCGGCGTGGCCCACCGCACCTCCTATCATGTGCTGCGCTCCACAGCCCGGTTGCAGCCCGGGGAGGAGCTGATCGTGCTCGGCGCTGGCGGCGGTGTTGGCCTGGCCGCGGTGCAGATCGGTGTCCTGCTGGGCGCCAAGGTGACGGCCGTGGCCTCCTCCGAGGAGAAGCTCAGGGCGGCGGCCGGCTGTGGAGCCACGCGGCTGATCGACCACCACGCCGGTGATCTCCGAGCAGCGTTGAAGGACGCTTTGCCCGACGGCGCCGACGTGGTGATCGACCCGGTGGGCGGCGACCTCGCCGAGCCGGCTTTGCGGTCGCTGCGCTGGGCTGGGCGTTTCGTGACCGTGGGCTACGCGTCCGGGGTGATTCCGCGCATTCCGTTGAACCTCGTCCTGCTGAAGGGCGTGCAGATCCTCGGCTTCCAGTTCCGCGACTTCTCCACGCATGCGCTCGAGGAGTACCTCCGCGACGACCGGGAGATGCAAGAGCATTTCGCGGCGCAGCGCCTCGTGCCGCATGTCGGCGCCACGTTCACGCTAGATGAGGCCGCCGCGGCGCTGCGCTACGTCGGTGACGGTCACGCCGTCGGCAAGGTCGTACTCGACATCGCCCGTCGATGACCGGGTTCGGCCCCACCGCCGCGACCGGCGTGGCCGACTCGGCCCGATCCGCCGCGGGCTTCGGCACGGGATCGGCAGGTACCTCAGGGCCAGCCGCGTCGATCGCCACGCCACGTCGCGGATTTTCGACCCGAATCGTCGAGCCACCGTCAGGGCACGATGCCACGGACCTTCAGATCCATGATCGCGTCCCAGTCGAGACCGAGGTTGGTGAGGATCATGTCGCCGTGCTCGTTGAACTCGGGGGCGCGACGGGGAGCCGCGGGTTCCTCGTCGAACTGCACCGGCACGGCGACCAGCTGAAACGGGACACCGGCCGCCGTCTGGCAGGGCTGCATGTAGCCGTTGGCTACGGACTGCGGGTCGTTGGCCGCTTCGAGGGTGTGCTGTACGACGGTCCACTGCCCGTTGAAGTCTTTGAGCGCTTCCCGCCATTCGTCGACCGTGCGCTCGGCGAACACGTCACGGAGGATGGCGGTGGCCTGCGCGCTGTTTGTCATCAGCGACTCGTGGTCGGCGAAGCGGGGGTCGGCGGCGAGGTCCGGCCGGCGGATGCTGGCGCAGAACGGCGGCCAGTAGTGGCCGGCTTGCAGGCAGTTGAGGGCCAGCCACCGGCCGTCCTTGGTCCGGTAGTAGCAGACCAGCGGGTTGCGCCTCGGGGCGTCAACCGGAGGCGGCGTCCAGCCCTCGTCGAGCACGACCGACAGCCCGATGGTCTGGCCCATCGCCCACATGGCCGACGACAGCAGCGAGGCGTCCACCACCGTGGCCTCACCTGTGCGCTCGCGGTGGAACAAGGCCATTGCCACACCGCCGGCGATGGTCATGGCGCCGATCGAGTCGCCGAAGCCCGGTCCAGGTGGGCTGACCACATGGCCGTACTCCGGTTGCGTGACGCCCATGGCCACGCCGGCCCGGGCCCAGAACGCGAGGTTGTCGTAGGAACCCTTGTTGGCGTCAGGGCCGCGCTCGCCCTGGCCGGTGCCGCGTACATAGATGATGTTCGGGTTGTGGGCCCGGAGGTCCTCGACGTCGATCCTGAGCTTTGCGCGCACCGCGGGAAGCTTGTTGGTGAGGAAGATGTCCGCGGTGGCCGCCAGCTTGTAGAGGATGCCGACACCCTCGGGGGTGGCGAGGTCGAGGGCGAGGCTCTTCTTCCCCCGATTGGAGTGCTCCAGCAGCACGTGCACGTCGGATGGCACGAACGCCGTCCCGGTCGAGGCCAGCCCGCGCATGGCGTCGCCGCGCTCGACATGCTCGATCTTGATGACCTCGGCACCCAGGTCCGAGAGCAGCGCGGAGGCCGCCGGCACGAAGGTCTGCTCGGCGACCTCCAGGATGCGGACCCCCTGCATAACTTCTGTCATGGTCTCCTCCTGGTCCCTTCCTGGTCGACCTACGCGCGTCTGGGCCTCCTCGACGTTGCGCGGAAGCAACTGGCCCTGGGCGAACCGAGGTATGTGGCGATGCGCAGGACGAGCTTGTCCATCATCATGACATCCAGAACCATAACCAGGATGTGATGTCTATGGTGGAACTTAGTACAGTCTTTGGCGTAGAGTCCCGGTGGGTCGGCGAGGCGAGTGATCCCGACTGGAGACCCTGACCCCGATGCGACAGTTGCCGATCTTGCCGACCGTCGGCGGGCACGAGGGGCCCCCGACGACGATGACGTGCCCACCGGGTCGCTGAGCCGTAGGGAAGCGTTCGAGGCAGACATTGACGTCTGCGTAGAACGCTGTCAGGGCGTTTACTCACCAAGCTGATCAAAGCTGGTGCTGTCGAAACGCCGCCGTCACGAGCCGCTCGAACCCCGCGGCGAGTCGACTGCAGACCGCTGACGGGCGGCGCGCCTAACCGCGAGATGGGGAAAATATGCAACGCATGAGGATCCCACATGACGGGTTGACTCGTGGACAGGCGCGGCCGCGTTCGGCAGGCGCTCGATTAGCCGGCTTACCTGTATTACTGGTCGCGGCCGCCGTAGCCGCGGCCCTGCTGCTCGTTGCCGGATGCGGGAGCAACGGCGGCAGCGGCGGGAAGCCGTTGGCCAGCGGTTCCGGGAGCGGCGCCACGGTGCTCGGGCCGGTAGCCGCGGCGAAGGGCGCTCCAGTCCGGATCGGGATGATCTCGGACGGGAAGACTCCGGTCAGCGACGTCTCCATCCAGGGCCGCGTGGCCGACGCCACCGTCAAGTGGCTCAACGAACATCGCTCCGGCATCGGTGGCCGGCCCATCGAGCTGGTGAAGTGTGACGACCTGGCCGACCCGGGCAAGGGAGCCGACTGCGCGAACCGCATGATCGAGGAGAATGTCGCCGCTGTCGTCGTCGGTGAGACCTCGGTGCCGGACAGCGTGTGGCAGCCCTTGCACGCCGCGCACCTGCCGGTGATGCTTTACGGCTCCGGCGATGCGGCGTTGTTGACCGACAAGGAGTCGACATTCGTCCTAGGCGACGCGATCTTTCCTATCCTCGGCATGCCGCTCCAGATCGCGCGGGACAAGGGCGTGAAGAAGGTGACGCCGATCGTCATCGACGTTCCGGCCGCGTTGGGCGTTTGGAAGCTCGCGCCGCCGCTGTTCGAACAGGCTGGTGTCGCCTTGGACCTGGTCACCATTCCACCCGGCACGGCCGACATGACGCCACAGATGCAGCGGATCGCCTCCGGTGGGCCCACGGTCGTCTTCATCGTGGGGACCGACGCGTTCTGCATCACTGCGTTGAATGGCCTGCGGGCCGTCGGGTTCACCGGCCAGGTCAGCGGCTTCTCGACATGCATCAGCGACGCGACCCGCAAGGCGGTGCCGGGCGAGGCCCTGAAGGGGATGATCGTGTCGGCCACGGCGCCCGTCGGGACAGACAACCCGTCGACCCGCCTCTACAGCGCCGTCGCGACGACCTACGGCAAGAACATCGACACCGGCGATCCCAATGGGATGGCCATGTTCTCGACGGTCGCCGGCTTCCAGACGGCCCTTGAAGGAATCTCGGGGGACATCACCCCGGCCACCATCACGGCCACCATCAAGGCCATGCCGGAGAAGGATCTGCCCGGTGCCGGCGGGATAGGGTTCCGGTGCAACGGCAAGGCCAACCCGCAGCTACCGGCGGTCTGCTCCCGCGGCGCGCTGGCCGCGACGCTGGACGCCAAGGTCCATCCCATCAGCTACCGGGCGCTCGGCAGCGAGCCGATCCCGAACTGAGCCGACCACCGGTTCAGCCGCGCAGGCTCCGACCGCGGTTCAGTCGTCATGGTGATCGCGGCGCGGCGGCGGCGATGCCGTCCGCGCCGCATCAGCAGCGCGAGGACCAACGCGAGCGCGCCCGCGCGACGGCGCCCGCGCCCTCCTGGGCCTCGCATGCTTTGCGTCCGAGTTCCGGGTGGGTGTTAGCTGCTCCGGACGGCAAGCGCGGCGGATTCTGCGTTCGTTTCTCTCCGGCGTTGCCGACGACCCGCGGGTACAGGTGCCGAGGGTTCGCCGTACGCAGGCCTACCTCGTCACTGTTCGGTAGCAGCCACGGGTGGGTCACTCGGCGCGAGGCGAGGAGCCAAGCTGATCGTCGAGGACATGTTGCTTCGGCCACCGCGGGGCTGACCTGCGTCAATGCAAGGAGAGACGATGGGCTTCTACGACGACCAGGTGCTGCCCCGGTTCACCGACGTCGCCCTCGGTAAGCCGATGGAACCTACCCGGGCGCGGGTTGCCGAGGGACTGTCTGGTGAGGTCCTGGAGATTGGGTTCGGGTCCGGGCGTAACCTGCCACACCTCTCCCCGGCGGTCACACGGCTGCTCGCCGTGGAGCCTGCTGCCGTCGGCCGCGGACTGGCAGCCTCGCGCATCGCCGCCACCCCGATCCTGGTCGAGTTCGTCGGCCAGGACGGTCAGCAACTGGCCCTCCCGGATGCGTCGGTCGACCATGTACTGGTCACGTGGACGCTATGCACCATCCCGGAGGTCGAGCGGGCTCTGGACGAGACACGCCGCGTGTTGCGGCCTGGTGGCACGCTGCGCTTCGTCGAGCACGGCCGTTCCACCAACGCCCGCGTCGCCCAGTGGCAGGACCGCCTTACGCCCATCTGGGGCAAGCTGTTCGGCGGCTGTCACCTCAACCGCCCCGTCGACAAGCTGATCGAGAACGCCGGGCTCACGCTCGACACCGTCCGGACCTATCGGATGGGCAGGCCTGAAATGTTCGCCTTCGCCTATGAGGGCTCCGCGTCGAAACAGGACTGACCGGTCTACGAGCGGACGTACACGGGAATAGTTCCGCTGAGGGCCGGCTCGAGGCCTCAGCTATTCTGTGGCTGAGGCGGAGGTGGGAGTCGGGCCCGCTTAAAAGGCTCCGGGGCGGACGGCGCGCATGACGTCGTCGAGAATCTTGTCGAGAGACGCCTGGCCGTTCGTCGCCCTCCAAGCCCGGTTCGCCGCTTCCAGACATGCCAGTGCAGCGCCGATGACCGCTGTGGCACGGGCGTCGGTATCGCTGTCCGCGGGGGCGGGGGCGAGGCGGGGGGTAATGTGCGGGATGAGCTGGTCGTGCCACCGACACTGTTTTTCCAGGTTGCCGGCCAGCAGCACGGGATTGCTCTCGAGCATATGTCGGAGCGCGAGGGCGTGCTGTGGGTCGCGCGCGTGGTAGGCCAACAGCACGTCGTCAAAGGCACGGCGCAGGGCGGTCCATTCGTCTTCGTCCGCGGGCCGCCGCGCCAAGGCGTCGGCGAGTGTCTGGCCGATGGCCTGGAGGTGGCCGAGTACGATGTCCTCTTTGCAGGTGAAGTAGCGGAAGAAGCTACTGCGGGACATGCCGGCGGCGGCTACGATCTCGTCGATCGTTGTGGCGTCGTAGCCCTTGTCGGCGAACAAGTCCATCGCGACGGTCAGCAACTCGGCCCGTACGGCGCGCCGAGTGCGTTCACGGATTCCGAGCCCCCCAGACGTCTCAGCCATCACAGCTTTACTATACCCAGCGCCACGAAGGCATCGTGAGATCGAGTATGGTACTGAGTGCCACGCCGGGTGTGGCGTCCGACACACCCGGAGCGACAAGCGGTCCGTGACCGAGGCCGAGAGCATCCATGCGGCCCTGCTCCGCGCGGAGCCCAAGAGCTATGAGGGCTCGATTACTACTCGTATCGCGCCCGCCGCGCGGTCGGCCGCGACCTGGAAAGCATGCGCTGACTCTTCGATCGGGAAGCGGTGGGTGATGACCGTCTTCGCGATCTCGGGATCCGCGGCGAGCATTGCCGCGACCTCCTCCATCTCGCGGACCCCGTCGTGACGGCAGTAGGTCAGGGAGGGGATGATCTTCGCCTCCCGGTTGAACAGGGTCATCCAGTTCAGCTGAACGGGGCCCAGGTGAACGCCGGGAACCACGACCGCGCCGCCGGGTGCCACAAGCTCAGCGCATCGGGCCAGGCTCTCGGCGCTGCCCGCCGCCTCCACCACCACGTCATAGAGCCCGTCGGTCGCGGTGCTCGCACCCAGGCGCTCGGCCGCCTCGTACTGGTGGGGGTGGCGCCCCTCGATGGCGACTTCCTCGCTGCCTTGGTGCCTGGCCCCGGCGATCGCGAGCAGCCCGATGGCGCCCGCACCGACTACCGCAACCCGCTTACCTGGACCGGTACCGGCCAGGCGAAGCGCATGCCACGAAACCGACGCCGGCTCGACCAGGCAGGCGTCGCGTACGTCCAGACCTGGCGGCAGAGGAACCAGCCGCGCCGACGGAGCCCGGAACTGCTCGACCATCCCGCCGTCGATGAAGACTCCCAGGGCGCGTTCGGAATTCGTCGGGCACAGGTTGTAGTCCCCCCGCCGGCATAACTCGCACACCTCACATCCATAGGTCGCCTCGACCACGACCGGTGTGCCATCCTGGCGGACTCCGGCGAGCTCATGCCCCAGAATCCGCCTACTGCCGAAACTGATATAGACCAGGTCGGAGGCGCAGATGCTCGTTGCCTTCATGTCGAGAAGCTCGCCCGCCCCAGGCGGCTCGTCGACATCAACCACCAGGACCCCACCCTCAACGCCGCGAACCGCCTTCATAGTCTCCTACTTTCCGTCGACGTTCCCTGGCCGCGTGCCGATATTCGCTTGTCTCCCACCACCGCCATACCCCACCCTCCGGGTACCCTCAGGAATAGTCGCTCAGCGACCCGGTGAGCGAGGTGGCCGCGGAGGCGCTCGCTGCCGTCCTCCGGTCGTACGTGACGAGCTTGGGCTCGTCAGGATGGGGAAGGGCCCGAGTCAGGAGCAGCACGGGGAAGGTGCGGTAGTACCCGTTCGGTGAAGAGGGTCAGGCACTTCCAGCCCTCCTCGATTGGCATGCCCCCACACAGCGCATGGACGCAGTACACCGCGTCGGGACCGCGCGCAAGCGCCTGCTCTGGTGTGAGGATTTGGTGGATGCCTTCGGCACGTAGTTGCTCCACGGTGGTTGCGGCAGAGCGAAGGGCAGACCGCACATCGGTGGTCTGCCAGGCCGAATAGGTGGTGGCCTCATGCAGGAAGTGGTGCCCAAGCGTCGCCCACGCCTTGTCCGGATCCTCGTGGATGAACATCATCGGGGTGTTCGGCGGCGGCATCAGGCACATACCCTTCACGCCGAGCTCTCGGCACTGCTCGTAGTAGTACGCCTCCAACTCGGGCAGGTGACCAGCCGGCGAGAACGGTAACCCGAACCGAGCGGCCCGCCGAGCGGAGACCTTGGCGCTGCCGCCGATCATCACAAGAGGATGCGGCTGGGTCAGCGGCTTCGGTGAGACCTGCACCGTTGAGCCGTGGTGATCGAACGGCTCGCCCGTCCACGCTTTCAGCAGGGTGGCCACACACTCGTCCATCAGGGCGCCGCGGCGGTCCCAGTCCTTGCCGTGGGCGGCGTATTCGGAGGGGCGGTAGCCCACGCCCAGCACCACGCTTAGACGACCACCCGAGGCGAGATCCAACACCGCGATGTCCTCGGCCACTCGGATGGGGTCATGCAGTGGAAGCAGGAATGCCGCGATGGACACCGGAAGCCGGCGGCACCGCCCGAAGATCAGGCCAGCGAGCACCAAGGGTGACGGGCTCCAGCCGTTGTGTACCCCGTGGTGCTCCTCGAGGTTCACCAGATCGAACCCGCGCTCCTCGATGTGAGCGCACATCTCGACCGCGGCCTGGTATCGCGCCGACATCGCTCTCGGTTCCAACCCCGGCTGGGTCAGGGTCAGGCGTAAGGCTTTCATGGCAACTCCCGAAAAGTTCGGCTGGGCGCTGGCATGCGGCGCAGCGCGGAGCCGCGCCGGACGGTGAGGCCACAGCAGAGCGTCGCTTATTCGTCTCGAAGTCTGGCGAAAGACCCGTGGAAAGTCAACGCCCGGTCCTGATATCGTCCGAAGAATGGAAACCAAGTTGGCCGGTCGTACGGTCGTGGTCACGGGTGGTAACGCCAACATCGGTAAAGGCATCGCCTTGGCCTTCGCTGCCGAAGGTGCCAACGTCGCTATCGTCGGTCGCGACGAGGATCAGGGCCGACGGGTATGTAGGCAGCTGACGGAGCGGGGAGCGAAGGAGGCGTTCTGGCGGGCGGCTGACGTGACCGACCGGGAACAGGTCGACGGCATGGTGGCCGCTGTGCTGGGCCGGTTCGGTTCGATCGATGTGCTTGTGAACAACGTCGGGGGCAACGTCGACATGGACGATTTCGTCGACTCGGACCCGGGGACGTGGGACCAGGACATCGCTCTGAACATAACCAGCACCCTGAACTGCACCCACGCTGTTCTTCCAGGCATGATCAGCCAGTCCTACGGAAGGATCATCAACATCGGGTCGACGTCCGGACTGATCGGAGACACCAAGCTCGCCGTCTACTCGGCGATGAAGGGCGCTGTGCACGCCTTCACGCGGGTGCTCGCCAAGGAGGTCGGCAAGAAGGGCATTACCGTGAACGCCATCGCGCCCTACGGGACCGTGCCCGAAGACCCTGACGACGTGAGCTCCGGGAGCCGGTTCCATCCCAACGGGCTGATCATGCGGTTGATGGAGACGCGCCGGGAGGAAATGTTCTCGATCGGGCGGCGCACCGTGCTGGAGCGCCAGACGGCAATGCCCTCTGAGATTGGCGCGGCGGCTGTCTACCTGGCATCGGACGCAGCCGCCTTCGTCACCGGTCAGGTCCTTGCCGTGGACGGCGGAACGCAGCTGGCCTGAGCCTTCGGCGAACCCCGCGCTCGCCCGGCAAACTGCCGCGGATCCGTCGAGGGGCGCGCCTCTCCATCAACGCAGGCATTCCCTTGAACGTCTCGGACGAGTGCTGGCGCTCCCAGAGCACAGTTTGGTGGTCGATGAGCCCGTAGCAGGTCGCGGGGAACGACCAGTTGATAACGCCCGGTCGTTGCGCTTCGGCCGTGTCTGGCCGTCGTTTCATAGAGAAGTGGCCTTCTGTCCCGAGTGGTGAAAGTCGCCCGACCGAAACCCCCCCGAACAGAAGGCCACCAGTTCCTAATTGTGCCACAGCACCGTGCCGCCGAGAACGGGTGGAGGCTCGGAGCAACACAAAATATCCGGTCTGCTCGGAAATATCCGGTCTGCTGGGCATGTTGCGGCAGGTGAGCGATCCGCAAAGGACGGCGGCGTAATTACTGTAGTGTCGGGGGCGCCCGGAAGCAGCTCCGCTGCTCGAAAGATGGTCAGGTCGCGGGCGGGGCAGATCCCCATTGAGTCAACGTCGCTTGTCGGACGATGAGATGGTCGCCATTGGCTGAGGGATCAGCGCCATGGCGCGGTACCGCTCGCGGCAGCGCCGGGCGCGGGGGCGTGGCCATTGTCCACCGGTCGTAGGATCACGATCGGTCATCCGCCGCTGATCGGTGGCAGCACGGCGATCTCATCGCCGGCCCGGCAGGGAATGCCGTCGACGTCGCCGTAGAGCATCTCTCCGTTGATCCACACCCGGGAAGCGGCCAGCACGCGGGCGAACTCGCCGCCGAAGCGCAGGCGTGCCTCGTCCAGCACCTCGCCGAGGGTGCTGCCGGGAATCATGTCGGCGGCCCGGCCCGCGGCCTCCCGCGCGGACGCGAACAGCAGGATGGTGGGCATGCGGGCAATCCTTTCGTTTCGTCAACCCCCGATGTAGGACATCTCCACGCGGCCGCCGCGGGAGGATGCCTGGCGCCCGCGCAGTTCCGAGTAGCGGTCCTCCCGGACAGTCCACAGGCCTCGGATCGCTGACAGCAGTTCCTCGTCGCCCGCTCCGGTTCGCAGCAACGCCCGTAGGTCGGTGCCTGTGGACGCGAACAGGCAGGTGTGGATCTTCCCATCGGCGGACAGCCGGGCTCGGGTGCATCCCTCGCAGAAGGGGCGCGTGACTGAGGCGATGACACCGATCTCGCCGGCGCCGTCTCGAAATCGGTAGCGGGTGGCCACCTCCCCGGGGTGGTCGGGTGGGAGCGGTTCGAGCGGATGACGGCGATCGATCAGGCTCACGATCTCGGCGGCGGGCACCACCTCGTCCAGCTTCCACTCGTTCGTGGCCCCGACATCCATGAACTCGATGAACCGCAGGATGTGGCCGCTTCCGCGGAAAAACTCAACCATCGGCAACATGGACTGGTCGTTGACCCCTCGTTTCACGACCATGTTCACCTTGATCGGAGCGAGGCCGGCGCGCGCGGCGGCGTCGATCCCGTCCAGGACCAGGCGCACCGGAACCGCGGTGTCGGTGAGAGCGCCGAACACCTCGTCGTCGAGCGCGTCGAGGCTCACCGTCACCCGCCGCAGCCCGGCGGCGGCGAGGAGCGCCGCCTTGCTTGGCAACAGCACGCCGTTGGTCGTCATCGTGAGGTCGACCCCGGGAATCGCGGCGAGCAGCCGGACAAGGTCCTCGACACCGCGGCGCAGCAGCGGCTCGCCGCCGGTGAGCCGCAGCTTGCGCACTCCCAGTGAGACGAACAACCGCGCCAGGCGCGTGATCTCCTCGAACGTCAGCAGGTCGGCCCGCTCGAGATAGCGGTGCTCATGGCCGAAGTGCTCGCGTGGCATGCAGTACCTGCAGCGGAAGTTGCACCGGTCGGTGACGGATATACGCAGGTCACGGAGTGGACGGCCGCGGCGATCGAGGGTCAGCGGGATCACCGGACCGACCTTTCCGGCTCCCCGACGGGGTGCCAGCGACGCGCCGCGGTGGCGACGTCCTCGATCGGGTTTCCGTCTGAGACCCACCCGCTCGTGCCATCGGTCCCGCTTTCGCGCTTCCATACCGGCACGCATTCCTTGACAAGGTCGATGCAGAAGCGACCCGCGGTGAACGCTTCTTCGCGGTGGGGCGCGGAGACCACGACCAGAACGCTCGCCTCCCCCAGCGGCACCCGTCCGATCCGGTGCAACAGTGCCACCCGTCCCAGGCTTGGCCACCGATCACGCGCGCCGGCGGCGATCTGACGAAGCCGCGCCTCGACATGGCGGTCGAAGGCCTCGTAGTCGATCTCGACAACGCCGACGCGGTCGTTGCTGTGGTCCCGGACCGTGCCGGTGAACGTCACGACCGCGCCGCACGCTGGAGTGACAGCCCACTCGATCATCTCGGATATCGGGATGCGGTCACGGGTCAGCCCGACCAGGTTGTCGTCAACCAGGTACGTCGGGCTGGAGGGCTGACCACTCATGACGGACCCACTATCTGTTCCCTCGGCCCGGCGGACCGGTAACGGAGCTCATCGCGGTTCCTTCCACGTGACGCGCCTTGCTGAAGGCGGCCGCTGTGGTGCTAGATTGCTGGTTCTATCTCGATTGCTGGTTCTATCTCGATGGGCACGCCGGAGTACAGCGCCATGCCGCCGAGCGGGTCTATGTCATCGGTGCTGGTCAGGTTGTTGACATTCGCGTGCAGATGCCCGTGGGGAATGGAGCCGACACCCTTGCGCATGGTGGGATCAACTTTCGCGGTGATGATGATCTCGCCGCTCTTGTTGTGGACGCGTACCCGCTGGCCGTCGGTGATCCCGTGGGCCGCCGCGGTGTCGGGATGCAGGATGATCTCCGCCGGCTCGCCCAGGAAGCTGAGCTGCGCGTTGAGCTTCTTGGCCTGGCGCCGCGAGCTGTAGACCAGCTGCTTCGGCTTGCCGAGCGCGGCCTCGTCGGCGGCGCGCATCTCGTTCCATTGTCCAAGTATTTCCTTGGGGGCGAGCCTCCATCCGCCGATCCGCTCGAAGTGCCTGTCCACCCATGGGGCTGGGAACTCCAGGGGAGCTTCGACGTAGCGCTTCTCCTTGAGCTCTTCGAAGCTGCAGCGCGCATACTTCATCAGCTGCGCGAGCATGAAGTCGTCGGCGCCCGGCTCGCGGTCGTCGTCAGGGACATGGTCGGGAACCGGCAGGCCTGCCCGCTTCATGAACTGCGAAAGCACCCACCAGGCCGAGCGTCGCTCGCCGATCGGCTCGACCAGTGGCGGGCTGTACTGCAGCGACACATTCCAGGCGAGCGTGTCCCACCGGGTGAATTCCGCCCGCTCGAGGACACTCTTGGTCGGCAGGATGTGCGTGGAAAGTGGTGTGAGTTCGTTCTCGACGATCTCGGTGTTCACGTGAAGGTCGAGTTTCAGCAGTGCGGCTCTGAGTGCATTGGCGTCCGGGAAGGAACGCAGCATGCTGCCGCCGAAGTTGAAGAACGCGCGGATGTTGCCGGCCTCGATTTCGAGCGGCAGCACGGCACACGGCCAGTCGCCGACGATACCCTTCACGTCGGGCCGGACATTTGACCCGGGCGTGAAGGCGTTTTCCATCACCGGCAGGTCGAAATTCTCGAGCGGCGTGAGGAAGCTGGGATGAAACCAGGTGCCGCCCTTCTGGTTCATCGCGCCAGTTAGGATCATGATGAGCCAGGCGAACCACTGCGTCAGGTTGCAGCCCGACGACATGGTGATGCCCGTGCCGGTCTCCACCACCGCGCGGCCTTTCCGGCGAATGGCGGCGAGCAGGTCCGCAAGCTCCTGTTCGGTGACACCGGCTATTTCCGCGGCCTTGGCCCGGTCATAGCCTTCAAGCGCCGCCCGCAACTCCTCCAGGCCGTTGACCGGCTGCTTGGGGTCGAACGGGCCGCCGTCAATAATCTCGCGGGTCAGCCAGGCGAGGATTGCGTAGTCCTTACCCGGATAGGACGCGATGTGGCGGGTGGACAACTTCGCCGTCCGGGTTAAGACCGGGTCGATCGTCCAGACCTCGCCACGTCTGGCAACGGACTTGATCCAGCGGCCGGGGTTGAACATGCCCGTATTGTGCGCGTGGCTGACCATCGGATTCGTGCCGACGTAGACAAGCATCTCGACGTTGTCGTAGTCGGTCTTGGGGTTGAGGCCCATGAAGGCCCCCATCGCGCCCGCCATCATGACCTTGGAGGTGCCGTCGTTGGTCAGCGGCGAGAACTTGGGTGGCGTGCCCAGCGCGTTGTAGAACGCCTCTTCCATGGAGTAGCCCGACGAATCCAGGCCAAGACCGCTGCCGAAATACATGCCGACCGCGTTGGGACCATAGGTATCGATCACGGTTCGGAGCTTCGCGGCAATATCGTCGAGTGCCTCGTCCCAGCTGACCGCGACAAGCTCGCCGTCCTTGCGCATCATCGGACGCGTGATCGCGGGCTCAAGGTGGTGCACCTGACCTGTTGCGCGGCCCTTCGGACAGCTATAGCCCTTGGTAAGCGGATGCTCGCTGTCCGCGCGAACCTTTACGACCTGGTTACCATCAACCTCGACGACAAGTCCACACATAACCATGCACACCTTGCAGTAGGTGCGCTTGGATTCGACAGCCTGACTGACCACGAGATCCTCCTCCACGATAACCGCGTCGTCTTCATCCTCGTACGGGATCACGCACAGCACCGACCCGGAGATCCCCTCCTGGGCGATCGTCAACGCGTCGTCGACGTCGATGAACAGTGTTGGCTGGCTTGAGTACCACCGTGTTACCCGTCGCGAGAGCCTGACCCAGCTTGTTCAGTGCGACCTCGAACGGCACGTTCCACGGCACGATGGCCCCGACCACCCCGACCGGCTCCTTCACGACGCGCCGGGAGGTCGCGACACCCCGGAAGTCGACCACATCGGGCAGGCCCGTCTCCCAGCCGAACGTGTCCATCAGCTCCATCGGGTAACGCAACCCGCGCCCGACCGGGACCGCCGGGTTGATGTTGTCGAGCCTCTTGCCCGGGTCCGCCTCGACAAGTTTGCCGTCGATCAGCGTCCTCGATCCGGCGTGAACCGTCGCCGTCCTCGCCACCGCTCACCCACCTTTTGGGCCCTGGCGCCGCGCCGGCCCGAAGTCGACAGGTGCTCCCGCTCCGTTGGCGCATCCCTCGAGACCGCCGTTGGCCTGGGCCTCGTCCGCCGTCGTCCCTCGCCTGGATGCCTCCTGGTTTGTGGCCGCGGTCACTCGCCCCGCGGATGTGCGGAACTCTACACCCGCCGCGACACCAAGTTCCACCATAGAAACCGTATTGCAGTTGCGACCCTGGGTATAGCCCCGCCGCGACGACTGAGGCGTCTGGCGCGCTCCGCGAGAGGCGTCCGGCGCACCGGCTGACCGGCTGACCGGCTGACCGGCTCGAAGAGATACTCCTCGACGCCGGCGGGGCAATCTAGCGCCTCAGTAGCGACCGTCCCGCGGCGCGGGCAGGGCGGCCTGGTAGTACGTGCCGTCGAACGGCCCGTTGTGCCGCGGGTCCCACATCTGCAGGCAGATCCGTAGCGTCTCCTCCAGCCGCCCGAACCGCTCGGCCGTCGGTGGGAACGGGACGCCGAGCCCCCGGTGTTCGCGCTCGTACCAGGCTGCGCCGATGCCGAGGGTGGCCCGCCCGCCGGAGAGGTTGTCGAGCGTGGTAACGATCTTGGCCAGCAGGCCGGGGTGGCGGTAGGTCACCCCGGTGACCAGCGCGCCGAGCTGCACCGTGGACGTATGCGCGGCAAGATCGAAACGACCGCTGCCGCAGGCACGCGGTGTGCTACGTGCCGTGCCCCGAGGTATTCAGCCTGACGACGACGACGGCCGCCGCGGCGCCGGTGCGAGTGCGGCGAAGGCTTCGTCGAGGAGGTCGACAAGGTCGAGCCGGCCGTCGGAAGCCGTCCAGTGGTCGAGGGCGATGTTCAGACAGTCCAAGGCGGCGGCGGCCCGTACTGACAGGGCCAGAGTCGCGGGCCGCGGGGCGTCGCCGCGCTCGGCGAGAGCCTCGGCCAGGGCGGGGCGCCAGCTGTGCTGCTTCTCCAGCTTCCGGGCACAGAGGGCGGGGGTCTCCTGGACAAGACGGGTCGTTGCGAGGGCGTTGGCCGGGTCCTGGCGGTAGGGCTCGATAACGGTGTCCAGCCCGCGCCGTAGTGCCGTCCAGTCGTCCTCGTCTGCGGGTCGGGCGCGCAGGGCATTGGCGACTTGATCGCCTTGTGCGTCGATGGCGCCGAGGACGGCGTCCTCCTTGCTGCCGAAGTAGCGCAGGAAGGTGCTACGGGACACTCCGGCAGCCGTCGCCAGGTCGTTGATGGTGACATTTTCGAAGCCTTCGCGGACGAACAGGTCGAACGCGACCTGGGCCAGCTCGGCCCGGACGGCGGTCCTCGCGATGTCTCTCGTGTTCGTACGCGCGAGCTCAGTCACTCCTTGATCCTACCTCGGACTCGATCCCGACTTGCAGGATCGAGCCCCGGTCGTTAGCGTGAAACCAAGTGTCATAAGGTACATGGGAAGTCGGCTTCGAACCTCTGATCCAGGCGATGGGAACGAGGACAGCGTGCACCATGACTGGCACCAGGGAGGCTGGCATGCGACTAGGTGTCCACATCGTCGCGTTCGATCAGGCGAACGGCCACGGCGGCCTGGGACCGCGGCTGGCTTCGGCCGGGGCCGCCGCCGAGGCGGCGGGGGTGGGCTGGCTGTCGGTGATGGACCACTACTTCCAGATGGAGGAGTTGGGCGGTGCCCAAGACGCCATGCTGGAGTGCTACACAACCCTCGGCTATCTTGCCGCGCATACGTCCACGGTGCAGCTCGGCGCGCTGGTCACCGGGGTGACCTACCGCCACCCCGGCCTGCTGGCCAAGATCGTTACCACGCTCGACAACCTCTCCGGCGGGCGGGCCACCCTCGGCATCGGCGCAGCCTGGTACGAGCGCGAACACCGGGGGCTCGGCGTCCCGTTCCCGCCGACGGCCGAGCGGTTCGGGCGGCTGGAGGAGACGCTACGGATCTGCCTGCAGATGTGGGACCCGCGGCACAACGGGCCGTTCGACGGCACGTACTACCAACTGACCGAGACCCGGTGCGTGCCGCCGCCCGTGAGCGTGCCACGCCCGGAGATCATGATCGGCGGAGGCGGTGAGAAGAAAACGCTGAGGCTGGTGGCCCAGTACGCGGACGCCTGCAACCTCACGGCCTTCTCAATCGCCGAGGTCGCGCACAAGCTCGATGTGCTACACCGGCACTGCGATGAGGCGGGCCGCGACTACGGCCAGATCCGCAAGACTGCTATCTATGCCGGGGACACGATCCGAAACGGCGACCTCGACGCCTTCGCCAAGGAGATGACCGACTATTCCAAGCTCGGTATCGAGACCATGATCGTCACTCCGGCTGTAGCCTCGCCGGCCCAGTGGATCGAGGACCGCGGCGCGCCCGCGGCGCGGCGGCTGGCCGAGCTTGGTTGACGGGAACCGCGGCCAGCATGAGGCCCGCATGGGCTGAGGCCCGCACGGGCCGGACGGCTCCCTGCGGCTGGTCCAGGCGCTCGCGACAGTTTCTGCAGCCGCTTCACTCGCGCCCGCCCGCCCTTCGAAAATAGCGTTTCCACACCGAAGATCGAGGTGTTGCTGGATGACAAAAGACAATCCCGACAGACCACGCGAGATGGATGACCGGAAGATGGCCTTGACCCTCTCCCGAAACTGTCTGATAGGCAAAGCTCCCGCGGCGTCGGCGGCGCGCGGTGAAACCGAGACGGCGGGTTCGTTGGTCGACGGTTCGGGCAAGCCCGCGCAGGTCGCCGTCGGTGTCGACTTATTCCAGCATCGGTCGTGGGTGGTTTCGTGACCCTCCATGTCAGCACCGAAGGGCGCGCGGGCGCCACACCAAATTACCGCGTGGTCCAGTGGGCCACCGGAAACATCGGAACCTATGCACTACGATCCGTCATCGAGCATCCGAATTTGTCTCTTGCTGGCGTGTACGTCTATGCGCCAGCGAAGGTCGGAAGTGACGCCGGCAAATTGTGCGGGCTCGACACCACCGATGTCTTGGCAACTAATGACATCGACGAGATTCTGGCGCTCGGCGCGGACTGCATCCTGTACATGCCGGCTGCCTGCGATTTCGACGAGGTGTGCCGGCTGCTGGCATCCGGCGCGAACGTCGTCACGACCCGGGGCGAGTTCCATCGCGCAGACAGTCTCGACCCCGCAGTTCGCAAGCAGGTCGAGGCCGCCTGCGAGCGCGGTGGTACCTCGATCCACAGCACCGGAAGCAGCCCCGGGTTCATCACAGAGGCCGTCCCGCTGGTTCTGTCATCGATCCAGCGGCGGCTCGACAACCTGACGATCAACGAGTTCGCCGACCTCTCGGAACGCGACTCGCCAGAACTGCTCTTCGACCTGATGGGCTTCGGCAAGCCCCCCGCCGAGTTCGACGAACACCGGCTGTCCTACATGGCGGGCAGCTTCGGCCCGTCGCTGCAGCTCGTCGCCGACGCGCTGGCGACGCCGCTTGACTCGGTGGAGGTGAGTGGGGAGATCGCGACAGCGCGTCGCCCGGTCCGCATCGCTGCCGGCATCCTCGCCGCCGGCACCGTGGGAGCGCAGCGGATAACGGTGTCGGGGATGCGAGGCGGCCGCTCGTTGCTGCGCTTCCGCTGCCACTGGTACTGCACCACCGACCTCGATCCCGCTTGGGACCTGCGCGCCACCGGCTGGCACATCTCGGTCGACGGTGACGCGCCTCTCGACATCGACATCCGCTTTCCAGTTCCTACCGAGCGGATGGGGGCAGTATTCCCTGCGTACACGGCGAACCGCGCGGTCAACGCCGTGCCGTTCGTCTGCGCAGCCCGCCCGGGGATCCGTTCGACCGTCGATCTTCCCCAGATCGTCGCCACGCTCAGGTAAGTGGCCGCGGTCGCCTGCGCCAGGAGACTGCTGAAAAAGTAGCTCCGGCGGCACGACTCGCCTCGAGTCCGTCCACATATGTCGATCGGGGCAAACTGGGGCGAATCCGGCGCAGTGGGCGTACCGCAGTACCAGGCTTGTAGGTGCTGAAGATCAGCATCTGGACCGAGGTGTGGTCAAGACTCACCAAGGCCCGAACGTGCCCGTCCCAGCTACCGATGGAGGCGATCTCATGGATGACATCGAAGTGATCAGGCAACAGGACGTCGACGCTCACCCGGCTCCGCATGGAGATGACCGAGCCCACCGATCGATGACGTTCGTCCGTTTCGAGGTCGGGTTTGTCAGTGCCGACCGTGGCCTCGTGGACTTCCTCACCGCGGTGTTCGAGCTCGACGAACTTCCGGCAGAGGAGCATGGACCGGGGACGTTATACCGGCTGCAGTCACCGGGCGCCTTGCTCAAGGTGCTGGTTCCGTCCAGCCCTCCGAAGCCCGCCGATCGGGCGGAGTCCCTCCTCTCCGTCGCTGGCCTTAGCTACCTGAGCGTGTGGGTCACCGGCCTTGACGGCGTCATCGCTCGCGCCGTCGCCAGAGGAGGCCGCGTCCTCTACGGACCGGTGGAGCACGGTGCTGATACCCACCTGGCCGTGATCGAGGATCCCGACGGGAACTCCATCGAGGTGATCGAGTACCACCCCTGACGCCTTCGCCGCCGCGGCCGCTGTACTCCGCGCCAAACTTGCCTGCTGCGCCGCCACTGCTTTCGCGATAGTGAGCGGAGTGTGGCTCAGGCGGCCGCCCTGACAGAGCCCACCTCGATGGTGGCGATCGGTCGATGGGCCGCGATCAGGGTCACCACGTCGCCCTGGCTCGCGGCGAGCTCGGGATATCCGTCCACCCAGTGGGCCTCGACGGCGCATGTCTCCTTTCCGGGCTCGAGGCCCTCGACCAGGATCGCGCTCTCGGTTTGAAGGTCGGACCCGACGTAGGCGAAAGCGCAAATACGCTTGTACGGGAAGGGCGCCGTCGGCCCGTGGGCCTCCATCGGGATCCAGTGCAACGTGCCAGCGATCGAGGTCATGGCCCGATGGTATCGAGGTCATGCCCGATGGTACAGTCTGACTGAGTCAGCTAATTTGCGGGCGACTGACGATCCCGAGAGGGGCGTTCACTCATGGCCTGGCCCATCATCACGACCGATTCACACGTGGGGTTCCCGTACGAGCTCGCGGACGAGCTTCCCGCAAAGTACCGCCCGTACCTCCCCAAGTTCGAGGAGCGCGCGGACGGCACGTACTTCGTGCGGCCCCGAACCATGGGCAACCGCGAGCGGAACAAGGCCGACTCGGCCGACATGATGTCGATCGGCGGCGAGTTCAGGGTCGACCGGACGGACGAGCGTGCGATGCGTCAGATGGTCACCGGCAACGCGACCCCCACGTCGTTCCCGGGCTTCACGCCGGAGGAGCGGCTGGCCGAAATGGCTCTGGAGAACGTCGTCGGCGAGGTCCTGCTGGGGATGACAGCGGTCGGTGTGAGCCTCGCGAACAACGACGCCCACACCGCATACTGCCGGCTGGTCAACGACTGGCAAGCCGACACGTACAGGGACCACATGCGCCAGTTCGCGCCCAGTATCAACTTCCCCCTTCACGACCTCGAGGTCGGGGCCGAGGAGATCGTTCGGGCCTCCTCCATGGGCCTGCGTCCCATCGCCTTGCCCGACGTCGTCCCCGGCATGCCGTATTCCAACCCGATGTGGGAGCCGGTCTGGGAAGCTGCCGAGGCCTGTGACGTCCCGGTCTTCTTGCACCTCAGCGGCGCGTTCGGGGCGATCATGAAGGGTGTCGGCGCCGAGCGTGGAACCCCCGGTCTCGGGGAGACGGGCTTCGCGATCACGACGGCGGGAGCCATGGTGTCGCTCGGCTGGTTCGTCAACGGCGGCATCCTCGAACGGCATCCGAAGCTCACCGTGGCCATGATCGAGTGCAACGCCGGCTGGCTCCCCTACGCGATGCAGCAGTGGGACCACGTCATGCACAGCCGCTTCATCGACAACTCAAGAGTCCAGTACGGGGGAAGGGGCATGGACCTGGAGGCGCCCCCCAGCTACTACGTCCGGCGCCAGGTGAAGTGCCAGTTCATGTGGGACCCTGCCGCGGTCGATCTCCGCCACGAGATCGGCATGGACGTCCTCATGTGGGGCAACGACTACCCGCACTTCGAGGGGGCGTTTCCGAACTCACAAGCCTGGATCGACAAGCAGTTCGCCGGCGTACCCGAGGACGAGGTCATGCAGATCGTCCACGACAACGCCGCGAAGCTGCTGAAGATAACGGCCTGACGAACTACCCGCCGCTGACCTCGCCGGCGTGAGAATCCCCCGAGGCTGGGTCGGCGGCGGCGACCTCGGGTTCTCTCGCTCCAGGCGGCGGAGTCGAGCTCGCTCGCGCCCGGGGCAGGGTTCAGGATCGTGTCGTGGATGCGACGGCCGGCGTCCATGGCGAATGGTCTTGCCCTCTTGGCACGGACACCTCACCAAATGACCCGCACCCTGCTCGACGAGATCAAGGTCCACCAGCAGGACGGCCGCCTGGTGCCGCGGTCCCGGACCCCGGGGCGGGTCGAGCAGGAAGTCTGAGGCGTCCTGCTGCGGCACCGGGCGTTACGCAAACTCGTCCACGACACCGCGCTGGTCGAAGGAATGGTATTGGGGCCGGCCTCGGTGGCCTAATCTCTCTCCCGCACGTTGACGCAAGGCTTTGACGTCCAGTTCCGGCCTCTCCGCATTCTGCAAGGTGAGGGCTTCACCCGGCCGGTAGCTGGTCATAGTGTGAGGGCCGCGAAGGCTTCGTCCAGGAGGTCGGCGAGGTTGAGCGTGCCGTCGGATTTCGCCCAGTGCGCGATGGCGATGTTGAGGCAGTCCAGGGCGGCGGCGGCTCGTACGGAGAGCGTGACGGCCCCTGGCCGTGGGGACGCGCCGCGTTCGGCAAGTGCCTGGGTCAGGGCAGGGCGCCAGCTGTGTTGCTTCTCCCACTGGCGGGTGTGCAGCGCGGGGGTGGCCAGGACGAGTCGGGTCGTCGCGAGGGCGGCCGCGGGGTCCTGGCGGTAGATCTCGACGACGATGTCCAGCGCGTGGCGCAGCGCGGTCCAGTCGTTCTCGTCGGGCGGGCGGGCGCGCAGGGCGACCGCGACCTGCTCGCCGTGCGCGTCGAGGGCACCCAGGACGACGTCCTCCTTGGTGCCGAAGTAGCGCAGGACGGTGCTGCGGGACACGCCGGCCGCCGCGGCCAGGTGGTTGATAGTGACGTTGTCGAAGCCGTCGCGGCGGAACAGGTCCAGGGCCACTTCTGCCAGCATCGCCCGCACCGCGTCCCGGGCGACCTCCCGCGCGGTCGTCCGCGCCGCACCGTTCACCGAACGAGCCTACCTCTGGCCTGAACCCGGCTTGCACCAGAGCACCCCGGTCGCTACGGTGACACCGAGTATCACCTCCCCAGGCCGGCCGTCAGCCGCCCGTCGAGCGTAGGGACCCCACCATGACGGAAGAACTCCTCGTTTCTGTGGACGGGCACATCGTCGAGCCGCCCGATCTCTTCCTGACCCGACTCCCGAAGCACCTGCGGGATCGCGCCGTCTGGGAGGAGGACCTCACGATCGCGCCGCTCGGTGAGGACGGGCGCACCCACTTCCGGAAGCTGCACACGCCGGGGTTCGAGGGCTGGACGAACTCCGCCTACCCGCATTTCGACGGCTCGCCCAACACCGGCCGCCCCGAACGGATCCTCGACGACATGGACAGCGAGGGCGTCCGCGCGCAGGTGATGCACCCGAACCTGTCGTTCTTCGGCCTGTATTCAGATGATCATGAACTGTCGATGGCGCATGCCCGCGTGTACAACGACTACGTCGCCGAGACGTTCGCCGGCTACCGCGCGCGGATCGCGCCCACCGCCCCCATTCCGATGACCAATGTCGACGACGCGGTCGCCGAGATCGAGCGTGCCGCCGGACTCGGCCTGCGGGCGATTCTCCTGCCGGCGGTGTCCCCGGTGCCATACCACGCGAGAGAGCTCGACCGGGTGTGGGCGGCCGCCCAGGCAAACGGCCTGGTCGTGACGTTCCATGTGGCGACGGGCGGGGTGAAGGTGAGCCGGAAGGCGTCGCCGACGCTCCGGGGTCTCATGCAGACGGTCCAGACACAGAGCCAGCCGCTGGACGACAGCGCCGTCGTCGACCGCATCGTCTTCGCCGCGACCCAGCAGTCGTTGGCACCCCAGCACATCCTCGCCTCACTCGTGGGCGGCGGCGTGACCGACCGGTTCCCCGATCTGCATTTCGTCCTGGTCGAGTTCAACGCGAACTGGCTCGTGTCGTTCATGGCCGCGATGGACAAGGCCTGGACGCTGGGCATCGGCCAGGACCGCGACTTCTGGGTCGGCCTCTGGGACAACGACCGCGCCCAGGACGACCAGCCCGGCATGGCGCAGGTGTTCAAGCTCAACGAGCGGTGGCCCTACCCGCTGCGGCCCAGCGAGTACGTCCAGCGCCAGATCCACGTGTCGTTCCAGGAGGACCCGATCGCCCTCGCCTGCCGCCACATCACCGGCCTGTCCACCCTCGTGTGGGGCGTCGACTACCCCCACCCCGAAGGCACCTTCCGACGCACCCGGGAAGCCATCGCCGAGCAGTTCCGCGACGTCGGTCCCGCGGACCGGGCGGCGATCCTCGGCGGGACCACCGCGAAGCTCTTCGGACTCGAAGTCCCGGTCTCCGTATGAGCTCCTCCGACGACGGTGTCGGGGACGATCGCCGGGCGCTGCGACGGCTGCTCGACAAGGACGCCATCGTCGATCTCGTCCACCGCTATTCCTACTGCGTCGACCACAAGCTGAACGACGAGCTGGCCGCGCTGTTCACCGACGACTGCGTCATCGACTACGGTCCCGGCTCCGCGCCCGTCATCCACGGGCGGGCCGCGTACCGGAAACTGCTCGACAGCGCGATCCGCGACGGCGTCGACTACGGATTCGCCGCCACGAGCCACCACAACGCCAACGTGCTGATCGTGTTCGACACCGACGACCGCGCCACCGTCCGGACCTCGATGTACGCCTGGCACCGCACGCAGGCCGGAAAGACGCCACAGGTCTGGGGCTACTACCACGACGTCGCCGTACGGACAGCCGACGGCTGGCGGCTGCGCGAACGAAAGCTGCACCTGCTCGGGACCGACGGCTGGCACGACGACTACCACCGCGCCGAGCACACCTGCCCGGCGATCGCCGCCCCCAACGGCCAACCGTAGGGCAGCCAGACAGCGGCGCTCCCTACGCAGCTACGACAGTTCGATGCTGACCCCTGAAAGGCCGGGTCGGTCGGCTCGGTGACCTAGCGGAGCGCCTCTGCCGGTCGATCAAGAACGAAGGGGACCACGTAATGGCACGCATCGAGCCGCTTCCGCCCAGGCAGTGGCCCACGGAGATGCGGCAGGTTCTGGCCGCTCTGGAGCCTCCGGGCACGCCCAAAAAGCTTTCGTCGGAAGGCCGTTCGAAGGCCCTGAACACCCTGGGGACGTTCGCTCACCACCCGACGTTGTCGCGGGCGTTCTACACGTTCAACGGCCATCTCATGTCGACCAGCACGCTGTCCGGCCGGCAGCGCGAGTTGATCGTGCTGCGGGTCGCCGCGCTGCGCAACACGGGATATGAATGGTTGCAGCACACGTTCATGGCGCGTGACGAGGGCCTGTCCGACGAGGAGATCCAACGGATCGCCCTCGGCCCCGACGCCCCGCTGTGGGACCCGCTGGAAGCAGCGCTCCTGCGCTCCTGCGACGAACTGATCAGCGACGGCAAGATCAGCGACGACACCTGGAAGGTGCTCGCCGACAAGCTCGAGGTCAAGCAGCTCCTCGACGTGATCTTCACAGTCGGCGCCTACGAGACGCTCGCCTACATGTTCGGTTCCTGCGGCATCGACATCGACGACGACCTGCGCGAAGCCATCGCCCGGCGCTCGCCGACTCCCTAAGCGTGGCGCAGCCACCCAATTCGACCAGATCCGACCCCATCCGACGGGAGTCACCGATGTCCGTCACCGTCAGCCCGATCAGCTCCGAGGTCGGCGTCCAGATCACGGGACTCGCCGGCCATCAACTGGCGGACCCGACGGTCGCCGCCGACACCCGCAAGTACCTCGACGAGCACGGCGTCGTCATCTACCGCGAGACACACATCGGCGACGCCGACCTCGTCGCGCTCAGCCGCATGCTCGGCGAGGTCGTCGTCGCCCCGATGGGCGGCCAGCAGGACTTCCCCGAGATCTCCGCGATCTCCCTCGACCCGGCGCAGAGCACCCTGGCCGCCTACCGGACCGGGACCTTCTACTGGCACATCGACGGCGCCAACGACCCGGTACCCCAGAAGGCGACCCTGCTGACCGCACTGGAGGTCGCGACCGAGGGCGGCGACACCGAGTTCGCCAACCTCTACGCCGCCTACGACGGGCTCTCCGACGAGGACAAGGCCCAGTTCGCCGAACTCCGAGTGGTGCACAGCTTCGCGGCCACGCAGCGGCTCATCAACCCGGACGCGTCGGACAAGGTCCGCGCCAGCTGGGACAAGGTGCCCTCCCGGGAACACCCGCTGGTCTGGACCCGGCGCAACGGCCGCAAGTCGCTGCTCGTCGGCACGACGGCCGACCACATCGCCGGCCTGCCGGACGACGAAAGCCGCGCGCTGCTCGACCGGCTGCTCGACTGGGCCACCCAGCCCCGGTTCTCACTGCGCCACCAGTGGTCACGCGGCGACCTCGTCATCTGGGACAACACCGGCATCCTGCACCGCGCCCAGCCCTACACCGCCACCTCCCGCCGACTGATGCACCGCACCACCCTCATGGGCGAGGAAACCGTCGCCTGAACGCCCCGGCCGGAGCCTGCCAACCTGCGCGAGGCGCCCAGCACTCCCCGCTGGAGCAGGACCGTGTGCGCATCTCCTCACGACGGCGCGGACGGGCTCTGGCCCTCGAGCCGGATCAGGGTCAGCTGGAGCCAGGTGACGTAGGCGCGGACGGATGTGTAACCCCATTCGTGGGCAAGGAGATGGATCTCCCGGACGAATGTGGGATCGATCTCGGGTATTTGGGCGTCGAGGTGGTCCGGGTACTGGTGCATCCGGCCGTCCGGGCTGACGTTCGCGAGGCGGTACTCCAGTTCGGTACGGACCACGTCGATCGCGATCTGGCGGTCGATCTGACCCCCGAACACGAAGCGGAGAATGAAATCGGGGTCCATGGGCCGCGTCGCGGGCTGGTAGGGCGAGCGGGCCCAGGCCACCAGCTCCTGGCGTCCGGACTCGGTCAGCGTGTACACCTTCGCATCGGGCCGGCCGTCGCGCGGGTCGACCTCGAACTCGACGAAACCCTGCTCCGTGAGCCGGCCGAGACGGCGGTAGATCTGCGGTAGCTGAACTCCGTAGCCGATGAAACGCAGCTGCCCCTCCATCCCACGACGCAGGTCATATCCCGAGAGGCGACGGGTCGCCAGCATCCCGAGGATCACGAAATCGAGGTGCACGGCCCTCCTGCCGTCGAGAACCGCTGGTGGCGATCAGTTGTCAGAGGTCTCCTCCGAGGCGGCGGACTGATCGGAGAGGTTGCCGTGGGTCCGCGCCAAGGAGGTTGGTCAACGCTACGGTTTCGTCCCGGAAATGTGGGACGGCGCGGCCGGCGCCGGCCTGCGGGCCTGCGGGCCTGTCCGAGCGCCGCCGCGCGTCTCGGGTGGATCCGCGTCTGGCAGCCGTCCTGGGCCGGCCTCGCTCCTCCAAAGCTCCAGCCATCTGTGTTCCCGGGAACATAACTCTCGGGGTCAGGCGGTGGATCGGTCGAGATCCCGAGCGCAGCGGAACCCCGCGTGGCCGCTGGAGCTGTCGATGCTGTTCGCGGTGCGCGCGGCGACCCGGTAGCGGTTGCAGTAGGAGTCGTGGCACAGGTGCGACCCGCCGCGGATCACCTTGTCCCGCCCCGTCGGCGGCCCCGTCGGGTCGACCGCCACCGACCCCGGGTCGCCGTGGTCGGTCGTCCACCAGTCAGCGCACCATTCCCAGACGTTTCCCGACATGTTGTACAGGCCGAATCCGTTGGGCTGGTACGCGTCGACCGGGGCCGTGCCACGGTAGCCGTCGGCGGCGGTGTTCTTGGTGGGGAACGTCCCGCGCCAGATGTTGCATCGATACTCGCCCGCCGGGTCGAGCTCGTCCCCCCACGGGTAGCGGCGCCGCTCCAGGCCCCCGCGGGCCGCGTACTCCCATTCCGCCTCCGAGGGCAGGCGGGTGCCCGACCAGCGGCAGTACGCCGTGGCATCGTTCCACGACACGTGAACCACAGGATGGTCCTGCCGGTCGACCACCGAGCTGCCCGGTCCCTCCGGACGGTGCCAGCTCGCCCCGGTCACCCCGCACCACCAGAGCGTGCGTGCCGGGCGGGGGGCACCGCGGCGCAGCGCCGCGGGCAGGAAGCCCGCGAACACATACGACCAGCCGATCCGCTCCGCCTCCGTGACATAGCCGGTGGCGTCCACGAAGGCGGCGAACCGCGAGTTCGTGACCGCGTAAGGGTCGACGAGGAAGGACTCGACGCGGACCCGGCGCACCGGCCCCTCGCCGTCCGACGGAAACCCGTCCCTGTCCTCGCTGCCCATGAGGAACTCGCCACCCGCGACCACCACCATCCCTTCGGACGACGCGGGGCGGGCACGGCGCGCGGCGACGACCGCCGGCAGTCCGATGATCGGCGGCGCGACGACGGCACCACGCGACGGTGCGCAGCAGCTCGGCGGCCCCACGGCCGGCTCCGTCAAGGCGGCACCCCCTTGTCCATAACCTGTCGCAACTATATGTTCTCACACACATATCAGGCATAGCAGTACGTCACGGCGACGACGCCGGGAAGGACTCGCATGAAGGCGATCATGGTGATGTTCGACACGCTCAACCGACGGTTCCTGCCGCCGTACGGCGGACCGGACTGGGTCCACGCGCCGAACTTCACCCGGCTCGCGCAGCGGTCGGTCACGTTCGACACCTGCTACGCGGGCAGCATGCCGTGCATGCCGGCCCGTCGAGAGCTGCACACCGGCCGCTACAACTTCCTGCACCGCGGATGGGGTCCGCTGGAGCCCTTCGACGACTCCTGCCCCGAGCTGCTCGGCGACCACGGCGTGTACACCCATCTGGTCACCGATCACCCGTACTACTGGGCGGACGGCGGCGCCACGTACCACAACCGCTTCCGGACCTTCGAGCTGCTGCGCGGCCAGGAGGGCGACCCGTGGAAGGGACACGTCGCCGAGCCCGAGATCCCCGAGAGCCTCCGGACGCGGCGCGGAGAGGCGTGGCGGCAGGACTGGGTCAACCGCGGTTACCTCACCACCGAGGCCGACCAGCCCCAGACCCTCACCTTCGACGCCGGGCTGGAGTTCATCCAGACCAACCACGGCGAGGACAACTGGTTCCTGCAGGTCGAGACGTTCGATCCACACGAGCCGTTCTTCACCCAGGACCACTACAAGCAGCTGTACCCGCACGACTACGACGGGCCCCATTTCGACTGGCCCGACTACCAGACGGTCCGCGAGACCCCCGAACAGGTCGAGCACGTCCGCTACGAGTACGCCGCGCTGCTGTCCATGTGCGACCGCAATCTCGGCCGCGTCCTGGACGCGATGGACGAGCACGGCCTGTGGGACGACACGATGCTCATCGTCTGCACCGACCACGGCTTCCTGCTCGGCGAGCACGGCTGGTGGGGCAAGAACGTGCAGCCGTGGTACGACGAGACCATCCACACCCCGCTGTTCATCTGGGACCCGCGCAGCGGCCGTACCGACGAACACCGGCAGTCCCTCGTCCAGACCATCGACTTCGCCCCAACCCTCCTGGAGTTCTTCGGCGTCCAGGCCCCCACCGACATGATGGGCACCTCGCTACGCCAGACGGCCGCCGACGACACGCCGGTGCGCGAGGCGGCACTCTTCGGGCTGTTCGGTGGCCACGTCAACGTCACCGACGGCCGTTACGTCTACATGCGGGCCGCGGCTACACCGATGAACCAACCGCTCTACGAGCACACCCTCATGCCGACCCACATGCAGGCCCGGTTCTCACCGAAGGAACTCCGCGACGCCGAACTACTGCCATCCGGCACGTTCGCGTTCACCAAAGAGGCCCCCGTCCTCAGGTCACCCGGCCTGGCCCTCCCCAACACGAACACGTTCGGCAGCCTGCTGTTCGACCTGCACACAGACCCGGCCCAGGAACACCCCCTCGACGACGACGCGCTGGAACTGCGCATGACCCGCCTGCTCGTCGAACTCCTGCACGCCGCCGACGCCCCGCCCTCGCAGTTTGTCCGCCTGGGCCTGCCGTCCTCCGGCCCGGTGACCGCCGATCACCTCCTGGTACGGGCCCACAAACAGCGCATCGCCGCCGCGGCCGCCCAGCCGCCGCTACGCGCCGCGGACTTCCCCACCGGGCGCATCAGCGTGCACACCCCCATCGGCCAGCTCGCGGGCGACCCGAAAGCCGACCAGGTCATCCGCAACCACGGCCTCGGAATCCTGTTCGACGGGCCCCTGCTCCGCATGGCCGCCGGCGCCTCGCTGTTCATGCTCGCCACCGCCGCCTCGGGAGCTGTCCCCCGCGACCTGCTGCCCGCGATCGCCGAAGACCTCGCCGCGGTCGACGGGTAGGGGCCACCCACGAGGCTGCCGCGGATCAGGGTCGGCCAGTCGGGGTGGCCCGCGGCGCCCGCGGCGAAGACCTGCGCGATCCCGCGTCCGGTGCCGCTGCCGGCGCCGGCGGCGGCGGCGGCGGCCACTGCCGGCGCCGGTCACGATCGCGCAGCGTCCGGTCAGGTCGGTCAGGTCGGTCAGGGCCGCGGGCCGGGCTGGTCGGTCATGACGACTGTCCGGTGGTGTCGAGGTAGTCCGTCTCGGAGAACTGTCTGGACTCGGCAGCGCTGAATCCCCACAGCGAGTGGATGCTGGCGCCGCCGTCGACGATCAGTGTCTGCCCGGTGATGCGTTCGGCCAGGGTGGAGGACAGGAACAGCACCGCGTTGGCGATGTCGTGCGCTCGGGGTGCGGCGAGCGGGTTGATCCCGTTCACCGCGTACTCCCCCGGCGGCTGGTCCTCGTTGCCGCTGCCCACGTTGCCCGGGGCGACGGCGTTGACCCGGATGCCGTACCGGCCCAGCTCGTCGGCGAAGGTCTTCGCCAGCGAGATCACCCCGGCCTTCGCCGCGCCGTAGGGCGCGTGGTACCCGGCAGCCACGATGCCGTCGACCGAGGTGAGCGCGACGATCGAGCCGCCCGTGCCCTGCTCGATCATCTGCCGGCCGACGGCCTGGAACAGATAGAACACCTGCGACAGGTTCTCCCGGATCGTGGCGTCCCAGACCTGCGCCGTGAACCGCTCCGCGCCGTTCCAGGTGGCCCGGCCGATGATGTCGACGCAGACGTCCACCCCGCCGCCGAGCCCGCGCACGGCCTCCCCCACCGCGCGCTCGACCTCGGCGGGCACCGTCATGTCCGCGACGACCGGAAACGCCTTCCCACCCGCCTTCTCGATCTCCTCGACGATCCCGATCGCCCGGCCCTCGTCGATGTCGACGCAGGCGATGGTCGCCCCGGCCTCGGCTAACCTCAGCGCGGTGAAGCGGCCGTGCCCGGCGCGTTCGGGGATGTAGCCGGCGCCGGACACGATGGCGCGCTTCCCGGCCAGACCCAGATCGATCATTCTTGTGTCCCTCCGCGTGTGTCAGCTCGCCCCGTCGGGTAAGCGTCTCTCGTCCGGTCGCAGGCCGGCCCAGGGATACTGGCACCGCGCGGCGCGCCTCCACGGCGCCCCCTGGTGCCAGTCGGTGTCAGCCGGTGGTCACCGAGGTCGAGACCTGCACGTTGTGACGCTCGAGCTCAGGTATGACATATTTGCCGAGCAGCTCGATGGTGCGCATCACGGACTCGTGGGGCAGCCGCCCGAACTGGACGTAGCAGAGCAGCTGGTCGACGCCCAGATCGGCATAGCGGAGCATCTTGCGCAGGCACTCGTCGGGATCCCCGACGATAATCATGTCAGCCTCGCTGAACGTCCTCGGATCCGGCGGCGAGTTCCGCCGTTGTTCGAGGAGGGGGAACATCTTCTCCCGCGCTTCGGCGGGAGCGTGCGGGAATTCCCACTCCAGCGTGAACTCGGCCAGGTTCTTGTACCACCACCAGGTGGCGTCCCAGATCCCGTTCGCTTCGGCCTGCGCCATAGTGTCGGCGCAGTGGACCAACGTGTACACCGCGACGCGGTTGTTGACCAGGCGGGTGATCGGCTGCGCGTTGGCCGCGGCCTGTCGATAGCGTTGGATGGTCGCCGCCATCTGCTCCAGTGGCCGCATGATGGACAGCGAGAGAACACCCAGGCCCAACGCTCCGGCGGCCTCGGCGCTGCCGTCGCTCGACGCCGCCATCCAGCAGGGCGGATGCGGGTCCTGCACCGGCTTGGGCGTGATCATACGAACCGGAACCTCACCCGTCGCGGGGAACTTCCAGTACTTCCCTTCGAACGAGAAGTACTCCGACTCCCAGGCCGCGACGATGGCCTGGATCGCTTCTCGCACCTGTTCCTTGCTCTGTGGGATGTCCACGCCGAACGCGGTCTGCTCCATGGGCGTGGAGCGGCCGGTTCCCCATTCGACCCGCCCATTGCTCAGCACGTCGGCCGTGGCGACCTTCTCGGCCACCCGGACGGGTGACGTGAAGGCGTGCGGCAGAAGCGTGACGCCGAACCCCAGCCGGATCCGCTCGGTGACCTGGGAGAGCGCTCCGATGAGAACCTCGGGCGCCGGGCAGTGCGACCGTCCTTCGCGAAAGTGATGCTCCACGTGCCAGGTCGTGTGGAAACCCATCTCGTCGGCGAGGCGGATCTGGGCGATGGCCTCGCGGTAGGCGGCCTGCTCCGCCTCGCGTTGGCCGTGGGGATGGGGCCCCGCCCATGGCTTAGGGACGTCCACCTCGTAAAGCAAATCCAGTTTCATCGCGACCTCGTTTGTTATAGCAAACGATCCGGTTGATACTGCAATAACAGTAGACGTCGCTTCGGCGATGTCAACGGCCTCGACGCGGCCGGTCCGGGCCCGTTGACACCGGCGACCAGGCGCCGCTACGTTCCCTGGGCGAGGTCGCCGTTCCATGTACGAAACGCCGTTGCCTCGGCGTGCGGTGCGCGCTGAACCGCGGCCAGCGTCCGCGGCCACGCCAAGTGGATCAACGCCACCGTCAGCCGGAAAATAATCAAGCCGAGGACGGGCGCATGGGACGACAGGTACCCGCGGTCAAGCGAGCCATCGACTGGAAGGAGCTGACACATGGCCGACGAGGCCAAGGACCACCGCGGGCAGGACAGGCCCCGACAGTTCTTTTTCGACGTCAACGAGCTGGAGGGCCGCACGAATGTCGAGAAGCTCGGCGAGTCCGCCGAGGCTGAGAGGTTTCTCGAGTTATTAGGCCGGGACCTCGTTACGAGGACCATCCTTCAGTCAGCCAGCCTGTCAGTCTACCACGAGACCGCGAAACCAGGTGAGCGGGTCAAGTCGCATCGCCACGGGACACACCAGTTGAACTACATCCTGCGCGGCGAGCTGATCTTCGGCAGGCGGACAGTAGGCCCCGGCATGGGCTTCTACACCCCGGACATGCTCTATTCGTGGCGGGCCGGGGACGAAGGTGCCGAGTGGATCGAGATCCACTCCGGCGAGCCCGGCATCTTTACTCAGCAACGACCATCCTGACGACCGCGGTTCGCCGTGACATTCGAGCCCTTCGAGATAAGGATCGCCGAAGATCGGCTGAGGCTGCTTGGCGATCGGTTACGCACCGCGGTGTGGGCTGATGAGGCAGCCGGAACGGACGACTGGCACTACGGCGTCTCCGGGCGCTACCTACGGGACCTGATCGAACACTGGAGGAATGAGTACGACTGGCGTGGCCACGAAGCGGCGATGAACGGGTGGCCCCACGTCCGGGGCGAGATCGACGGAGTAGTCGTTCACGCGCTGTACGAGCGCGGCAGCGGGCCGGCGCCGCTCCCCCTGGTGCTCACCCACGGCTGGCCATGGACCTTCTGGGACTTCGCGAAGGTGATCGAGCCACTCGCCCACCCCGAGAACTTCGGCGGTGACCCCGCGGACGCCTTCGACGTCGTCGTGCCGTCGCTTCCCGGTTCGGTCTTCTCAGCTCCGTCGCGGGCTGGCATCGGCTGGCGGCAGACCGCGCGACTATGGGTCACTCTCATGGCCGAACTCGGCTACCACCGGTTCGGCGCGCACGGCGGCGATTCCGGCGCGTTCGTGACCGCCCAGCTCGCCCACGAGTACGCTGACCGCCTCGTCGGTGCACACCTTACGTATCCCGCGCTGCTCGGCGTGGACGTGGGTGGAATTCGCCGCGACGACTTCTCAGCGGACGAGGTCGGCTATTTCGATGCTCGCCGCGACCAGCAGGCGAATCTCACTCACTTCCTCACCCATACCCTGGAGCCGCAGACTCTCGCCTGGGCACTTCAGGACTCGCCCATCGGGCAGGCGGCATGGATGCTGCACAGGCGAAGGGCCTGGAGCGACTGCGACGGGCAGGTGGAGCGCCGTTTCACCCGGGACGAACTCATCACGAGCTTCACCCTCTACTGGCTCACGGGAACCGTCGGCAGCTCACTGCGGTTCTACGCGGACTCCTTCCGTACTCCATGGAAACCCGTCCACGAGCGCCAGCCGACTCTCCAGGCCCCGACAGGTATCGCCGTCTTCCCCCGCGAGCTCACCCACATCCCACGGGCCATCGCGGAACGGCACGCGAACCTCGTGCGCTGGACGAGAATGAGCACCGGGGGACATTTCGCCCCGGCCGAGGAACCCGAACTCCTCGTCGCGGACCTTCGCGCGTTCTTCCGCCCGCTGCGCGCGTAGGCAGGAGCTGAGACGCGTCCTGCCGCGCTGCCTCAGCTGAGGTGCCCCCTCTGCGCCGCGGTCGCGTCCCCGTCCGTGTCCGTCCGGGCAAGGACCTGAAATCGGGTTCTGGTGTCGGCGTTCAGAACTGATACTCCTCCCGCCACGGGCCCGCCAGATGGCCGCCGTCCACCACGAATGCGGCGCCGGTGCAGTAGGAGCTCTCGGACGATGCGAGAAACAGGGCCATCGCGGCGATCTCCTCGGGCCGTCCCATTCTTGGAATCGGTTGCCTCGCCACCACGCCGTCAAGCTGGTCCTTGACTGGAGAATCCATCACCAACGGGGTGGAGATGACTCCGGGATGAATTGAGTTGACGCGGATCCCCAGAGGGCCGAGCTCGATCGCGGCGGAGCGGGTCATACCGGTCACGGCGTGCTTGGACGCGACGTACGTGGTCAGGTTGCGTATCCCGACGAGGCCGTCGATGGACGAGATGTTGACGATCGATCCTCCGCCGCCCGCCGCCATGGCGCTGGTCGCCGACCGCATCCCGAGAAACGTTCCATGAAGGTTCACGTCGATGACGCGGTAGTGCTCGGAGAGAGGAGCGAGATGTAACGGTCCCCCGGCCCCGATGCCTGCGTTGTTGACCAGTACGTCGATGCGTCCGAAACGCTCGACCACCAGCTCGACGGCCCGCGACCATGATTCGGCCTCGGTCACGTCGAGATGGACGGCGATGGCTGACTCACCGAGCCGTTCGGCGAGGAGCGCCGTGGCCCGGTCGTTGACGTCGGCTAAGAAGACTGTTCCGCCTTCTTCGACGAAGCGGGTGGCCGTGGCTTCCCCTATCCCGCGGCCGGCTCCGCTCACCATGGCGACCATGCCCGCCAGCCGGCCCTCGCTCATCACCACGTTAGCTCCTCTCGCCGAGGTCACGTCTCGGCCATATAGGAAGGGCATGTCCACCATCGCCCTCGGGAACGTCGCCGATCACTCGTAGAGCCGCTCACAGCTACCCGGCGCCGAGGCGCGCGTATCGACTGCGGTAGTACAGGAGCGGCGTGACCTGCTCATCCTCGACCGCGTGTTCGTCGATTCTGCCGATCACGATCGTGTGGTCGCCGGCCTCGTGCAGGGTCTCGATCCGGCAGTCCATCCATGACGCGACCCCGGGCAGGATGGGCGCGCCGGAGCCCGACGGCCGCCAGCCGATGCCTCGGAAGCGGTCATCGCTCCGGCCGGTGAACTGGCGCGACAGCTCCTCCTGGTGCTCCGCGAGGATGTTCACGCAGAACCGGCCGGTGGCGCGGATCGCCGGCCAGGTCGTTGAGGTCCGCGCAGCGCAGAACAGCACAAGCGGCGGAGTCAGCGAGACCGCGCTGAAGGAGTTGGCGGTCAGGCCGACCGGGCCGTCCGTCGGGTGGACCGCGGTGACGATCGCGATGCCCGTGGCGAACGTGCCGAGTGTGTCGCGGTAGGCACGTGTGTGCACCTCGGTCTGGCTCATCGGCGCGCCATGTGGATGAAGGGAGTTGGGTCGAGGGCGGTCATGACGACCTCGCATTCGGCGTTCGCGGGCCGAGTGTTCGCGGCCCCGAGTCCACATTGTTTGCAATAGCAAACGTTTGAATTGTTTTAACAAACGTAATCATCCTCGCGAGCCCGTGTCAACCGAGATCTCACCCGTCCGGGCCGGCATTGACATCGCCGCCCACAGACCTACACTGGTCGCTATAGCAATCGGCATGTTTGGTATAGCGATCGAGAGCCTTGCGAGACCCGACCTCGTTCACAAGACGGACGTCCCGGCCTGCCGGCCGTCCGAGACAGCGGGCCGCGGGGGTAGTCGTGGGCCGGCCGGGTCGGTCCGGCGCCTCGGTCGCCGGCCGCGAGCGATGACAGGAGTGCGTTGATGCCCCGGCCAGCTCCCGGCGTCGAACGGACCGTCGCCCTCATCACCTTCCTGAGCGCGCATCCCGACCAACTGTTCGGCCTGTCCGACCTCGCGCGCCGCCTCGACCTGAACAAGGCGACCGCCCACGCCATGCTGGCCGCACTCACCGACGCCGGCTGGTTGGCGCGGGACGTCGTCGACAAGACCTACCGTCTCGGACCCGCCCTCATCGCGGTCGGCGACGCGGCCGGCGGGCCCGAACGCCGTGCGCTGGAGCTGGCCCGGCCACACATGCGCCGGCTTCGCGACGAACTCGGCGTCCAGGTCGTCGCGAGCACCGCCCACGGCGACGACATCGTGATCCTCGCCGTGGAGAGCCACGCCGACGCACCCGCCGGCCTGGGATCACGGCCCGGCTCCCGGGTGCCACTCTCGCCACCGCTGGGCACGGTCTTCGTCGCCTGGTCCGAAACGGCAACCGTCGAATCGTGGCTGCGACGGCTCAACACTCGTCTCGACGACCACCGCCTCGGCGCCTACCGTGACGTCATCAAGACGATCCGCCGACGCGGATACACCGTCGCGCTCGAGGACGATCGCCGCGACGGCCTCAGCACCGCGCTCCACACCCTCGCTGACAACGATGGCGACGCCGAGGTCCGCGCGGCGGTCGAACGCGTACTCCAGGCCATGAGCACCCGCGACGACTACCTTCTCGCCGACCTCGACGGCATCGAGTCCCATCAGCTCAGCATGATCAGCGCGCCCATTTTCGACACCGCGGGCCGCGTCTGCCTGGCGTTGACCCTCAGTGGCTTCCCTCGAAACCTGAGGTCCCAGGAGGTCGAGCCCTATGGCCAGCGACTTACCGACGTGACTTCGAAGATCACCAAGAGGAGCGGCGGCCGCGCGCCCGACGAGAGCTTCTCCTAACCCGGTCCAGCGGCCGCCAGGCGCGCGCCGACCGAACGCCGCAGCGCCGCCTTTACGATCTTCGCTGTCGACGTCCGGGGGAAGTCATCCACCGCGGCGAGGTACTCCGGTAGCTTCTGCCGGCCCAGGCCGGCGTCGAGGAGCCGCCCGCGCACGTCGTCGAGGCCGGGCGCGGGCGTCCCTGGCGCCATCCGCAGCACGGCGCCCACCTTCTCGCCGAGCCGGGCGTCCGGAATCGAGATCACAGCGACCTCCAGAAGGCCGGGCACGGTCCGCAGCAGCAGCTCCTCGACCTCGGCCGCGCTGACGTTCTCGCCACCCCGGATGATGATGTCCTTCTTGCGGTCCGTGATCGTGAGGCACCCGTCGTCATCGAGCACGCCGACGTCCTCGGTGCGGTACCAGCCGTCGGCATCGAACGCGCGGGCCGTGAGCTCCGGATCGGTGTAGCCGACGCAGCAGTCCGGCCCACGTGACCAGATCTCCCCGGCCGTGCCCAAGGGCACCGGTCGACCGTCGTCGTCGAGCAGTCTGATCTCGACTCCGGGCATCGGTGGGCCGTCGGTGCGCAGCCTCCACCGGGCGTCGTCCTTGTGCCGCGATCCCGTGATCGACGGGTGCTCGGTCGAACCGAAGCTGCGCAGCACCGAGATCCCGGCCGCGGTCGCCCGTTCCGCGACGGTTACTGGCACGGCCGATCCGCCGAGCCCGACGTTGCGCATAAGGCTTAGGTGGTCGTTGGTCAGGTCGGGGTGGTCCAGGAGGCTCGTGAGAAAGAACGTCGACCCGGTCCCGGCCGCCAGTCCCCAGGTCAGGATGGTGGACAGCACCCGAGCGGGGTCCCAGACGTCGATCAGGTGCACCGGCATGGCATTGACAGCGGGCAGGAGAAGCCCGGTGAGCATGCCCATGAAATGACCGACAGGGGCGCCGACCAGCGAGGGCAGCCCACCGCTGGCGTTCATGTAGTCGAGGTGCAGGAGCTCCGCTCCGAGTGTGTTGTGGGAGTGCACGACTCCCTTCGGATCGGCCGTCGTGCCCGAGGTGTAGGCGACGACCACGGCGCTGTCCGGGTCGGCGTCGACCGGCCCGGCCAGGGCGGGGCCGGTCGCCAACGCGTCGAAGGGCACGGCGTTCGCGGGCAGCGGTCCGTCGGCTCCCCCGACGACCGCCACTGTCTTCAGTGAGTGGACGCCGTCCACGACCTTCGGGAGATCCGCCAGAAAGTCGCGTCGCCCGAACCGAGCCGCCGTGACGAACGCGACCACCTCCGTGCGGCGAAGGATGTACGAGACCTCCTTGACGCCGTAGAAATGCACGATCGGTACCACGACGGCGCCTAGGAAAGAGGAGGCGTAGAAGACGACGGCGGCCTCCGCCCAGTTGGGCAGCTGGAAGGCGACCGCGTCGCCTGGGCGCACTCCGCGCGCGGCCAGCCCACCGGCCACCGCGAGCGCCCGCTCTCGCAGCTCGCCGAAGGTCCCCTTCCAGGGCCGCTCCAGTGAATGGACATGGAAGTCCTGCGAGGCGTGGTCGCGAAGAGCCCTGTCGATCTTCGCGCCGAACGTCGTGTCGTCCCACAGGCCGGCTCGCCGCCATTCGGCGGTCAAGCCGACCGGTACTGGTCGGACCGGCCATCGCTGTGCTGACATGGGGTCTCCTTGGGACCGACTGCGCCGTCGGTGAGGGCGCGGCGACGTTCGGTTGACGGAACGGGCCGCCGGCGATGTCGCCCACGCAGCGCGACAACGCGGCTGTTCGCGATGCTGGCGCCGTCCCCGGCAGGGTTGTGGGACCGCCTGGAACCCACCGCGCGATGGGCGCGGCGCTCGGCCGAGAAACAGGCGACTAGTGGGTGGAGCTGGGGCGTTCCTCGACGGACCCGCCGGC
The DNA here is from genome assembly GCF_032027725.1 of Pseudofrankia coriaricola. Lineage (NCBI taxonomy): Bacteria > Bacillati > Actinomycetota > Actinomycetes > Frankiales > Frankiaceae > Pseudofrankia > Pseudofrankia coriaricola. The sequence continues at coordinate 16,434 of NZ_JASNFO010000007.1, read as the reverse complement.
GGTGTCCACCCCAGGCTCGAGCGATCTGTCGTGGATCATGGTGTTCGGCTGGGAACGCCCGAACGGCTGATGCCGCCCAGGCAGAAGTCCCAGAGGTAGTCGCCGAGGTCGTCCAGTGGCCGGGGCCCGCGGGCGAACGCGTAGTGGTGGAACACGGACATCGCGAACTGGGCGATCGTCTCCGCGTCCCGTCCGGAGTCGCTCGGTGGCAGCAGGCCCGCGTCCTGAGCCGCTCTCAGGTCTCGTTCGATCAGGTCGACGAAGGGCCGGTCGGCGGCTGCTATCTCGTCCGGGAATCGCTCGCGTAGCCGCCAGTGCTCGGAGGTCACGAACCGGGCCAGGGATGGATTGTCGGTCAGTGGGGCGACGACCGACAGGAGATGGTGTCGCAGCCGTGCCATCGGGTCGGGGAGCTCGCGCGCGGCCTGCTCGTATCCCTCGGTGGACTCAGCCACGATGTCCTCGATGGCGGCGAGGAGCAGCTGGTCCTTTCCGGCGAAGTGCCGGTAGAAGGTCTGCATGGACACGCCCGCCTCCTTCACGAGGTCCTGCGTCGTGAAGGAGGATCCCTTGACGGCGATCAGGCGGCGGGCGGCGTCGACAAGGTCGCGCGTCTGTTGGATGGTTCGCGAGCGAGCGCGAGACATCACCGGCGACCGCTCAGCGGCGCGTTCGGCCCTGCTCATGACAGGAACGTTACCTTTGCTCGGCAGGCGACAGCACCACGACGGGAATGGGCCGCTCCGTGCGCGCCTGGTAGGTGTCATAGTTCGGCCAGATCGCCGTCAGGATCTCCCATAGCCGCGGCTTGTCCGCGGTCGCGGCCGTAGCCGCGCGGACTTTCCGCCGCTCGGCGCGGACCTGGATCTCGACCTCGGGTCTGGCGACCAGGTTCCGGTACCACTCGGGATGCTCGGCAGATCCGCCCTTGGAGGCCACGACCAGGTGGTCGTCCCCGTCGCGGGCGAAGATGAGCGCCGTGGTCCGGGGCAGGCCGCTGTGCCGCCCGGTCGTGGTCAGGAGCAGGATCGGCACGCCGTTCCACTCGTAGCCGACCTCGCCGCCGGTCTCCTGGTAGCGCCGCACATGCTCGGGGCCCACGAGGGCGAGGTCGGGAGGCCGGTAGCCCGGTGAGTTCATGGAGATGCCCTTCTGGTGACCCGTGGCCGGCGTCAGCCGAACAGCACGGGGATCTCGGTCGCGCCGCGCTCGTACATCCCGATCAACGCCGGCGGCGGCGCGTCCGGGTCGAGCCGCAGGTTCGGCAGCCGGTCCAGCAACGCGCCGATGCCGACCGCCATCTCGGCGCGGGCGACGTGCATGCCCAGGCAGATGTGCGGGCCGCCGCCGAAGCCGAGCGAGCGCTTCAGCGGGCGGGTGATGTCGAACTCGTCCGGGCGCTCCCAGCGGGCCGGGTCCCGGTTCGCGGCACCGACACACAGGTGCAGCACCGACCCCTTGGGCAGGTGCACGCCGTGGAAGTCGACATCCCGGGTGACCCAGCGGGAGAACATCGGATCCGTGGGCGTCCAGCGCACCGATTCCTCGATGGCCGCGCGCAGCAGCGCACGGTCCTCGCGGACCGCGGCCAGCACGTCCGGCCGGGTCAGCAGGGCGGTCAGCGTGATGCCCATCTGCTTCCAGGTCGTGCCGGAGCCCGCGAGCAGCAGCAGGATGGCGAACGAGTAGATCTCGGCGTCGGAGAGCCGATGCCTGACTCCGTCCTCGTCGGTGATCTCCGCCTCGACGAGGACACTGATCAGATCGTCCTGGGGCTGTTCGCGGCGCGCGGCGACGATCGGGGCGATGATCTCGACGACCTTCGCCGGCTGATTGAGGACCTCCCGCAACGCCAGGGCCTGGTCGACCGGGACGCCGAAGCTGCTGGTGATCGTCAGTACCGGGATGGCGGCGCAGAAGTCGACGTTGAGCTCGGCGCGGCCCTCGTCGACGAAGCCGTCGATCAGGTCACGGACCGTCTCCTCGATCCATCTGCCGCCCCACCACTTGGCCTTCGCCGGCACGAACGACGGCTGGACGAGGGCGCGGTAGCGGCGGTGCCGGTTCCCGCCCATCGTCAGCATGCTGGACTCGAACCCGATGCCGTCGTCCGGGCCGGCCTCGCCCGTCGACGAGGAGAACAGCTCCTCGTTCCGGTAGACCTCGTCGCACGCCGCGAAGCTGAACGTGGAGAAGTGCGGGCGGTCCGGTTCCGGCAGGCCGTGGAAGAAGGCGTGCCCCTGGTAGCCGGTCAGCTCATGGACCGTGCCCTCGTGGACAACGGCCCGCTCCCGCAGCTCCCGCCAGACGGGATTGGGGTCGGCCGTGAAGTCGCCGCCGACATAGGTGTTGTAGCTGCTGCGCAGGTCGAACAGCCGGCGGACCCGGTCCCGGTCGAGAAGATGGGTGGTCGTCATCGGATCACCTGGCCACGTATCCCCGCCAGCACGGGTGGGGTGGCGGGGGTGAACCGGTAGAGGCGTTCGGCGTTGCCGCGCAGCAGCTTGTACTGGGTTTCGGCCGGCAGGCGGCTGATGATGTTCTTCACGGTCTGGATGCAGTTGGGCCAGGTGGAGTCGGAGTGCGGGTAGTCGGTTTCGCACATGATGTTGTCCTCGCCGATCTCGGCGAGGCTGGCGATGCCGTGGTGGTCCTCGATGAAGCAACCGAAGATGTGGTCGCGGAAGGTGGCGCGGATGTCGAGGGTGTCGAGGTCGACGCCGGTCACGCCGTCGTGGTCCGCGAACTTCGTGCCTCGCTGGACCCAGTAGCGCTGCTTGTCGAGGACCTGCTCGGCGCGCTCCAGGTAGTACGGCATCCAGCCGATCTCGCCCTCGGACAGGGCGATCTTCAGCTTGGGGAAGCGCTGGAACATGCCGGAGAACAGCCAGGACAGCATGGTTCCGGAGGTCCGCATGGCGCCCCAGGTGAGGTTCGCCATGAACGGAGTGTTGGAGGCGATCTTCGGTACCTGGGACGACGAGCCGACGTGCATCGAGACCACCATCCGCAGGTCGTTGGCGGCGGCCATGACCGGGTCCCAGTAGCCGGACGGATCGTGGATCGTCGGCAGGCCCAGCGGCTCCGGGTTCTCCGAGAACGCGAACGTGGTCGCGCCCTTCGCCGCGCAGCGCTCCATCTCCTTGACGGCCAGGGCGGGGTCCCACAACGGGATCAGGACGAGCGGGATGTAGCGGCCAGGCGCCGCGCCGCACCATTCCTCGAGCATCCAGTCGTTGTAGGCACGCAGGCAGACCAGCCCGAAGTCCCGGTCGGATGCCTCGTAGAACATCTGCCCGCAGAACCGAGGGAGCGTCGGGAAGCACAGCGACGCGAGGACCCCGGCCTGGTCCATGTCCTTGAGGCGCTCGGCGGCGTCGTAGCAGCCCGGGCGCATCTCGCTGTAGGACAGCGGCTCTGGGGAGAACTCCTCCTTCGACTTGCCCGCCACCGCGGACAGGCCCGAGGAGGGGAACCGCTTGCCGTCATAGACCCACACGTCCATGCCGTCGTCGTCGAACTCCATGTGGGGAGCGCGGTCGCGGTCCTTGGCGGCGACCCGGTCGACCCACAGGTGCGGCGGTTCCAGCACGTGGTCGTCGACCGAGATCAGCCAGTCGAGGTTCAGGTCCGAGGTCATTTCTTCTCCTTTGGGTCGGTGGGTCCCCGGGAGCGCCCTAGTGCAGTTCGCCGATGGCGATGTGCTTGACCTCCTGGAAGGCCCGGATGCCGTCGGGCCCGCGCTCGCGGCCGAGGCCGCTCTGCTTGTAGCCGCCGCTCGGCGCGTAGGCGCTGAAGAGGCTCGCGTTGACGTTGACCGCTCCGGTGCGCAGCCGGCGGGCCACCGCCGTCGCCGCCGCCAGGTCCCTGCCGTAGACCTGGCCGGACAGGCCGTAGGGACTGTCGTTGGCGATGCGCACCGCGTCGTCGAGGTCGCGGTAGCCGAGCACGCTCACCACCGGGCCGAAGATCTCCTCCCGCGCCGCGGGGTTGGCGTTGTCGGGCAGGTCGAGGACCGTCGGCTCGACGTAGTAACCACGGTCGAGCCCGGCCGGCCGGCCGCCGCCGAGGGCGATCTTGCCGCCGTGCCGCTCGGCCGCCGCGACGATGGTGGCGCAGCGGGCGCGGGCGGCGTCGTTGATGAGGGGGCCCATCGTGGCCGCCGGGTCGGTCGGCGGGCCGACGACCAGGGCGGCGTACGTCTGGGAGACGGTGTCGACCACCTCGTCCTTGCGGTCCGCGGGGACGAGGATGCGGGTGGCGGCGACGCACGCCTGGCCCGCGGTCATCGCCACGACCGCCGTGGCGCCGGCGGCGACGCGGTCCACCGCGTCCGGCAGGTAGATCTGCGCCGACTTGCCGCCGAGCTCGAGCGCGACCCGCTTCACGGTCGGGGCGGCCTGGGCGAGGATGCGGCGGCCGACCGCGGTCGAGCCGGTGAACGACACCATGTCGACCGCGGGATGGGTGGTGAGCACTTCGGCGCCGGCGGAGCCGTCCTCGACGACGACGCTGAGCACACCGGCCGGCAGGCCCACGGCGTCCGCGGCGGTGCCGAAGACCAGCGACGAGAGCGGCGTGAGCGGGCTCGGCCGCAGCACGACCGAGTTCCCGGCCATCAGCGCCGGGAACAGCTTCTGGAACGCCATGATGATCGCGCCGTTGTAGGGCGTGATCGCCGACACGACACCGATCGGCTCGTGGCGGCGCACGCTCGCCGTGAGCCTGGCGCGTACCAGCTCGTCGAGTGGGACCGGGCTGGCCTGCTCGTGCGCCATCGACAGGTACAGGTCGATGGTGGCGCGGGCGAGCGCGATCCCGGCCTGGTACTGCGCGTGCTCGGCGAAGGCGGTCGGCTGGCCCGCCTCGGCGATCATGGTGGCTACCAGTGGCGCGTGCCAGGTCTCGATCTGGTCGAGGAAGGCGCGCAGGACCGCGGCGCGCTCGGTGACCGGCGCGTCGGCCCAGACTCCCCGGTCGAAACTGTCTCGCGCCGCGAGGACCGCCCGCTCGACGTCGGCGGGCGACGCCGCCACGACGCTCGCCACGGTCGACTCGTCGGCCGGGTTCTCGATGTCGAACGTCGCGTCGCCGTCGGCCCAGCTGCCGGCGATGTACGAGCGGCGTTCGGCGAGGATCTTTGTCACGAGGCCCGCTCCTTCCTGTGTCAGGGGTGCGCCGACGCTGGTCGGCGCCACGCGAGTCGGGCCGGCTCGACCCGTTCGCGGGCGTGGACGCGGCCGCGAAACGCGCGGGTTGTTGAAGGTGACGGTTCTCAGGTCGGTTCGGCGGTGTAGACGACCGCGCCGCCGAAGTGGGGTGAGGACTGGCAGGCGACGCCGACCGTCGCGCGCGCACGCTGGCGCGGTCCGGCCCGGCCGGACAGCTGCAGGTAGCACTCGAGCATCTGGGGAACGCCGTGCATGCGACCGTTGCCGAGGGCGCCGCCGCCGGAGAGCACCGGCAGGCCGCCCGGCAGGTCGCTGTCGATCCGGCCGTCTTGGACGAAGCGGTGCGCCTCGCCGATGGGGCACAGCCCCAGCGCCTCGAGCCAGAAGTAGACGAACGGCGAGAAGCCGTCGTAGAGCTGCGGCAGGTCCACCTCGCCCGGTCGGACCCCGGCCGCCTCCCACAGCCGGCCGACCAGCCCCGTGCCGGCCGCCATGATGTCGTCGAGCGGCCAGTGCAGCGGCAACCTGTGGCGGGGCGGGGCGGCGGAGGCGCACCCGGCGATGTGAACCGGCCGGTGTGGCAGGTCCCGGGCCCGTTCGGCGGACGTCAGGACGAACGCCGCAACCCCGTCGACCGGGAGGTCGCAGTCGTACCTGCAGACCGGATCGCTGATCATCGGAGCGGACAGGTAGTCGTCTGGGCTGAGCGGTTTCCCGTACCAGTAGGACCACGGGATCCGCGCGCCGTTCTTGCGCGCCTCGGCCACCACCGTCGCCATCGCTTCCCGGCGGGCGCCATGGCGCTGGAGGTACTCGTTGTACGGGAGCGCGATCATCGGCAACGGCCCGAAGTACCCCTGCGGCGCGGTCCACTGCTGGGCGCCCCCGGCGGTCCGCATCGGGTTGCCGTGATAGCGGCCCGGCGGGTTGTGCAGGGCCCGGTGAAGCAGCACGTGGTCGGCGGCGCCGCTGACGATGGCGCCGACGGCGAGCGCCACGGCTCCGGGCAGCTGCCCGATGCCCTGGAACCCAGCCGCGTACCTGGCCGCGGCGCCGAGGTGGTCGGCTAGCCACTGTGCCGTGACCGTGCTGACCCCGTCCTCGACGGTGTGCGCCCCGGCTGTCGGGAACAGCGGGGCGGTGACGAACCCGTCGATGTCGCTGGGCTTCAGTCCCGCGTCCTCGATGGCCGCCCGTGCGGTGTCGACGGCGACGGCGCCCAGCGCCCGCGGCGCGTGCCGCCACACCTGGCTGTGCCCGTGGCCGACGATCGCGACCCGGCCGCGCGCGCCGGACCCGGGGCTCATGGTGTCCCCGCGAGCCGGAAGGCCGGGACGGCCACGCCGGGCGCAACGTCCTCGAACGCCACCGCGACCGGGGCACCGAGCCGCGGCCCGGCGGCGGCCCCGTCGAGGAGACGGCCGATCATGCGCAGTTCGGGCTGCTCGACGAGCTCGACGTCGACGAGATAGAACGGCACGTCGGCGGCGAACCCCGCCAGGTTCGACTGCCGGACGACCGTCCAGGAGCGGACCACCCCCCGCCCGCTGACCTCCTCGAAGGCGAAACCGGGGTCGGAGCTTCCGCAGGCCGGGCAGACCTGGTCGGGCGGGACCGCGAAGGCGCGACAGCGCGCGCACCGGGCTGTGGTCAGAACATGTCTGGCCGCGGCGTCCCAGTAGGCGGCCGACACCGCGTCCGGGACCGGAAGCGGCCGGCCCTCCACCGGCGGGACCGCCCCGGACGCAGCCGGACGCGGTTCGGCGGCGTGCCGTTCGGCCGGCTTCGGTTCGGCCGGGCGAGGTCGCGGCGCCGTCACGGGATCGCTCCGGCGTCCTTGAGCTCGGTGATCTGCTCCCAGGTGTAGCCGAGGTCGAGCAGGATCGCCTCGGTGTGTTCGCCGTGCTCCGGGGCGCGCCGCAGCGCGGGGGGCCGGCCGTCGAGCTGCACCGGCACGTTCGGCAGCCGGTAGGCAGGACCGCCGTCCGGGTCCACCTCACCCAGGTAGTCGTTGGCGAGCACCTGCGGGTCGGCGAGCAGCTCCTCGACGGCCTGCACGGGAGCCCACGGCGCGTCGATCCGGCCGAGAAGGTCCTGCCACTCGACGAAGGACCGCTTCGCGAACTCGGCCTCCAGCTCGTCGACGCAGGCGTCCCGGTTCTCGGCCCGGGCGCGCAGGTCCGCGAAGCGCGGGTCGGTGGCCAGGTCCTCGCGGCCGACCAAGCGGCAGAAGCCGTCCCAGTAGCGGTCGGCCTCCAGGAAGACGAGCTGGATGTGCCGCCCGTCGCTCGTCCGGTACGCCCCGACCAGGGGGTTGACGTACCCCCCGCTCCCGGTCGCGGCGCGCGGTCGTCCGCCGGTCAGAGCCGCGAGCACGTCGGAGGACAGCGTCCACATCGCGGTGGCCAGCAGCGAGACGTCCACCACGCCGCCCTCACCGGTCCGCTCACGGCGCAGCAGCGCCGTGGCGATGCCGAAGGCCAGCGCCATCGCGCCGTTGCGGTCGCCCATCGCGCCGCGCTGACCGATCGGCGCATCCCGGTCCGGCGGCGTTAGCACGTGCGCCATCCCGCCCTGCGCCCAGAAGGCGGACGAGTCGTACCCGGGCCGGTCAGCGCCCGGGCCGCGCACGCCGAAGCCATGGCCCCGGGCGTAGACCAGCCGGGGGAAGCGCCCGGTCAGGTCGTCGGCACCGAGGCCGAGACGGTCCAGGGCGCCGGGCCGGAAGTTGGTCAGGAAGACGTCGGCCGTCGCCAGCAGCCGGTCGAGCGCGGCGCGGCCGGCGTCGGTGCGCAGGTCCAGCGCGACCGAACGCTTGCCGCGGTTCGCCAGCGCGACCGAGAGGTTCACCCCGCCGCTGTCGGTGCCGATGCCCTGGGTGGCGAGCGCGCGGTACGGGTCACCTTCGGGCCGCTCGACCCGGATCACGTCGGCCCCCCAGTCCGCCAGCAACGCGCCGGCGACGGGTACGAACACCCACTGGGCGAGCTCGACGACGCGTAAGCCGTCGAAGGCACCCTTCCCCACGAGCCACCTCCTCTTCTTGATCGAGACGAGCACGCCCGGCTCGTTGGGCTGGGGCCGGCTGGCCATGCCGGTCAGATGGGGGCGCCGCCCAGCGACCGCCCGACTGCCGGTGACCGCCGACTGTAGGTCGCCCAGTTCGGTTTGGGAAGTCCTCGTATCGCGTTATGCGGAACGTTGACTTCTCTCGAGGGTGTTGCGATCCTCCTCACAGCCACCAGCCAGCCAACGCCCCAGGTCCCGGCGCCGCGAGCCACGGCGACGGCGACCGTCGTGGCCGACCACGGCTTCCGATCACTGCTGCCTCTCCGGTCTCGACGTCCGGGACGAACTAGCGAAACGAGGTACTCGCCCATGCGGCACAACGGCCCACACCAAGGCGCACCACGGCGCAGACAGGTGGCAACGCGCACGACCGCGGTCCGCTTAACCGCTCTGGCTGGCGGGCTGGCGGCGAGCCTGCTGCTCGTCTCGGCCTGCGGCGGCGGTTCCGACGCGCCCGGCGACGGGGGGACGAACGCCAGCGCCACACCCGCGACCAACGCGCTGGGACCCGTGGCGAAGGCGACCGGCGCTTCGGTGAAGATCGGCCTCATCTCCGACGGGAAGTCGGCCATCGCCGACCAGTCCGTCGAGATCCAGGTGGCCAAGGCCACCGCGAGCTACCTCAACGAGCACCGCTCCGGCATCGGCGGCCGGCCGATCGAGATGGTGACCTGCGAATCGCAGGCCGACCCGTCGAAGACCGCCGACTGCGCCAACCAGATGATCGAGCAGAACGCCGTCGCCGTGGTCGTCGGCGGCGTCGCCGCGCAGGAGGCCGCCTGGACGCCGCTGCACGACGCGGGCGTGCCCGTGGTGCTCTACCTGGCCAGCGCTCCCGCCATAGTCCAGGACACCAAGAGCACCTTCACGCTCTCCGACCCGACCTTCGAGGACATCGGGCTCCCGATCACCATCGCGAAGAAGGCGGGCGTCAAGAAGGTCACCGCGGTGGTGATCGACGTGCCGGCCGCCAAGGGTGTGCTGGCATCCGCCGCCCCGGCCTTCGACCAGGCGGGCCTCGACTTCGAGATGGTCGCCATCGCCCCGGGAACCGCCGACATGACGCCGCAGATGCAGAAGATCGCGGCCGACGGCGGCGCGGTGTTCATCCTGGGTAACGACTCGTTCTGCATCAGCGCCCTCAAGGGCCTGCAGGCCGTCGGGTTCACCGGTCCCATCTCGGCCATCGCGCAGTGCATCACCGACGCGACCCGCACCGCCATTCCCGGCGGCCAGCTCAAGGGCATCAGCCTCGCCGCGGCGGCGCCGCTCGGCACGGACAACCCGTCGACCCAGCTCTTCAACGCTGTCGCCACGACCTACGGCCAGGGCATCGACACGAGCAAGATCGCCGGGATCAACACCTTCATGGCGGTCGCCGGTCTGCAGACGGCTGTGGCGGATCTCAAGGGTGACATCACGCCGCAGACGGTCGCCGCAACGATCAGGACGATGCCCCAGAAGGAACTGCCCGGCTCCGGCGGACGGCGGTTCCAGTGCGGCGGCAAGGCGGTTCCGGCCCTCCCGGCCGCGTGTGTCCGCGGCGGGCTGATCACCACGCTCGACGACAAGGGACGGCCGACGACATACGAGGTCGCCGGAGTCTAGGCCATGGACGGCCAGGCCCGGCCACCGGAGTCTAGGCCATGGACGGCCAGGCCCGGCCACCGGTCCGCGCTCGGCGGACCGGTGGCCTCCGGTCGTGTCCGCGGCGGCGCGCTCCGGGCTCTCGGGGCGCGCCGCCGCGTCATCGTGAAGCCGAGAGCTATCGCGGAGCTGACCGCGCATCCCGAACAGCCCAAGGGAGCCTGCTTCTGGATCTGTCGGCAGTCACCATTCCCGTCCGAATTCCCGTCCGAATTCCCGTCCGACCGTGCCTGACCTAGGAGGACGCATCGTGCCCGAGTCCACCGACCGTAGGGTCGCGTTACCCGAGAACCTCGCCGACGTGCTGTCGCCTCGCTGGCTGAGCGAGGCACTGGGAACCCGTTTCCCCGGGATCGAGGTCACCGCGGTCACACCGGGCCCGGTGGTCAGCCGTGTCTCGACCAACGCCCGGTTCCACATCGAGTGCGCCGGAGGGGTTCCGTCCGGGCTGTCTCCGCATCTGTGCGCCAAGGGCTATTTCGGCGAGGTCAACCGGCCCGCCAGCGCCGCGGGTATACCCGAGACCAGCTTCTACCGGGACCTGGCCGGCCGTGCCGGCGTCCGCACCCTGCGTAGCGTCTTCGCGGACGTCGACGCTCAGACAGGCAGGAACATCCTCATCACCGAGGACGTGGTCACCGACGGCGCGATCTTCCTCGACGGGCTGAGCCAGTTCACCCCGGACCAGGCAGCCGCGAGCCTGGAGCAGCTGGCCACCCTGCATGCCAGCACCTGGGCGGATCCGGCCCTCGCCGATGTCGGCTGGCTGCGCAACCGCATGGAGTTGTACCTGCGGCTACGCGGCCTTACCGAGATCGCCGCGAACTTCGCCTGCTGGATCGGAGCCGGCGTCCCCGACGAGGCCCGCGACGCCGAGCGCCTCGTGTCGTGCTACCGAACCCTGGCGGACGAGGTCACCGGCGCCTCGCCCTGGACCGTGATCCACGGCGACCCGCACATCGGGAACCTCTACCTCGACGGCCGTGGGCGGCCCGCGTTCATGGACTGGCAGCTGGTGCAGCGCGGGCCCTGGTACCTCGACGTCGGCTATCACATTGCTTCCGTGCTGAGCGTCGCGGACCGCAGAAGCCACGAACGCGACCTTCTCGCGCACTACCTCGACCGCCTGCGGGCGGCCGGGATTGAGGCGCCCGCCTGGGACGAGGCGTGGAACCTCCTTGGCCGCGGCGTCCTGCACGGCTTCTACCTCTGGGGCGTCACGGTCAAGGTCGACCCGCCCATCACCGCCTCGCTCCTGGAACGGCTCGGAACGGCCGCCGCGGACCACGACGTCTTCGCCGCGGTCGCCGGGTAGGGCGACGTCGCGCGCAGGTAGATGTCGGGCGGGCAGCGCAGGTAGTAGGTGGCGGCGCGGCCCAGGCGGGTGGTCGCCGAGTCGGTGCACTGATCGCGGCTGCCCGCCGTCGGTCCAGGTACCACGTCTGCGGTAGGCGGAAGTGTCCACATACGGATGACGACGGGAGGCGCCATCCCAGAGAGCGTGGTAGGTACCCAAGCTCATTCTGGAGGCACCTTCCGTGGCTACCGTCCCGCGTCCAGTCGGCCATCCGCCGCCGCCCGTCCGATCGCCGCGGTCCCGCGAGGCGGGCGATCACGAGGCGTGGCGGCAGCAAGATCCGAACTGGGTGGAGACGCCGGGGACAGGCCCATCGCCGCTGAACGTGGAGGAACCGGCTGGCGCGCAGGCAGCCGCCGTCGAGCCCGGCCGCCGCCGCAGGTGGCGCCGGATACTGGCGGCCTCGCTCGTCCTTCTGGTCATCGTGCTCGGGGCGATGGACCGGCTGGCGGCTCACCTCGCGGCCTCCCAGATGGTCAGCCAGATTCAGAAGAGCCAGCAGCTGCCGAACAAGCCGGCGGCCTCGGTCGGTGGATACCCGTTCCTGACCCAGGTGGTCATGGGCGACTACAAGGACATCGGCCTTCGCATTCGCCGGGTCGCCGTTTCCGACGTGTGCGTCGACGACATCAATGTGCATGTCAAAGGGGTGCACCTCCCGCTGAGCAAGCTGATCGGCAATGACGTGAAAACGCTGCCGGTCGATCAGGTGGTCGGTTCGGTGCGGCTCACCTACGCGGATCTCAACGCCTACCTCGCCAACCAGCCCGGAGACGTCCGGCTGAACGCGGCCAGCGACGGGATGCGGATCTCGGCACCGGTGGACGTGCCGCTCGTCGGGCAGGTCAAGGTGTTCGGCGACGTGCGGGCCACCGTCGAGAACAACCAGCTCACCCTCGCGCCCACCGCGCTCGGCGTCGACGGACTGGGTGCCGTGCGGATCCCCACGAGCACCGTGCGGGCCCTCACCGTGGCCATACCGCTTTCCAGCCTGCCGTTGGACCTGGAAGTGACGTCGGCCGCGGTGACGCCGTCCGGCATCGAGGTCACCGCGGAGGCCCACGACCTCAGCCTGGACACGACGCAGACCCCGACGACCCAGCTCCGGGGCTGTTGAGCGCCGGCCGCGCGGCGGCGCGGTCGGGTGAGCCGCGACCGCCAGGCTGAGACCGCCGAGCCGACGGACCACCGAGCCGACAGGCCAGCGAGCAGATATCCACCTGGAGGTGAGCCACAAGATGACCATGGAAAACCGCGCGGCCAGGGGCGGGCGGGCGTGGACGGCCCGGTGACCCAGCGGACGCTGGCAACGAGCCGCTCCGGCGCCACGACGGTTCCGGGCGAGGCACTCTCGCCGTACGACCCGGACGCGGTCGGCCCTTATACGCTCGTCAGCAGGCTGGGCGAGGGAGGAATGGGCACCGTCTACCTCGGCTGGGACCCCGATGGCCGCGCCGTCGCGGTCAAGGTGATCCGGCCGGACCTGGCGAGTGACCAGGAGTTCCGCCGCCGTTTCCGGCGGGAGATCGAGGCAGCGCGCCGGGTCGCGCCGTTCTGCACCGCAGAGGTTCTCGATGCCGACCCCGACGCGTTCGCGCCGTATCTGGTGACCGAGTTCATCGGCGGCCTCCGCCTCGACCAGGCGGTCGCCATCGGCCCGCTCAGCCCCTCCACGCTCACCGGGCTGGCGGTCGGCGTGGCGACGGCGCTGACCGCGATCCACCATGCCGGCCTGGTGCATCGGGACCTCAAGCCCAGCAATGTGATCCTTTCGCTGTCCGGACCGAGGGTGATCGACTTCGGCATTGCCCAGACGCTGGACGGCGGCCTGGCAAAGCCCACCGACTGGGGGTTCGGCTCGGCGGGCTGGATGGCACCCGAGCAGGTCAACGGCCAGCCGATCGGACCGGCGGCCGACGTGTTCACCTGGGGCATGCTCATCGCCTGCGCGGCCACCGGCCGGCACCCGTTCGGCGGTGAGACCGACCTCGAGGTGGCCCGGCGTATCACCAGCGCCGAGCCCGATCTGGCCGGTCTTCCCGAGCAGCTGGATGATCTTGTCTGGAACGCTCTCGCGAAGGACCCGTCGTCCCGGCCCACTGCCCGGGATCTGCTCCTGTGCCTGGTCCAGCGTCGCCCGGACGACCAGTCCACCGACCCGGCGATCCGGCTGCTGGGCCTCACCGGCACCCCACCACGGCTTCCACGGACACAGACGCGGCTACCGCGGACCCGGACGTGGCTGCCGCGGCGGCCACCGGCGCGCAGATCCGTCCTGCTCGTCGGCGGGGTGCTGCTGCTGGCCCTCGCGACGATGTTGACGGTGGCGGTGCGACACCGCGGCCAGTCCTCGGCTCTGTCCGCCGCCGCGGCGCCCGCCGCCGCCCCGGTCTCCTCGGCGCAGCCGACCCCCTCGCCGAGTCCGGACAGCTTCCGCGACGGTGGGCTGCAGTTCACCGTCGAGGGCGTCGAATGCGGCGTCGAACAGCTCGGCCCCGATTTTCTGGCACGCCGCGCGAACGGCCAGTTCTGCCTGGTGACGATGACGATCCGCAATGTCGGCGAATCGTCGCGCCAGCTGCAGAACGCCAACCAGTACGCATACGACTCCACCGGTGGCCGCCACTCAGCCGATTACCTGTCTCGTTTCTATCTGCTCGGCGAGACGGTATGGCAGTCGGCCGGCCCTGGCGCGTCGATACACGGCAGGCTGGTCTTCGACATCCCCAGGGGAGCAAGACTGAACCGGCTGCAACTGCACGGCAGTTCGACCGGCACCGGCGTGTCGATACCAATCTGAACAGCTTTCCAGCCCGACGACTCCCGTACGCCCGCTGAGGCAGGACCTGCGATGGCGTACCGCGGTCGTGGTATGCGCGGATGACGGCAGAGGGTGGACGCCGCGGGGCAGCCTTGGCGGGACCGTGAGGTGTCACATTCGAGCTCGCGAAAGGCAGTTCCGTGTCCGTTCTTGCCCGGTGGTGCGCACGGCATCGCCTCGTCGTTCTCGGGGTGTGGGCCGGCGCCGTCGTCGTCCTGATCAGCCTCGTCGTCGGACTGGGGTCCAACTTCAAGACCGTCGCCGACCTGCCCAGCAGCGAGTCGGCGCATGCTTACACCCTGCTCGGCACCTCCGCCGGCTCGACCGAGACCGGCCGCATCGTCTGGCACGCCACCGGACAGGCCGTCGACTCGGCCCCGGTGCGCGACGACGTCGCCGGCATGCTCGCGAAGGTCGCGTCGCTGCCCGGCGTCGACGCCGTCGCGAGCCCTTACACCGCCGGCGACCCGTCGCGGCTCAACACCAGTCAGAACACGGCCTACGCCGACGTGACCGTCACCGACGACGTCGATGTCGCCCAGGTCCGCCAGGCCGCCCAGTCAATCGAGAACGACCACCTCAAGGTCGAGACCGGTGGGCAGGCGTTCGCGCCCGAGACCAAGGCGGGCGGCATCGCCGAGGTCGTCGGCATCCTGGCCGCGCTGCTGGTGCTGCTGGTGATGTTCCGCTCCGCCTGGGCCGCGGCGCTTCCCATCATTACCGGCGTGGTCGGCGTGGTCGCCTCGCTGCTGTTCGTCATGGTCGGGTCCCACGTCGTCGACCTGTCCAGCGAGTCGATCACTATGGGGTCGCTGATCGGCCTGGGCGTCGGCATCGACTACGCGCTGTTCATCGTCGACCGGCACCGCAAGGCCCTGATGGCTGGAGCCTCGGTGACCGACGCCATCGGGCAGGCCGGCAACACCTCCGGCCGAGCGGTGATCTTCGCCGGTCTGACGGTGATCGCCGCGCTGCTCGCGATGTTCGTTGTCGGCATGGGTGTCCTCACCGGCATGGGCCAGGCGGCCGCGGTGACCGTGCTGTTCACCGTGCTGGCAGCGATCACCCTGCTGCCCGCGCTGCTGTCCGTCCTCGGCCCGCGCGTGCTGTCCCGCCGACAGCGCCGCCTCCTGTCCAACAGCGGCGCGCCCGCGGTGAGCGGGCCGACATCGAGACGTGCGCACGCTCGCCGTGGGCCCGCCAGGCGCTGGGCAGCGCTCGTCACCCGTGTTCCCGCGCCGATGGCGGTGCTCGCGCTGGTCGTACTGGCCGCGCTCGCGCTCCCGGTGCTGTCGATGCGGGTCGGTGAGGCCGACGCCAGCAGCGACCCGGCCGGCTCGACGTCGCGTCAGTACTACGAGCTGATGAGCCCCGCGTTCGGCGGCGGCATCGACGCTACCCTCCTGCTGGTGGCCGAGACTCCCGACGCGGGTTCCGCGCGGGCGCTGGACGTGCTGGTCACGCAGCTGCCGTCGGTGCCCGACATCGCCTCGGTCGCGGTCGGCGCGACCGCCGGTGACGGCATCCAGGTCGTCCAGGTGACGCCGTCGAGCAGCTCGGGCGCCAAGGCGACCGTCGACCTGGTGGATCACCTGCGGCGGGACGTGATCCCGGCCGCCAAGACCGGCAGCCACCTCCAGGTGTCCGTCGGTGGCCAGACGGCGACCAACATCGACATCGCGCACGCGCTGATGAGCAAGCTGCCGCTCTACCTGGTGCTGGTGGCCGGCCTCGGATTCCTGCTGTTGGTGCTCGCGTTCCGCAGCCTGCTGGTGCCGCTGGTCGGGGCGGTCAGCAACCTGGCGACGATCCTCGTGGGCCTGGGCGCACTGACCGCGATCTTTCAGTGGGGCTGGGCCAGCAACCTGCTCGGCGTCGGAGACGGCGCGCCGATCTCCTACATCGTCCCCATCATGGTCGTCGGGGTGATGTTCGGCCTGTCGATGGACTACCAGGTGTTCCTGGTGAGCCGCATCCGCGAGGAATGGGCGCACACACGCGACAACACGCGTTCGATCCGCGTGGGTGTCGCCGAAACCGCCAAGGTCATCGCCACCGCCGCCGTCATCATGCTGTGCGTGTTCTCCTCGTTCGGGTTCAGCGGCCAGCGGATCGTCTCCTGCATCGGCATCGGCCTGGCCCTCGCGGTCGTCGTGGACGCCTTCGTCGTGCGCATGATCCTCGTCCCGGCGCTCCTGCGGATGATCGGCGACCGGGTGTGGGCATATCCTCGCTGGGCCGACCGCCTCACACCACACCTGGCGATCGAAGGCCCCGCCGACAAGATCGACATACCGTCCGACCAGGTGGACGCGCCGCCCGCGGACGACCTGGTCGGGGGGGGCGGCGGGGGGGGCCCCCCCCCCGCG